>CAZKVP010000001.1:0-98344 GCA_964556215.1 uncultured Phycisphaeraceae bacterium
AGGGTGAGGCGGCCCGCCGCGTCTTTTTTCAACACAACTTCTTCTGCGCCGCCGTCGATTTCGGCGGCACCAAAGTCGGAATCGCCTCCTTGAGCAGTTCATCCACATTGGAAACGAACTTGAATTCCAATTTCTTCTTCACCTGCGCGTCCACCTCGGCGAAATCACGCTTGTTTTCCAAGGGCAGAATCACCGTCTTGATGCCGGCCCGCGCCGCCGCCAGGGTTTTTTCCTTGACCCCGCCGATGGGCAGCACGCGGCCGCGCAAGGTGATTTCCCCCGTCATGGCAATGGCTTTCTTGGGCGGGTGTCCGCTGGCCAGCGACACGATGGCGGTGAACATCGACACCCCGGCCGAGGGGCCGTCCTTGGGCGTGGCGCCTGCCGGCACGTGGATGTGCAGGTCGTGGCTGTCGAACAGGCGCGGATCAAGGCCCAGCGAGGCGGCACGGTTTTTGTACAGCGAAAGTGCGATGGTGGCGGATTCCTTCATCACGTCGCCCAGTTGGCCGGTGAGCGTCAAGGTGCCCTTGCCGGGGAATTTGGTGGCCTCGATGAACAGGATCTCCCCCCCCACCGAGGTGTAGGCCAGGCCCACCACCGTGCCCGCGCCGTGGCAGCGGGTGTCCAGGTCGCGGATGAATTTTTCGCCGCCCAGGACTTTCACCACATATTTGCCGTCGATGGGGATGTGGCCGTGCTTGTGGGTGGCGGCCACCTTGGCGGCCACCGAGCGGCAGACATTGCCGATCTGGCGCTCCAGTTCGCGCACGCCGGCCTCGCGGGTGTAGTTCTCGATCACCTTGGCGATGCCTTCGGGCATCCACACGCAATCCCGGGCCTTGATGCCGTTTTCCTTCATCTGGCGCGGCACCAGGTAGCGGCGGGCGATCTGCGCCTTGTCGTGGTCGGTGTAGCCGTTGACCTCGATCACCTCCAGCCGGTCGTACAGCGCGGCGGGAATCTCGTCGGCGGTGTTGGCGGTGCAGATGAACAGCACCTTGGACAGGTCGAAGGGCACATCGAGGTAGCGGTCCACAAAGGCGTGGTTCTGGCGCGGGTCGAGCACCTCCAGCAAAGCCGAGGCCGGGTCGCCGCGCGAATCGGCGCCCAGCTTGTCGATCTCGTCGAGCATCACCACCGGGTTGTTGGCGCCGGCCCGCTTGAGTTCCTGCAGCAGGCGGCCGGGCATGGCCCCGATGTAGGTGCGGCGGTGGCCGCGGATCTCGGCCTCATCGCGCACGCCGCCCAAGGCCAGGCGCACGAAGGGCCGGTGCATGGAATCGGCCACCGAATGGCCAAGGCTGGTCTTGCCCACCCCCGGCGGGCCCACCAGGCACAGGATCGGGCTGCGGCCGGCCGGGTTCAATTTGCGCACCGCCAGGTATTCAAGCAGGCGCTTCTTCACCTTGTCCAGGCCGAAATGGTCGCGGTTGAGCACTTTTTGGGCGTAGGGCAAACCGATGGATTCCTTGGCCGACACGCTCCACGGCAGGTCCGCCAGCATTTCAAGGTAGGTCAGGATCACCGAATATTCCGGGCTGCCCGACGGCATGGTTTCCAGCCGCTTGAGTTCCTTTTCCGCCTCCTTGGCCGCATGCTCGGGCAGTTTGGCCTTGGCGATTTTTTTCTTCATCTCGGCGATGACTTCCTCCGACTCGTTGCCTTCGCCCAGTTCCTTCTGGATGGATTTGAGCTGCTCGGACAGGAAGAATTTGCGCTGGCTCTCGGAGATGGTCTTCTGCACGTCCTGTCCGATTTTGTTCTGCAACCGGGCCATTTCCAACTGGCGCACCAACAGGTCGTGGATGCGGTAAACGCGCTTGACCACGTCGGCCTCGGCGAGGAAGCTCTGGCGCTCCTCCAGCGAAATGTCGATGTTGGCGGCCAGGTAATCGGCCAGCCCGCCCACATCGGTGATGTTGAGCACCACCGCCAGCGCCTGCTCGGAGGCGCCGGGGGTCAGTTCGATCAATTCCTTGGCCATCGAACGCAGGCGGTTGACGCGCGCCTGGAAGGATTTGGCGTCCTTGGCCGTCATGCGCACCACCGACTGGTGCGGCAGCACCTTGATCTGCGCTTTCAAATAGGGCTTTTCCTGCACCGGCGCCACCAAACGGATGCGGCGCAGCCCGTGCACGATGGCGGTGACGGTTTCATCCGGCTGGCGGATGACCTTGAGGATGGCCACCGCCGTGCCGATCTGCTCCATGCCGGCGAAATTCGGCTCGTCGTCGTCCTCTTTTTTCTGCAGGGTCAGGCCCACCACCTTGGAATGCGGCAGCGTGTCGTCCAGCAGTTTGAGCGATGAGGCGCGGCCCACCTGCAGGGGCACGATGGTGCCGGGGAACACCACCAACCCGCGCAGGGCCAGGATGGGCAGGTCGTCGGGCAGTTTCACATCCTCCACCGGCACCGCGACTTCGGCATTGGACTGGAAGGCCGGCGTGCTGGGGGTGGCGGAGGACTCCTCAACTTCGATGGCGGGTTCCTTGGCGGCGGATTTTTTCTTGGTGGCCATGCTTGGATGGGGGAAAAAGGGCGAATTCAGGGCGGAACGGGCGCAGGCCGGGCAGGGGTTCCGGCGCCCACCGGGGCACTTGGCTTTGCCTACAATACCTCATTCCAGCCTCACTTCCCAGTTCCCCCCGAGATTTTCATGGCCATCCAAAAGCCCGTCCGCAAAACCGCCAAGACCACCGCCCCCAAGACCGTCAAAAAGACCGTCAAATCAACACCCCCGATGCCCGATGTGCAGGGTTCGGCCGACCTCCGCGGCGTGGCCATCAACAAGGTGGGCGTCAAGGATGTGCGCTACCCCATCACCCTCAAGGGCCAAAACGGAAGCGCCGACCAGCACACCGTGGCCATGGTGAACATGTATGTGGCCCTGCCCAAAGAGAAAAAAGGCACCCACATGTCGCGCTTTTTGGAAGTGCTCAACGAGCACCATGAAGCCTTGGACGCCGCCAAACTGCTCGACTTCGTCCACATCATGCGCGAGCGCCTGCACGCCAGCGAAGCCCATTTGGAATTGGAATTCCCTTATTTCATCACCAAGCAGGCCCCCATCACCGGCCAGCGCGGCAAGATGGATTTGAAGGTCAAGCTTGAAGCCGTGGCCTCCACCGCCTCGAGCAAGGGTGACGACTTCATCCTGACCCTCCGCGTGCCGGCCACCAGCCTGTGCCCCTGCTCGAAGGAGATCTCCCGCTACGGCGCCCACAACCAGCGCTGCGAGATGGAAGCCGCCGTGCGCTTCAAAAAAGGCGCCTTCATGTCCATCGAGGAACTGGTCGCCATCGTCGAAAAATGCGCCAGCACCCAGGTGTTCGCGGTGCTCAAGCGTTTGGACGAGAAGTTCGTGACCGAAGACGCCTATGAAAACCCCAAGTTCGTCGAAGACATCGTGCGGGATCTGACGGTGGCGCTGGACAAGGAAAAGAAGATTTCGTGGTTCAGGGTGGCGAGCGAGAACTTCGAGTCGATCCACAATCACAATGCTTATGCGGTGGTGGAGAGGGATAGGCGGTGAGTGGCTGAATATGCAATGGAAAACGCCTCGAAAGAGGCGTTTTTTGTTTGGGGGTGGCGGAGTGGCTTACAAAGAAGCCAATTCTCCGACCAACTCAGGCCGCTTTTCCAAAAGAGCGAGCATGGTGGCGGCAAGGCCGGATGGGCGCGTGACGCCTTGCTCCCATTTTTCAATGGTGCGCCCGGAAGTATGAAGGCAACGGGCGAAGAATTCCCGGCTCATGCCGTTTGCCGCCCTGATCTTCAAGATGCGGCTTTTAGAAATGACGATGGGCTTCTTGCTCGGCACGTGATGGGTGCGAAGGGTGATTTTGCCTTCGGCATGGTCGAGAAAATTCTGCTGAGCTTCTTTGATTTCGGCGAGTAGTTTGCTCATGGGGAGATACCTTCTAAAAATGGATGCGGCTATTTCTTCTTGGGCTTTGACGCTTTTTCACGCTCGTCTCTGGCTACTTTGGCTTGCTTTTTAAGGGCTGTTGCCAAGTCGTCCAGGGCTGGGATGTTGTCCCCTGCGTCAGGATGCTCGGCAAGATGTTTTTTGACCTCCTCAAATTCCTTATCCGTCATCAAAGCCGGACGGCGGCGGGTAAAAGGAATGGATTCAATGAAGTTCATGGAAGGCGTTCCTGCTTGGCTCGTGGCTCAATTATACCCTTTTAGGGTACTAAAGCAAGTCGCCTATTTTAACGCTGGTTTTTTACATCCTCGCGGATTATTTTCGTGATTTGGACAAAAAAAAGAACCCCGGCGGCCTTGGCCGCCGGGGTTCTTTTTTTGACACACATGAAACAATCACATTTCTGAAGCCGGCGCCTCGTCGGCATGGCTGATGGAGAGGGCTTTATAGCCCCCTTTGGATTTGAAGTAGAGACTGATAAGCGCGAAGATCACAATCAAAGCCCCCGGCAAAATGGAGAAAATACGCAACACCATGCCCGGGTCATCCTTGTGCGCGTCCATCAGGCCGCCAATCTGCGGCAATGCCAACATGGCGGACAGCATCCCTGCACCACCCACCAAATTCATCAAAAAGGCTCCGCCCTTGGGAAAGCGTTCGCTGGTGACGCCCAGCATGGTGGGCCAATAAAAGGTCTTGCCAACACCAAACAGCGTCGCGGCAATGATGGCAAGGGGAACCGCCCCCGTCATGCTTTTGCCAATGGAACCAAGGAAGAACAGCCCTCCGGCACAAAGCACCGAACAAACCATCATCGTCACAAAGGGCGAAAACTTGTGGATCAATCCGGCGAAAAAGAACCTCAAAACGAACATGAGGCCAGCCGTGTACACCAGAAAGAGAATGGCATTGTTGCCCAATTGCGGAACAATGCTCTTCATGATGGAACCAAACCACTGGTCGGGCCCGAGTTCAGAAGCCGCGGTGATCCACATGATCCCGAAAATGATCAGGAAGAACGGATTGAGCACCTGCTTGAACATGTCAACTGCCGAAATTTTTGATTCCACCCGCTCGGTTTGCGGATAACGATTCATGAGTGCCATCACCAAATAAATGACTGATGGCACAAAAATGATGGATACCTTGGCTTCCCAGGAAAATCCTGCTTTGCCAATGGCCCAAGCGATCAAACCACCGACGATCATGCCACCCGGCCACCATGCATGAAGCACGTTGAGTTTTTTGGTTTTCTGATTGCTGTAGATGGACGCCACCAATGGATTGATGACGCCTTCCACGATTCCTTGTGAAATGCCGGCAAGCAGAAACCCTGCATAAAGCATCAAGGAACTTGAATTTGATGTGATGCTGGTGATTTCTGGCGCACTTGCAGCTGGCTTTGGCGCAGCCAAAATCAATCCGATTCCCACGATATAGCCCACGGCGGACAAAATATGAAGGAACTTCATCCCCAACAAATCCACCACCAATGCGCATGCAATGATGCCCAAGGTGAATCCCCAAAACACGGAACTGACAGTCCATCCGACGATTTCATGACTCATGTGAAAAGCCGAGCCGACGGCATCCATGATGTCGGCTCGCACCACAAAAAACATCGAGGTCGTTATCAGCGATACGCAACTTGCAATGAAAAGTGGCGTACGATTCGGCGCAGCCAAAGAAGATCCGGACATTCACAAACTCCAAAAGAGGAAGAAGAAAAAATCAAAACAGAAAATCCAAACCTCAAACCCGCACCGGCTCAAACCCCTTGCGGTAAGTGCGCTTCACGATGGTGCGCGTTGCCTCCGCATGGTTGGTGAAGGCCAATTTCGCGCGATCCCATTGCAACTCCTCGCCGGCAAAGCGCGTGGACTTGACGGCCAGCAGGGTGGCTTCGGTGATCTTGAGGCCGACTTGAAAAGGGGACCAATGCAGTTCCGGGTCGTGCTTGCCAAGGGCGGTGTTCACCCATTCGTGCCAGTGGTTGAACCCCCTCAATTTCGGCATGCCGGGAAATTTGGCCCAGTCTTCCTTTTTTCCGCCGCGCCAGACTTCCAAGCCGCCTCCGGCGGAAAGCATCAGGGTGCCGCCCTCGCAGACGACGCAGGTGATGTTTGCGTCAAATGCCTTGCCGGGAATGCCCAGTTGCTCCGGCGTGGGAACCTGCCCCTCGTCGTTGTAGTGCACCTTGACTTCATTGCCGGCGAAGGCGGGTGAAGACACCTTGTAGGTGAGCACGGTGCGGCAGGTGCGGGCATGGAACCACGCGTCGGGCGCGTCGTTCACCTCGGCTTTGACCGCCACCGGGCTGCCGAGTTCGGGGTAGGCGTAAAAAACCACATCCAACAGGTGGCAGCCCCAGTCACCCAAGCCGCCTGTGCCGTAATTCCAATAAGACCGCCACTTGAGCGGTGCGATTCCCGCACGGTATTCGATGAGCGGCTGCACCCCGCTTTGCCAGAGATCCCAATCCAGGTGCGCCGGCGCAGGCGACACCGGCTGCAGTTGGCGGTTGTTGAAATAGTTGCCGCCACCCTTGAGGCCGGAGCCGGTGCTGACGAAGATTTCCTTCACTTTGCCCAGCATGCCGGTTTTAAGGATGTGCACCGCCGCGCGCCGGCCGGGAATGGCCATGCGCTGGTTGCCCATCTGGGTGGACAGGCCGGAATTCGCCTCCACCGCGCGGCGCAGGATCGTCAATTCTTCCAACTGTTGCACCAGCGGCTTCTGGCCGTACACATGCTTGCCCATGGAAAGCGCCAGCGTATCGATGGCGCAATGGGTGTGGTCGGGGGTGGAAACGATCACGGCATCGAACTTGTCGCCATGTTTGCCGAATGCTTCGCGGTAGTCCTTGACGCGGAAGGCATCCTTGTGTTCGTTGCCGGCCTGCGCCAGATAATTGGCATCCACATCGCACAGACCCGCAATGCGCACCCGCGGATGGCTGGCCACCTGGTGGCGGTCCGTGCTGCCGATGGACCCGATGACACCGATGGAAAGCACATTCAACTTGTCATTGGGCCCGATGCGCCGCGGTGACGAAGCCGCAGGCGCCGCCCAGCAGACCGACGACAGCAGGGATTGGGTGGAAACAGCCACCCCGGTCAGTACGGAAATGCGCAAAAAGTCACGGCGATTCAGTTGCATGGGAGTCTCCAAAAAAGGGGAGAAAGAACGGCAATCAGGCCCGCGCAGCCGCCAACGCCGGATACAACTTGCGCCAAACGGCATGGATTTGGCCATATCCGGCATGTGCCTTGGCATTGGGTTTGTGAAAGACGCCCTTGGCCAAGGAATCCTTACAAGCACCCTCCAGATTCTTCCACGCGCCCACCCCCACGGCCGCCAGCAGGGCCGCGCCAAAGGCCGGGCCGCCCGCTTCTTCGCCGCCGGCGGAGCCGCGCCCGGCGACGGTTTCACAAGGCAGGCCGTAGGTGTCGGCCTGCAATTGGCGCCAGAACTTGCTTTGCGCGCCGCCGCCGGTCAGGCGCAGGTTTTTCGGGGATACACCGGCCGCCTGCAGGGCGCCCAGCACATCCTTCATGCCGAAGGTGACGCCCTCGACCACCGCGCGCGAAAGGTGCGCGCGGCCGTGGGCCAGTGACAAACCCGTGAAGGCGCCGCGCGCCTGCGGGTCCGGGTGCGGGCAGCGTTCGCCGGCCAGGTATGGCAGGAAGGAGACGCCTTCGGCGCCTGGCGCCATTTTTTGCGCTTCTTGCATCAAGGTTTCAAACGGAATGCCGGGGAACAACTTGTCGCGGTACCACTGGAGCGAGCCGGCGGCCGACAGCATGCAGCCAAAGATGCAGTAGCCGTCAGGCACCGCCGAACACATGGTGTGGGCCGATCCGGCAGGATCGAACTTGGGCGAAGACGTCGCGGCGAACACCACGCCGGAAGTACCCAGTGAGGCCATGGCCACGCCCTCTTTGACGATGCCAAGGCCCACCGCCCCGCAGGCATTGTCAGCGCCGCCGGCCACCACCGGGATGCCGGCGGGCAGGCCCAACAGTTTGGCGGTCGCGGCATTCAACTTGCCGGCCACTGCGCTGGATTCCATCAGGCTTGGCAATTGCGCCAAGGTCAGCCCGGCGGCCTTGGCCAACTCGGCGTCCCACGCGCGTTTTTTCACATCAAGAAACAGGGTGCCGGAGGCATCCGAATAATCGCAGGCCAGTTCGCCGGTGAAGCGCAAACGCACATAGTCCTTGGGCAACACCACATGGGCCACCTTGGCGAAATTCTTGGGCTCGTTGCGTTTGAGCCACGCCACCTTGGGCGCGGTGAAGCCGGTCAGCGCCGGACTGCCGGCCTTGGCCACCAGCGCCGCGCGGCCGCCGCACGCCGCCGTGAAAGGCGCCAATTCATCGGCCGTGCGCTGGTCGTTCCAAAGCAAAGCCGGTCGCACCGGGCGCAATTGCGCATCCAGAAACACCGAGCCGTGCATCTGGCCGGAGAAGCCGATGGCCGCCACTTCTTTGGGCTTGACTTTGCCTTTTTTCAGGGCGGATTTCACGGCGGCAATGGCCGAAGCCACCCAGTCGTCGGGCTGCTGCTGGGTCCATCCCGGCTTGGGTGTGAACAAGGGATGTGGCGCGGAGGCCGAAGCGGCGACCATGCCATCCGTCTTGAGCAGGAGGGCTTTGGTGCCGGAAGTGCCGATGTCGATGCCGATGAACATAGGTGGGCATGATGACAGAGCCCAAAAAAAAGGCAATAGTTGAAAGTGCGGGATTTTTGTCTGGGGGCGGCTTTGGAAGCGACTGGGAGGGCGGACTTCAGTCTGCCCTCCCGGTTTTACAGCAACCCCGCCGCCAACGACGCCAACTCGCTGCGCTCGCTCTTGATCAGCGTGACGTGCCCCACCTTGGCCTGGCCCTTCATCCGGTCAATGGTGTACGAAAGCCCGTTGCTGCTGGCGTCCAGGTAGGGGTTGTCGATCTGGTCGATGTCGCCGGTGAGCACGATCTTGGTGCCTTCGCCCACGCGCGAGATGATGGTCTTGACTTCGTGGGGCGAGAGGTTTTGCGCCTCGTCGATGATCAGGAACTGGTGCGGGATCGAGCGTCCGCGGATGTAGGTCAGCGGTTCCATCACCAATTGACCGCTGGCCAACAGCTGCTTGACGCGGGCTTCGGCCGGCTTGCTTTCGGCCTGTTGGCTGCCGTTGTTGGGCTCGCCGCGGTTGCTCATCAGGTAGGAGAGATTGTCGAAAATGGGCTGCATCCACACTGACAGCTTTTCATCCTTGTCGCCGGGCAGATAGCCGATGTCGCGCCCCATGGGCATGATGGGGCGGGCCACCAGGATTTTGTCGTAGCGGGTTTCGATCATGGTCTTGGTCATCGCCGCGGCCACGGCCAGCAGGGTTTTGCCCGAACCGGCGGTGCCGATCAGGGTGACGAGTTTGATCTCATCGTCCATCAGCAGGTCAAGCGCCATGGTTTGCTGGGCGTTGCGGCCAAGGACGCCGTAAACCGCCTTGCGCGAACCGGCGATGGGCATCAGGAATTCGGTGTCGCCGATGCGCCGGGCCATGCTTTTGTGCGACGGATCCAGCGCGTCAACCAGCAGCACGAACTGGTTGGCCAGCGGCTTGAACTTCTTGAGTTCGGCGATGGGCAGCTGCTTTTCCTTGTGCATGCGGTTGATCAGGGCGCCGGCCACCACCACCTCGTCAAAGCCGGTGTAAAGCTGGTCGGCATCCACTTTTTGGTTTTCAAAATCCTCGGTCGGGATGCCCAAGGCATCGCTCTTGAGGCGCACATTGATGTCCTTGGAGATCATCACCACCGGCTTGCCCTGTTCCTTGAGCGCATAGGCCACGGAAATGATGCGATCGTCCGGACTGCCGCCCTGGGCCCAGGCCGGCATGTTTCCCTCGTCAAAAGCCACGCGCATCGAGCCGCCCTTGGTGCCGACCTTGACGCCGCTGGCCAGCGATCCTTCCAGGCGCAATTTGTCCAGCTCGCGGATCACCTCGCGGGCGTTGCGCCCGATTTCGGTGTTCTCTTTTTTGAACTTGTCGAGCTCGCCAAGCACGGTGAAAGGGATCACGATGTCGTGTTCGTCGAACACATGCACCGCACGCGGGTTGTAAAGCAGCACATTGGTATCGAGAACAAAACAACGGCGGTCAACTGCGGGACGTTTGGAAGATGCCATTTGATTCCTGGAAACGGGTGAATGTGGGTTTGACCATCCTTGGTCGGATCGCATCCTACGCCTGCGCAAGGAGGATTCCAAGAAAATTTTCCCGGCCTTTTCAAGAAAACGGATTGACGCAACACAAAAGACTGCCGGCGTTTGACGCCAAGGCGCGGCGCGGCTATCATTCGCGTCCACCAGATTGCGGGGTAGAGCAGCCTGGTAGCTCGTCGGGCTCATAACCCGGAGGTCGCAGGTTCGAATCCTGCCCCCGCTACTTAAACAAAAAACCGGCCATTGGCCGGTTTTTTGTTTAAACAGCGGTGATGGGAGTCACACCCTCTTCCCGAACAAAGCGATCGGCGCCGCCGACTCGATCTTGACTTTCACAATCTGCCCCACCAGGGCCGGATCACCTGGGAACAGCACAATGATGTCGCCGCCCGTGCGGCCGGTGAGTTGGATTTCCACCTCCGGTTTGGCCCAGCCCAAAACCACATTCTTGTCGGCCGCATTGGCGTCTTTTTCGCCCTTGCGCGAGACGCCTTCCACCAGCACCTCCACCGTTTTGCCGACATAGGCCTTGTGGACTTCGATGCCGATCTCATTCTGCAGGGCCAGCAAGGCCTGGTTGCGGGCTTTTTTGGTTTCTTCGGGCACATCATCCACCGTGCTGTCGTACGCCGCGGTGCCGGGCCGGGGGGAATACCTGAAGATGTAGGAATTTTTGTAGCGGCAAAAACGCATCAAATCCACGGTTTCTTGGAAGTCTTCCTCCGTCTCGCCGGGATAGCCCACGATGATGTCGGTGGCCAGCTCGGCATCCGGCAGATACTGGCGCACGCGCTTGATCAGGTCGCGGTATTGCGCCACCCGGTAGCCGCGGTTCATCTTGCCCAAAATGCGGTCGCAGCCGCTTTGCACCGGCAGCAGCAGATAACGGCAGATGCGCGGGCAATCGCGGATCACTTCCAAAATGTCATTGCCGAAGTCGCGCGGATAATTGGTGACGAAGCGCAAACGCACAATGGCGGGCACCTCGTCATGGATGCGCCGCAGCAATTGGGCAAACGACACGGTGGTGGGCGAAAACACCGGGCTGGGTCCGCCGGTGCCCTTGTTGGGGCTGATCACGGTGCCCACTTGCGGCTGCCAATGGCCGTCGGCGCCGCGCACGGCCTTAGCCAAATCGTAGTGGTAATGGTTGACGGTTTGGCCAAGCAGGGTGATTTCGATGACGCCGGCGGCGGCCAGTTTGCGGCATTCTTCCACGATGGCATCGGGGTGGCGGTGCACCTCGGCCCCGCGGGTGTTGGGCACCACGCAATAGGTGCAGAATTTGTTGCAGCCGCGCGTGATGCGGACATAGGCCGTGCGCGGATTGCCAAGGGGCACGCCATCTTCGCCCACCGCACCCGGCTCGTGGGGGGAAAAGGAACGCGACAGGTCCAATGCCTCCAGCGTGTCTTCGGCGGCGGACAAGGTCGCGCTGCGGCGGGTGGTGTTGCCCTGCAGGGCGATTTGCGCCGCGCCGGCAAAGCCTTTTTCATGCCGGGCCCGCAGGCTGAATGGCCGGTCGGCAATGCGCGTTTTGCGGATGTTGTCAATGAGCATCGGCATCTTGTCGAGCTCGCCGGGACCACACAACACATCGATTTGCGGGTGGCGGCGGATCATGTCGGCCCCGTCTCGCTCGGCCATGCACCCCATGATGCCCAGCACGATTTCCGGGCGCTCCACCTTGAGCATGCCGATCCACCCCACACGGGTCAGGGCCTTGTTCTCGGCCTGTTCGCGCACCGAGCAGGTGTTGTACAAGACCACGTCGGCGGTTTTCCAGTCGCTGGTGAAGCGGTAGCCCAGCCCGCGCAACTGGCTGGTGACCAGCTGCGAATCAAGTTCATTCATCTGGCAGCCGAAGGTTTCCAAATACACCGAAGGCCCGGATCCGCCGGAAGCAGCATGCACCAAGGCGCCGGAGGTGGAGCAGCAGCCCCCCCCCTCTTCCCGGGCTTGGCCAAGGATGGGGAGCGATGCCAAGGGTGGGGACGGATCAGCCATGGGGAGCCACACGGGGAAGAAATATGAACGGAACAGGGGAAGCGCGGCATTTTACGCCAACCAAGGCGCAATCGCCGATAATAGTGAGCCCGTCATGGAAGACACCACCCCCACCCCTGCCGCCACCCCACCAACGGCCGAGCCCTTGCTCGATGCCGAACCTGAATCCGAGCCGTTGATGGCGCCGGTACCGGCTGGCGAATGGATCATCAGCGAAGCCGCCTCGTGGCTGTGCTTGGGCGCCGGGTTATTGGTGCTTTCCTTGACGCTGCTGATTCCCGAAATGATCCGCAACCAGGAGATTGCCCACCAGTTGCGGGTGCTGGAACTGCAGGAGACGCGCGCCCAAGAAACCCTGGAACGCCACAAAAACGTGCTGTTGGCGCTTGAGTACGACGACCCGGTGCTGTTGGAGCACCTGGCACTGACCCAATTGCGCCTCAAACCCGTGGGCACCCGCCCCTTGACCATGCCAAGGATGGATCCGGCGGCCAATGCCACCTCGGTCTACGGCTTGCAGGACTATGTGGCCGGCAGCACTTCCGTGGATGCGGTGGAGAACTGGCTCAACCCCATCCTGCCGCCGGCCGAAAGCGTGGTGCCCCAATACCGCCCCCCGCCCACGCTCTTGGTGCACTGGACCAGTGACATCCCATGGCGTGATTTTTCGCTGTTTCTGGGGATTGTGCTGGTGGTGGCGGGTTTGTGGCCCAAAGCCAGGGAGGTCCGGATGCCCCCGGCCGCCCCCATTCCAACCGCCTGAACAAATGCCCTGAAAAAAACGCGCGCCGATGAAATCGGTGCGCGTTTTTTGTTTTCGCACCAACCCGCACGGCAGGCCGGCGCATCTATTTTTTCTCGATCACAAAGCGGTCCTTGACCTCGCCCTTGTCGGTCAGGAATTTCGCCTCGAGTTTTTTGCCGTTGATCTCCACCACCAGCGAACCGAGCAGATTGAGCGAACAGCACATGGCCGGATGATTCAGCCTGCCGCCGCTGGTTTTCCCGCTGCTGCCGGCCACCACGCACACCTCGGCGTTGGGGTTGGCTTTTTTGTCGTAGGCCCCGCCCGGAACCAGATTGTCGGGGTCGCCGTCGCCACCGTCCTTGATCATCGCCTTGGTCAGCGTCTTGCTCTCCCCGTAATGCCCGCTGATCAGGTACGAGCGCTCGTAGGCATGGCTGTGGCCGCAAAGCACCAAATCCACGCCGGCGCTTTCCAGCATGGGCAGGAACACTTCGCGCATGTCTTTCAGGCGGCCGCCGCTGTCATGCTCCTCGTCGGAATCGTGGCTGCCCTTGGTGTAGGGCGGATGGTGGAAAAAGGCGACGGTCCAGGCCGATGCATTGGCATCCAGATCAGCCTTGAGCCATTTGGCCATCGCCCCGTCCGGCTTGCGGTTGGAATCCTGCGAATCAAGGCAGATGAAGTGGACCGGACCGTGGTCGAACGAGTAATACGCCTCGGTGCCGGAGGGCACGCCGCCGCACTCGCCCTTGGTCGGCAGGGTGAAAAAATCGTAATAAGGGCCGCTTTGCTTGGCGGATGACGCGCTGTAGGCATCGTGGTTGCCAAGGGTCGGCCAAAGGCAGCAGTTGCGCAACATGCCGGGATACATCTCAAACACCGCCTTCTGGTATTGCTCCTTGGTGCCCCGCTCATAGGCATTGTCACCCAGCATCAGCCACAGGTCGGCGGGCTTGTCCTTGGCCGTCGCCAAAAACGCGTTGTACACCGCCGCCGCGTTTTTGTCGGCGGTGCCGGAATCCCCCACCACCCAAAAGCGGACCGGCACATCGTCGCCGGTCCGCGGCGCGGTTTTGAATTGGCCGGCACCGGGACCAAAGGCATTGGCCAACGCCAGCCCGTTGTTCTGCACCACATAAGCATAGGAAGTGTTGGGCAACAGCCCTTTGAGCACGATTTCATGCTCAAGCACTTTGGCGTTGTCATCGGCCTTTTCGATCAATTCCACCACCGGCTTGTCCGACACCATGTGGAACACCACCCGTCCCCTGCACGGCATGTTGGTGGTCCAGCGCAACAGGGCCGAAGAGGAAGACACCTGCTGCAAATACGGCCCGCGCACCAAGGCGAGACTCTCTGCCGGGGCAACTTCAAGGGGCACCGTGGGGCCCAGCGTTTCCTGGGCCTTGATGCGGCCGCAGGCAAGGATGAGCAAGAATATCGGCAGGAAGAGGTGTTTCATGGGGTCTGATTGTAGAGCAGGAGCGCCGGCCATTGTGCATGCCGGCGTCCGACGATGCAAGGAATGCAAAAGACGCCCGCAATGGCGGGCGTCTTTTTTGAATGCCAAATTTCATGCCGGGGCAAGGCCCGCAAACCCATTCAGTACAGTTCCACCACGATTTCCACGCGGCGGCTCTTGGCCTTGGTTTCGCGCAGTTGATTTTCACCGAAGCCGGCGGCATACATCGTGGTGAAGGGCACGCCATCGGAGCGCAACTGGCGCACCACGGCGCAGGAGCGCTCGCAGGAGAGTTGCAGGTTGTCTTTCCAACCGCTGCGGGCGATGGGGTCGGCATCGGTGAAGCCGGCCACGCGCACGGTGTGCCCCGCGTATTTTTCAGCCAGCACCTTGGCCACATCATCCAGGGTCTTTTGCGAAGACGCCTTGAGGTCCACCTTGCCGGCGGCGAACAGCAAATCACCGGCGATGCGCACGGTCACGCGGCGGCCGTCATTTTCGGACTCCACGCCCGAGACACCTTCAAAGCCGCTCTGTTTGCCGGCAGCGACCGGTTTTTGGGCCCCGGCCAACTGGGCCTGCAGAGCGGCGTTCTCGGCCTGCAGTCGCTTGTTCTGCTCGCTCAATTCGGCGGCATTGGTTTGCAGCACATCGGCCGCGGCGCGGGCGCGGTCAAGTTCCTTGTGCAGATCCACATTCTGGGCGCGCGCCGCCTGGTAATTTTCGGCGGTGCCCACGGAGGTGCAACCGGTGCCAAAGGTGGCGGCAGCGATGACGAGAAGGAAGGCAGTGGAAATCCGTTTCATGATGTTCTCCAGAAAATTTAAAAGGGCAAAGACGCATCCATGCGCCGTTTTTCAGTGTGCCAATTGGCGGGTCAAGGTGTGCAATGTAGCGAGAATCCCGCCTTCGTTCATGGGCTCCACTCCCAGAAAAGCCAGAATTTTGCCCACCCCTGCCGCCACCACCGCATCGGGAATGCTTAGGCCAATGCCCATCACCACCAAAGTCCCCAAGGCCAGGTACGGCCCATAAGGAAAGGCCAGGCTGGTTTGCGTCGTGGAGCGGAATTTGCCCAGGCAAAACAACCCCAAGGCCCCCAGTAACCCCATGAAAGGGGCCAACATAAGGAAAATACCCACGGCCGCAATCGGGCCCAAAACCGCGCCCACCGCACCCATCAGGTGCACATCCCCAAGCCCCATCGCCTCTTTGCGGAAGGCCAAGGTGCCCAGAATGCGCACCATCCAAGTCATGCCGGCGCCCACCAGGTAACCTGCCGCCACCCCCGCCGCCGCATGAAGGGCTACCGGCAAGGCCGCGCCGTCGAAAGTCCAAACTTGCGCCAGCAGCACGCCACCGGCCGCCCCCGCCAGCGGAAACAGCACAAACAACGCCTCGCGCCAAGCCACCTTGCGTGGATTGGAAAGCGGCGGCAAAGCTGCATCGCTGGTGGGCAGATCAGGCATGGAGCGCGCGGTGATCACCGCCAACGCCGCCAAACCCAGCGGCAGGGCCACCGCCACGCCCACCCGGATGGCCGCGGGCCAATCACCCTTGGCCCAGCCCACCACCAGCACCACGGCGCACACCAAACACCAGGTGATGACCGCCGTCTTGAGCACAGTCTTGAGCGTCCACGGTTTGCTTTCGGGGAATTGAAAATCACCTTCAAATATTTCC
Source organism: uncultured Phycisphaeraceae bacterium (assembly GCA_964556215.1). Lineage (GTDB taxonomy): Bacteria > Planctomycetota > Phycisphaerae > Phycisphaerales > Phycisphaeraceae > CANIYR01. The sequence continues at coordinate 16,045 of CAZKVP010000001.1, forward strand.
CCCTCAAAACTGTGGGGCAACAGGCCAAGGCGCAGCAGCAGATTGGCCAACCCCAGCATCAACAGCGCACCGGCCACCGCCAGCAAACCGCCGGCCGATGACACGCCGAAAGCCACCGGCTCCCGGACCAATTCGCCGGACTGCGGCAACAGGCCAAAGGCCGCCGCCGCCGGCAACACCAACAGCGCCGCGCCCGCCACGAAATTGGGGATGCACAAGGGAATGATGGCAAAGGCCGTGTCCACCAACGTGACCGAAACCAGCGCCGCCGCCAAAATCAAGTGCACAGCAAACAGCGGCCAGGATTCGGTCAACCCGGCTTCGGCAAAGGCCGGCCGCCAAGGCGTCATGTAATAAAGGATGTACATACCGGCAAACAGGATGCCAGTGTAGGCCTCCACCGCCGGATATTCCGGGCTGATGGCCATCTTGCAGTAGCGGCAGCGGCCGCGCAGCAGGATCCAACCCAACACCGGGATGTTGTCCAAAGCCGCCAACCGGTGGTTGCAACCGGGACAGGCCGAAGGCGGCGACACCAGCGATTTGCCACGCGGCGAACGCCACACCACCACGTTCAAAAAACTGCCGATGCAGGCGCCCAGGGCGAAGAAGTTGACGAGCCAGAACCAATGCGGAAGGGAGTTCATGAAGGGAGGGTCGGCTTTGGCCGGCCAGTTGGATGAATGAATGCCTAGAAATTCCGAGAAAAAAGAAAACGGGTATCACCAAGACCATGCTCCGACTCGATGGTTATTGGTCGGCTAAAGCCGACCCTCCAACGCGCAACTGGCCCTTGGCATCCAACGCCAACTCGGCGATTTTTTGCTCGGCGCTGTCCAACACCCCCTGGCAGCGCTTGATCAACGCGGTGCCTTCGGCGTAGCGCGCCAGCGCCTTCTCCAAATCCACCGAACCGCCCTCGACCTCGTCCACCAAGGCCTCCAGGCGTTCAATGGCTTGCTCGAATGAAAGTTCGTCGGGATTGGCGGGTTTGCGCGGCATGGGCGGAGTGTAGCGGGGGTTGCAACGCGTGGATACCCCTTCAACGCCCTCCGCAAAAACCACCTTGCGCCGCCCCGGGCAACCTTGCGGTGCTGCCACCCCCGCCGCCGGAGACTTGTGTCCACCAACTCTTCGCCAGTTTGATACCGCCGCAACGGGCGGCGATCTGCTTCCCGTGGGGCCACCCGCTGCAAGGGGCGGTCAACAACAACTGGCTGATCGTCAAGCGCCGCATCAAGGAAGTGCTCAGCCCCGTGACCCGCCGCTGCGACGGCGACTCCGCGCCTTTTTACGGGAATATCCCGCGCACCGCATACACATCCGCCACGCGCGACAACGCGGCGCAATAAGCGGCCTGGCGCCAATCGCATTTGTATTTGGCGGCGTTCTGTTTCACATGGGCGGCGGCGCGGCGCATGTGGTGGCGCAGTTCCAGGTCCACCCGCTCCAGGCTCCAACTCTCGGCCTGGCGGTTTTGCTTCCATTCAAAGTACGACACCGTCACGCCGCCGCAGTTGCACAAAATGGCCGGCAACACCGTGATGCCGCGCGCGGCCAGCACCCGTTCGCCTTCCGGCGTGGTGGGCGCGTTGGCCGCTTCGGCCACCACTTTGGCATTGATGTGCCGGGCGTGCTTGCCGTCGATCATCTGCTCCAAAGCGGCCGGGATGAACACATCCACCGGATAGGCGTAAAAATCCTCGGTCGCGATCGCTTCGGCGCCGGTGAACCCGGCCACCCCGCCCTTGGTCATCACATGCGCGGTCAGGGCCTGGGCATCGATCCCCTTGGCATTGACGATGGCCCCGGTATGGTCCAGCACCGCCTTCAATTTGGAGCCGCGGTGGGCCAAGAGGCGCGCCGCCCATGAGCCCACATTGCCATAGCCGATCAGACTGAAGGAAATGTTGGAAACGTCCAGGTTGAATTCCGGCAGCAGTTCCTCCAACACGTAAAGCAGGCCCTGCCCGGTGGCTTTTTCGCGCCCTTCCGAGCCGCCGAAACTCAGGGGCTTGCCGGTGACCACCGACAGCGCGTTCATCCGCGGCATGCCGCCGGAAATGTTCATGTAGGTGTCGGCCATCCACGCCATGGTCTGCGCGTTGGTGCCAAGGTCGGGCGCGGGAATGTCGTGCTCAGGCCCGATGTTGGCGCCCAGCGCGCTGGTGAAACGGCGGGTGAGGGTCTGCAGTTCGTTGCGTGAGAGCCGGTGCGGGTCCACCTGCACCCCGCCCTTGGCCCCGCCGTAGGGCAGGTCGGCCAGCGCGCACTTCATCGTCATCACCAGCGCCAGCGTTTTGATGTGGTCCAGACTCACATGCGGGTGGTAGCGCATGCCACCCTTGTAGGGGCCCAGCAGGTTGCTGTGCTGCACCCGGTAGCCCTTGAACAGCGTGAAACGCCCGTCATCCATGCGCACGGGAAAGTGCACCTTCACCTCGTTCTTGGGCTGGGCCATGAGCAGTTGCAGGTAGCTTGGCAACTCCATCTGCTTGGCGGCGGTCAGCACCTGCGTCACGACCTGCTGGTAAAGGTTGTTGGGGTCAAGGCGGAAGCCCAAACGGGTCATGACCAAGGCGGGTGATTCACTCACGGGGCGGCTCCAAAAAGGGGCGGGTCCAGGGATAACGGCGCGATCGCCGGGCGCCGTCAGCATAAGGCGCAACTTGTGCCGGAACAAAGGTTTTATTGGCCCTACGTCCGCCACTTCCCCGGCGTGCAGCCGAATTGCCGGCCAAAGCGCGTGGCGAAATACTGGCTGGAAGAAAAACCGCAGGCAAGCGCAATATCGGTGACCGGCCGCCCGGGTTCATCGCGCAGAAGCCGCGCCGCCCGCTCCAAACGGCGGACCGCCAGCCACTCCATGGGCGTCGCCCCGATGCGGCCGCGGACGATGGCGGTGAAAGCCGTCACTCCCATGCCGCATTCGGCGGCCATGCTTCTGACCGACCAGGCATGCTCCAAATGTTTGGGGTGGCGCAGCAAATCCTCCAGGAACAGGTCGACGGTGCGCTCGCGCAAGGCCGTCTCCTGGTCGCGCACCGTCCCTTGCTTAAGCTGCGGGGCATGGCGCAATGATTCCAGCAGGCGCCACAAAAGATCGTTGATCAAAATGGCCAACGGCGTGGCCTGGTTGGTTTGCGGATGGGCTTCCACGGCCTGCGCCAACCGGCGGAAAAGATGGCGGATTTCCGGGCTGGCCGGCATCACGGGGCGGTCGCTTTCGCGCAGGCGAAGCGCCAACTCGGCGCGGTCTTGCGCCGACATCACCACCCAATCCGGCCACACCCACGCTTGGTTGGGGCGGCGCACCCCCACGTCGAGAATCAGCCAATGCAGCCGGTTGGCGCCCAAATGGGGCGCACCGAGTTTGTGCGCCTGCCACGGCCGGGTCAGCGTGAGATCGTCGGGGCGCAAGTCGTACGGCTTGCCATCCACCTCAAAGGCCAATTGCCCGCTTTCGAGCCAGCAGATTTCCACCCCTTCGTTGCGGTGCAGGTCAAGCCCCCAATCCTGCGCCTTGACGGCCACCCAATGCCCGATGCCGCTAAGTTGCGGCAATTCCTTTCTGGCCAACATGGCGCCCGGATAGGTGCCGTGCGAAAGGCCGTGAAAAACGATCTTTTTATGCGCGATGGCGGCCATCTGCGGCCGGCAGGTGTCGACCTGCCAAGTCTTGCCCTGCTCGCGGTAGATGGGAATGGGGGATGGCATGCGGGGCTCCTTGCGAAGGCGTTCATTCTAGGGGCGTTGGAGCCCGTCCCGGGCCGGCCCCAAACATCCGTAAACTACCCCCATGCCCCCCCCCGCCGCCCCATTCGACAAATCCACCGCTTCCGCCGGCGTGCAGTCCAAATTCGTCCACCTGCACCTGCACAGCGAATATTCGCTGCTGGACGGCGGCAACCAACTGGGCAACCTGCTGGATTACTGCCATGCCAACGGCATGGACGCCCTGGCCGTCACGGACCACGGCAACCTGTTCGCGGCGGTCGAGTTTTACACCCGGGCCACCGAATACACCGCCAAGGATCCGGCCGACAAAAGCAAAAAAATCAAGGCCCCGATCAAGCCGATTCTGGGCATTGAAGCTTACGTGGCCCGCGATGAAGAGGGCCTGCCCGTCGCCCGCACCGTGCGCCGCGACCCCAAGGCGCGCACCGCCACCAAGGTGGACACCGGCGGCCACCACCTGGTGCTGTTGTGCGAAAACAACCAAGGCTGGAAAAACCTGCTCAAGCTGTCCTCAGACGCCTTCCTCAAGGGCTTCTACGGCAACCCGCGCGCCGACCTGGAAACGCTGGAAAAATGGAACGAAGGCCTGATCGCCATCAACGGCCACCTGGGTTCCTCTGTCGCTTATTTCCTGACACGCTTCGTCGAAAAAAAGGATGCCAAATTCCTGGAATTGGCCAAGGCGGAGGCGCGCTGGCACAAAAAGATTTTCGGCCCCAATGACAAGGGTGAGCCGCGCTTTTACCTGGAACTCCAGCGCTACGACGAATCGCATGAGGAAGGCCCGCGCGCCAAGCAAAGCGACATCAATCCGCTCATCGTGGAGATGGCCCGCGAACTGGGCATCCCCCTGGTCTGCGACAACGACGCGCACTTTTTGACGGCCGAAGACTGGGACGCCCACGACACGCTGTGCCGCATTTCGATGGGCAAATTGAAAAGCGAAAAGGGACTGACCTACCCCAAGGACCTGTATGTGAAGACGCCGGCGCAAATGGCCGAGGCCTTCAAGGACCTGCCGGAAGCGCTCGAAAACACGGTCAAAATCGCCGACCGCTGCAATGTGAAACTGGACCTCAAGAGCACCTACGCCCCGGTGGTCAACCCCGAATTCGGCCCGCGCATCAAAGCCATCCTGGAAAAAACCGGCACTGCCGGCGAGCAGATGGCGCAATTTCAAAGCGCATTCGCGCCCGGCTCCAACGAATGGCTCAAGGATTTCTGCGACGAGCTCATCATCCACCCGGTGAAGGACGGCTCGATTGACCCGTCCACCGGGCAACCCTTTGACAACGCCAAACTCAAGGACCAGTGCGACCTGGCCCTGCGCCTGCTGTCGGAAGCCGGCCTGCTGTGGCGCTACGGCGCCGCCGGCATCACCGAACCGATCCGCGCACGGCTCGAGCGCGAGTTGAAGATCCTGGCCGACAAAAAGATCAGCGCCTACTTCATCATCGTGTGGGACTTCGTCAACTTCGGCCGCTCCAACGGCATCCCCTGCACCGCCCGCGGATCGGGCGTGGGCACCATGACCGGCTTCGTGCTGGGCCTCTCCAACGGCTGCCCGGTGAAATACGGCCTGCTGTTCGAACGCTTCACCGACCCGGAGCGCGAGGCGTATCCGGATATCGACATCGACATGTGCCAGACTGGCAGGCCGCGCCTGATCCAATGGGTGCGCGACAAGTACGGTTTCGTGGCGCAAATCATCACCTTCAACGTGATGAAGGCCAAGATGGCGATGAAGGATGTCGGCCGCGTCATGGACATGCCCCTTGGCGAAGTCAACGCCGTCTGCAAACTGATCGGCGACGATTTGGATGTCACGCTGGACTCCGCCTTGAACGGCAAAAAGGGCAAGGACGGCACTTTTGAAAAGCACCCCAACGAGGAATTGCGCCGCATCTACGACGAGCAGCCACTGGCGCGCAAGACCTACGACGCGGCGCGCAAGCTCGAAGGCATGGTGCGCAACCCCGGCGTGCACGCCGCCGGCGTGATCGTGGCCACCCAGCCCTTGGACAACATCTGCCCGCTCTACCTGCCGACCAAGAAGAACCAGGACGAGAGCATGGGCGACCAGACGGTGACGCAGTGGGAAGGCCCCATCTGCGAAAAAGTCGGCCTGCTCAAGATGGACTTTTTGGGCCTGCAAACCATCAGCGTGATCGAGCGGGCCAAGGAACTCATCCGCAAGGATTTCACGCCAGCGCAGATCAGGGCGCAAGTGGCGCCCGCCCCCGGCTCCAAACAGTTGGAAAATGCCGACCCCGCCTGCGATCCGCTGGACCTTGACCGCCTGGCCGGTGACGACCCGCGCGTTTTGGCGCTCTACCAGCGCGGCGAAACCGACGGCGTGTTCCAGTTCGAATCCGGCGGCATGAAGGGCCTCTTGATGGGCATGAAGCCCGACCGGCTGGAGGATTTGATCGCGGCCAACGCGCTCTACCGCCCGGGCCCGATGGAATACATCCCGCAGTACAACGCCCGCAAGCACGGCCGCGAACCGGTGCCGCAGGTGCACCCGGCCGCCGACCGCATCACCGGCGAAACCTACGGCATCATGATCTACCAGGAGCAGATCATGCAGGTCCTCAACGAAGTCGGCGGCATCAAGCTGCGCGCCGCCTACGATGTGATCAAAGCCATCTCGAAAAAAGTGGTGGAAAAGATCGACAAAGCCAAGGGGGATTTCCTCATCGGCGCCGAGAAAAACGGCATCGGCAAAGAGGCCGCCGACAAAATCTTCGCCGACATCCTGATGTTCGCCGGCTACGGCTTCAACAAGTCGCACTCGACCGGCTACTCCATCGTCTCCTACCAGACGGCCTACCTCAAGACCCACTTCCCGCTGCAATTCATGGCGGCGGTGCTGACCTTTGAGTCCGGCGCCATCGAAAAAGTGGCGGAAAAGCTCGAATCCTGCAAGCGTTTGCGCCTGCCCGACGGCACCCGCGGGGCCGAAGTGCGCCCGCCGGATGTCAACCAGTCGGAAATCGCCTTCACCGTCGTCTTCGACAAAGGCGAGAAGAAGACCCCCTCCACCGGGCACATCCGCTTTGGCATGTCCGCCGTCAAGGGCGTGGGCGAAAAAGCAGTGGAAACCATTTTGGCGGCACGCCGCAAGGACGGCCCCTTCCGCAGCATCTTTGACCTGGCCGAACGGGTGGATTTGTCCAAGGTGAACAAATCCGTGCTGGAATCGCTGGTCAAATGCGGCGCGTTCGATTCCATCCACGGCGGAGCGGCGTCGCGCGCATCCCTGCTGGCCGCCGTGGAGCCGGCCATTGCCCGCGGCGCCCAGGAATCCGCCCTGCAAAATTCCGATTCTTTTTTGTTCGGCGCCGTGGCCGCCTCCGCCAAAGCCGGAAAAAAAGACGAGCCCTCCCTGCCGGAGGTGGAACCCTGGGGCACCCGCGATGGGCTGGAAAAGGAAAAGGAAGTGCTGGGCCTGTATGTCTCCAGCCACCCGATGGCAGAGCATTTCCCCGCCCTGAAATCCTTCGCCTCGGCGCAAATCGAAGACATGGTGGACCTGCCCGACGGCACGGCCGTCATCCTGGGCGGCATGCTGTCGGCCCTGCGCGTGATCACCACGCAAAAAGGCGCCAAAATGGCTTTCGCCACCCTGGAAGGCACCGGGCGCAAGTGCGACGGCGTGGTATTCCCCCGCACCTTTGAGGAATGCGAACCCCTGCTCAAGGTGGATTCCGTCGTCTTCTTCAGGGGCAAGGTGGACAAGAAAAAAGGCGACCCCTCCATTTTGGTGGATGAAGTCATCCCCATTGCCAACGCCCCCGCCAAACTTTGCCAAGGCCTGCGCATCGTCGTGGAGGATGCCCCCGGCGCCGACCTGGGCTTGGCCGGCAAGGAGCAGTTCAAGAGCCTGAAAACCCGCCTGCGCAACTCAGACCGCGGCACGGTGGAAGTCCTGCTGGAAGTCCGCCAGGACGGCATCGCGGCCAACTTGCGCCTGCCCAACCGCGTCAGGGCCGACTGGTCCTTGGCCCGCGCCATCGAAAGCATCCTTGGCACCTCTCCCGGGCGCACCTGCCGCTGCGAGTTGCTCGGCGGCCCCAAAGTGGTGCGCAAAAAAGCCGTGGCCGAATCGGGCGATGCACCCGTTGAACTGATGGGTTTCTCCTCCGCCAAACAGGGCGTGGGCGCGGCCTGCGCCAGTTTGGAACGGTTTTGAATCCCATCGGCCGCCGCCCCTTTGCCCGCAATCACAAGTAAAGTGCCCGCCCCCATGCCCACCCGCCTCGTCCTTCTCGGCTCCACCGGCTCCATCGGCGTTTCCACGTTGGAAGTGGTCGCCCACCTGCGCTCCCTTGGCGAAGACGTCGAGGTGGCCGGTTTGGCCGCCCATGCCGCTTGGGAAAAGGTCTTTTTGCAGGCGCAACTCTTCGGAGTCAAGCGCGTGGCGCTGGCCAATGCGGAAGCGGCCCGCCAACTTCGCAAGGCCGCACCCCAGCTGGAAGTCTTCGACGGCCCCCAAGCCGCCACCGCATTGGTGGAAGCCTGCCACAGCGACGGCGCCACCGATGTGGCCGCGGCCATCGTGGGCTTTGCCGGCCTTTGCCCCACGCTCAAGGCGGTGGAACTGGGCCTGAAAATCCATCTTTCCAACAAAGAGACGCTGGTGGCCGCCGGCGAATTGGTGATGCGGACGGCGCAAAAAACCGGCGCGGTGATCGTGCCGGTGGACAGCGAGCACTCGGGTGCCTTCCAGTGCATCAGCAGCCGCGTGCCCTCCCCCTTTGCGCCCGGCGCCGTCTCCTTGCACATTGCCAAACTGGTGCTGACGGCTTCCGGCGGCGCGCTGCGCGGCATGCCGCTGGACCAACTGCAGCATGCCACCGCGAAAGAGGCGTTGCGCCACCCGACCTGGAAAATGGGCCCCAAGGTGACCATTGACTCGGCCACCATGCTGAACAAAGCGCTGGAAGTCATCGAAGCCCGCTGGCTGTTCGACCTGCCCGGCGACAAAATCAGCGCCATCCTGCACCCGCAATCCATCGTCCACGCCTTGGTCACCTTTCTGGACGGCGCCACTTTGGCCCAGTTGGCCTCGCCCGACATGCGCGTGCCCATCCAAGCCGCGCTCACCTGGCCGCGCGCGCTGGCCCCTTCCGCCGCACAAGTGATGGATCCCATGCGGCTTGCCGGGCTGGAATTCTCCCCCTTGGATCCGGGGCGCTACCCCGGTTTTGCCCTGGGCCAGCAGGCCATCGCTGCCGGCGGCACATCGGGCGCCCTCTTGAACGCCGCCAATGAGGAGGCCGTGGCGGCCTTTGCCGCCGGCCGGATCAAACTGGGCCGCATCCACCAAACGGTGGCCAACGTGATGGCGGCCCTGCCCCCCGCGCCGGCCGATTCGCTTGAAGCGGTGGCACAGGCGGATGCGAATGCCAGGGCCAAGGCGCGCCAATTGCTGGAAGCCCTATAATCCCACCCCCTGATTTTTCCACCATTCTCCGGAGTCGCCCCCTTGACCAAGATTGCATCCGCCGTGAAACCCAACGAACGCGCCACCGCGCTGGCTTCCTACGAGGCCGCCTTCCAAGCCGACCCCCAAAACATCAAGGCGGCCTTCAATTTCGCGGTGCATGCCGACCAGCTTGGCGATGAAGACGCCGCCCTGGCCGCCTACGAGGCGATCATCGAGAACAGCAAGGCGCCGGTGGCGGCCCTGATCAACTGCGCCGTGCTGCTCGAGGATGCCGGCCGCCTGACCGACGCTGAAAAATGCCTGCGCCGCGTGCTGTCGGCCGACCCGGGCCACGGCCGCGCCCGTTTGTTCATCAAGGATGTGCGCGCCTCGCGCGCCATGATGATCGAGGAGCCCTCCAAGGACGACCCGAATTCGGCCCTGCTCAACACCCCCGTCACCGACTTCGACCTTTCGCTCAAGACCAAGAACCTCTTGCGCAAGGTTGGCGTGCGGACCTTGGGCGATTTGGCCAAAACCTCCGAGGCCGAGATTCGCGCTTCGCGCAACTTCGGCGAAGCCTCGCTGGAGGAAATCAACCGCCTGCTGGCCCAGCGCGGCCTCAAACTCGGCCAATCCGCCGAGCAGCACAACTCGCTTTTGCGCGAGGAAGTGCTCAAGGAACTCGACCCCACCGCCGCCAACACCCCGATCAGCGACGTGGACTTCTCGGTGCGCGCCAAAAAGGCCATCCAACTGCTCAACTGCACCACCCTGGCCGACATCTGCATGAAGACCGAAGCCGAGTTGATGAGCATCAAAAACTTCGGCCAGACCTCGCTTGACGAAATCAAGGCCAAGCTGGTCGAACGCAACCTGTCACTGCGCGAAGTGGAAGCCTGAAAAACACGGGAATAACCGCAAAACACCGGACCCCGACGGGCCGGTGTTTTTCTTCACAACAACCTATTTTCACTTGCACCCTTGGACGCTATGCTACTGGCGAACTTCACCGCATCCTGGAGCCCCCCATGCCCGTCGTCAGCCGCCTGCTCGTTGCCGTCTCATCCCCCTGGGCCAGCGAAAAACTCGCCAAACCCATCGCCGACCTGGCCGAACGCCTGCGTTGCGAGGTTTTGATCACCCATGTGGCGCGCTTGCAGGACACCGATGAAGAAGAGTCGGCCATGAGCGAACGCGGTGAGCAAACCATCGAACGCCTGGCCAGCCTGCTGCGCACCCGCGGCATCAAATGCGAAGGCGTGATGCTCTTTGAGGACCACGCCGACCCGGCCAAGCTCATTTTGCAAACCGCCCACGCCAAGGGCTGCACGGTCATTGCCCTTGGTCTGGCCAGCAAAGTCGCCACCAAGCGCCTGGCTTCCGGCGACATGCCGGCCTCCATCATCCGGCAGGCGGATTTGCCGGTGCTGCTGCTGCCGGCGAATTGGGATGGGAAGCTTTGAGGGGGAATCGGCTTGGGCCGACCGGTTGGATAACCAAAATGCAAAAGACAAAGGGCTGGTGGAATTTTCCACCAGCCCTTTGTCTTTTGTGTCTCCAGCGGCAAACGGGTTGGCCAAAGCCAACCCTCCTTTACGCCTGCGGCAATTCCACCTGGGCAGTCTTGAGGACGCCAGGGGTGGCGGCCAGTTTGGCCAAGAGGCCCTGATCGGCCTTGGAGTCCACCTTGAGCACCATGAGCGCGGTGGTGCCGGTGGCTTCGGCGCGGCGCGAAATGGCCATTTCGGCGATGTTGACGCCGGCGGCGCCGAAGGCGGCACCGATGGCGCCGATCATGCCGGGCTTGTCGGCGTTCTGCAGGACGACCATGGCGCCGGCCGGCACCATGTCCATGTGGTAGCCGTTGATTTCGACGATGCGCGGCTGCAGGTCTTCGTACACGCAGCCGGCAATGCGGCGCACGCGGTCCGCCGTCTGGGTTTTGGCGTCCACCGCTTCCGGCGGGCCTTTGACTTCGATGGTCAGCTTGCTGCCCAGTTCTCCGGAACCTTCGTCCACCACGGTGCGCACCACAATGTTGCGGCTCTTGGCCACGTTCACCACGTTGATCAGGTTCACCGGCGCGTTGAGCAGGTCCTTGAACAGGGCGACCAGCACGGCACGTTCGATGGTGCCGGCGGCCTTGGCGATGGAGGTGCCGCGCACCGTCACGGTCACTTCGGCGATGCCGCGGGTGACCATCGGGGCCAGCAGCACGGCGGCGCGCGAGGCGAGCGTGACATAAGCCTTTTGCTGGGGCGAAAGGTCGACGCGGATGCCGCCAGCATTGACTGCGCCGTCGATGCCTTCGCCGCGCAGGTACTTCATGCAGGCGTACATGGCTTCGACCGACACGGCGGTCTGGGCTTCTTCGGTCGAAGCGCCAAGGTGCGGGGTCATCAGAATCTTGGGGTTGGCGCGCAGCGGGCTGTCGGCGGCGAGCGGCTCCTTGACGAACACGTCCAAGGCCGCGCCGGCGCACTCGCCCTTTTCGATGGCGGTGGGCAGGTAGGCCTCGTCAATGATGCCGCCGCGGGCGCAATTGACCACGAAAACGCCCTTCTTGCACAGGGGGAAGGTCTTTTCACCGAGCATGCCCAAGGTGTCTTTGGTGGCCGGCACATGGAAGGTCATCACATCGCACAAGGGCAGGATTTTTTCAAAATCCTTGAACAGTTTCACCTTGCCATCAAAGGCGGTTTCGCCGTTGAACACCGGGTCGAACGCCACCACCTTCATGCCGAAGGCCAGCGCGCGCTCGGCGACGGTCTGGCCGATGCGGCCGAAGCCGATCACACCCAGGGTCAGGCCATGCAGTTGGCGGCCTTCGTACTTGTTGCGGTCCCAGCCGCCGGCCTTCATGGTGGCGGAAGCCGGGCCAACCTTGCGCAGGAGGGCCATCATCAGCGTGAAGGCATGCTCGGCGGTGGTGATGGTCGAGGCGGCGGCGGTGTTGACGACCAAGATGCCCTTTTCAGTGGCGGCTTCCAAGTCGATGTTGTCCACCCCCACACCGGCGCGGGCGATGATTTTAAGATTGCCGGGATTGGCCAGCACCGCACGCGTGACTTTGACGCCCGAGCGCACGACCATGGCGTCGGCATCGCCCACGATGGTGGCCAGTTCGTCTTCCTTGATGCCGGGGCGATCGATGAGTTCTGCGTCGGCCTGGGCCTTGACCCAATTAAGGCCTTCGGCGGCGATTTTGTCAGCGGCGAGAATCTTGAACTTTTGCGGCATGGGAGTGGGGCTCAAAGGTGAAGGATGGGGATGCGAAAAGAGAGGGAATGTTATCAGACAACAAGCCTGTTTTGGGACGCCCGCTTCAGGAAATCCGCCAACAGAATCTCATCCTCCTCCAGCGCCTGCCCATCCAGCATCACATGGGCCAGTTTTTCGTAGCGCGCCGAGCGGGCGGCCAGCAGATTGGCGTAGCAACGCGGCAGGGCATCCTCCGGCTTTTCACCTACTTTGGGTTGCCAGAGATCGCCCCACACCAGCGGCTTGGGCTCTTTGAGGAAGCGCAGCAGCATGGCATCCAGTGCGTCGTCGGGCAGGGCCAGATACACCACATGGCAAGTTTCATGCAATTTGGCTTGTAAGGCGGGCGAAAGGTAAATCACGCTGCCGGTGGTGTCGATGACGGTTTTTCCATCGGCCTTGGCGAGGGCCTCGTCCAGCGCTTGCGCCGTCACTGCTTCCTCAAGGCGCAAATATTCCCCCACCGCCTCGCCATAATGCCGCGACCACGGCATGCCCATCCAACGGCCCAGGGCATGTACCGGTGATTCGCCGGGATTGGGAATGACGATTTCAGCGAGGCGCTCCGCAATGCGGGCATCGCAATCCAAATGCGACCACCCCGCCTGCGCGAGCAGGCGTGACCAGTGGGATTTGCCAACGCCGGACATGCCGATGAGGGCGAGGGGGTTTTGTTTTGAGGAGGTGGGCATGGGGGGAATGTAGGGGGAAGCGAAAAAAGATGACGGATGAATTGAGGATGAGATTGGGGATTGGGACTTGGGGATTCGTGGTTTGGTGCCCAAAGGGCACCCGGACTTGTAGCCCAGGGTAGCCGCCGCTTTGGGCTGATACCCTGGGTGAATGGCCCCATTCCCCACGACCCCAACGGGGTCGCGGACGATCAATCGCCCCGCACCGCGACCCTTTCAGGGTCGCCCATCACCGTTTGCACTCCCTCCCGCTACGCGGACGACCCTGGGCTTCAAATCCGAATGCCCGTTGGGCATTGGGCGGATCAATCCCACACATAGGCCTCATCCCAATCCATGTCGTGCTTGCGCAAAAATGCGCGGTATTCCTCTTGGAAGGTCATTTTCTTGTGGTGCTGTTCCTGTTCCTCGATGTACTTCGCCACTTCCGGCACATTGGATTTGCTCACGCTGAACACCCCATACCCCGCCTGCCAGAAAAAATCCGCGTGACCTTTCTTGCGCATCCATTCCTCCGTAGACACTCTCTTCAACTCCTTCACCAGATCAGCAGCGCAAACAGTGCGCGCCTGATTGATCAAAAGATGCACATGATCCTCCACCCCGTTGATGCGAATCGCCTCGCATTTAAGCGTGCGCGCGATGCCGCCAAGGTACGCGTGCAGGTCCGCCCGCAGGGCACCATCCGCGAGCATCGGCGCGCGGTGTTTGGTGGAGAACACCAGATGGGCGTAGAGGGAAGAGAGGGATTGGGGCATGGGGATTTGGCTGGTGGCTTGGTCGCCAACGGCGACCCGGATTTGAAGCCCAGGGTAGCCGCCGCTTTGGGCGGGATACCCTGGGTTAGGGGTGGGTGGGTTGCGACCCTGAAGGGGTCGGGGAGGGGCTTAACAAAAAATTTATTGACATTTATTTCAATTCCACCCATTTCTCTATCACAGCCTTCAACCGCGCCTCAATCTTGGCTCCCCGACGCGAAAAACCAAGTTCTTCAACCATCCTCGCCATCAATTCCTCCTGCGTACGATTGCGCCCATCTGAATGCACCCATGTGAGTAGGTGTTTCAATTGTGTGTCGGAGTATTCATCTATCGGAAATCCACGCGGAATTGATGGTCGACGAGAAGCGGGCATATGCAACGAGGATGCCATTGGCGGTATGCCTTGGAAAGAAGCTTTATCTATAACAGGAACCATAGACAATGGCCGCCCTCGCCTATCATTAGCCACATCAGATGCTCTAATCGCAGCCTGATAAGCAACCATCGCCCGCGTAATTTCCGTCTCGCGATCTCGAAACCAATCCGTGCTCCAAATGCGGTGGAACTTCCAACCCAATGCTTCCAATTGCTGTTGGCGGAGACGGTCACGATCGCGTGCGCATGGGGCGGAGTGATATGACGCGCCATCACACTCGATAGCCAACACCATTTCCCCTGCGCGTTCCGGATGCTGCGCTACCAAGTCAATCCGATAGTGCGACGCGCCGTATTGCGGCAATAATTTCATGCCTTGGGCCGATAACGCATCCCGAATATCTGCCTCAAATGGATTAAGTGGAGTGGAGGTTGTTCCCTCGTCAGAAAGAATGCTTCCACCAGTGCTGGCAAATTCTAAGAAAGACCTAAGTAGAACAGCACCTCTGGCTTTGGCACGCGCCGGATCCACATCCAAATGCGAGAATGAGGATACAACAATCATGCTCCTGCGCGCGCGGGTGATGGCCACATTCAAGCGGCGATGTCCCCCTTCATAATTGAGTGGCCCAAACCGATGCGGAAGGTTACCGGCTCGATCCTTGCCATAACCAATGGACAGGATGATGACGTCGCGCTCATCCCCTTGCACCCGCTCCAAATTCTTGATGAAGAATCGCTCTTGTTTATCCTCGCTAAAAAAATCAGCCAAGTCAGATCGCTGGGCCAACGCCCTATCAATGGCCATCTGCACGCGATCAGCATGCTTAATGCCCATGGTAATGACACCTAGGGATTCCATTGGGCGGGATGTTGCATGTTCAAGAACCGCCTGTACGACTTGCTCAATTTCTGTCGACACGCTTTCTTCCTGACCATCCTCGCCAAGCGGCTGATCGACCAATACATGCCGCAGAGGTTTATCACGGCCAAGGCCTGGGAAAGTAACCAACCGACCGTCGTAAATAAAGTGATTGGAAAACGCAATCAGCCGTTCATCCAAACTTCGATAATGCCACGACAAAAGCCAGTTAGGAAGGAATGCAGAAAGCGTATCGAGGAGGCTTTCAAACCCCTCGGTTGCACCCTCTTTACTCGAATCCGCAGAGGCATCTGCGGCGCTCTGATCCGCAAAGAATTGGGTAGGCGGCAATTGATGTCGGTCACCTGCGACAATGACCCGTTCCGCGCGGAGTAGAGCGGAAACAGCATCCTCTGGCAGAACCTGGCTCGCTTCATCAAAAATAACCACATCAAAATAGCGACGGTCGGCGTCCAATAGCTGACTCACCGAAAGGGGACTGACCATCCAGCATGGGCATAAGGCCATCATCACATCGGGCGCTTTGGCCAGCAATTGGCGCAAGGGTAAGTGGCGCGTTTTTTTATTGGCTTCGCGGCGAACTAGTGCCTCTTGCTCCCGATGCTGGTCCATCGACGCAATCGCCTGTTGCGCATGTTGCCGACGGATACGCGCGGCATTGATTCCAAGACGGTTTTTATCGGAACGGCGGAATTCATCCACCATTTGCTGATGCTGAGTCCCACGAAAAGCCATTAGCCGAGAATCTTTGGCCGCGACATCCTCCAAACATGATTGTGTGTAAGCCCAAGCAAAGGTTGACGGCCAGTAATCCGGAACAATGTGATTCTTTCGCCATTCGTTCAATATGGAGCCAACGCCGTTTTGAGTCGCTTCTGCTTCCAGCATACGCACGCGTGGGACTTCAAATGCCGTCATGCGGTCATGCCCAAGTGTGTAGATGGCCTGCTTCAACGAGTCAAAAGAGATGTTTTTGGTTTGAAAACAGGTGATGTATTTCGCCATTTCTGTTAAGGCACTTTTGGCATCAGCCATATCTTGCGTCAACCCTGCATCGGGCGACACTTGTAATGGCACTCGACCACAAAAATATTGAGCCAAATCACATGCTATTTGCGCATCTTTCAATAACTCTGTTGTTGGGCGAGACTTTTCATTGCTTGCGCTTTTCATGCGAGCACGGGCTGCCCGAAAGTTGGAGTCAAACAACATGCCGCCCAAAACTCCCAAGATTCCTTGCTGAGCTCGTCCAAGTGCCTGCACAGTGTCATGCAATGGGAAAGAGAATAAGCAGGGTTTATAACGGCACAAAATCCATTCTAATCGCTGGATATTTTCCAGCATCCTCAAGGCCTGATCAAGCGTTTCTGGCGCAGAAAAGTTGTGATTTGAGGCAATTTTCGTAGTCTGATCATGTAAGTCATCCCAATTGATTTTCGCCAATTTTGCACAACAGTCAACTGCTTGCTGCGCTGCCGATCCATTCGGTAAGCACGCCCCTCCCCATGCACCGTGGCCTAGAAATAATTCTGAAAGCGCTGCAATTTCATTCAATGCCTCCACAATAGCTTCTTGTGCACCGACTACTTTTCCTAACTCTGCGCCACGCCAACGGGTGGACACACGGGCTACTTCTGGCAATGCACTCAATTCCAAAAGCCTTCCGCGCAGCGAGTAGACGCTCGTGTTAAATGGCGCACGCACATCATGCATGCGATGAACATGTTCATTAAGCGCAGCGCGACCACGCGAGAAAGTCTGGAATGAGTCCCCGAACTCTGTGAGCGGTGCGTCACGCACCCACTCCAATGCTTTCGCCATTTTTGCCATCACCGCTTTACGGGACACACCTGCCCCATGAAGGTCCAATATCAGATGATCTAGGCCGACGCTGGGAATACTCAAACGTTTCATGACGGCCTCCAATGCCGCGCGTTTTTCCGCTACAAACAGAACTTTTTTCCCACGCGCCGTCAGTGCTGCAATCAAATTGGCTATGGTTTGGCTTTTCCCTGTTCCCGGAGGCCCCTGAACCACACCCGATTGCCCGCGCAAGGCACGCTCAACCACCAAAAGTTGGCTGGAATCTGCATCCAAAACAGTAAAGTCATCCTCTGGTTTAATGCAGTCAATATCCGCCAACTGGATATTTCCTTGGTCTTTCAATAGTTCTTTTCGCGCATCCATATCTCCTGCCAACGCGGCTACCAAAGGATTTGCCGCCAATGCGTCACCATTATTTAACAAATCCTCCACCATGGCCATTTTTTGGAATGAGAAATTCCCCAAGACACAACGTTCCGTATCAAGCGTAAACCCTGTCACCGCTGCTGCTGCAAGCTCCAAGCGCTTCAGCGCATCAGGAATCAATTGCGCCAATTCATGGTCTTCAGCACTTGAAAAATCCTCCGGAAAAATTTTTGAAGTGTCTATTTTGCACCCAAATTTTTCAGTCAGTACATAGACCATGGACCAGTTGATTTGCGGTTCACCGGATAATTCCAAAACAGATCCAGCCGAACCTTCCATCTTTAGACTAATTTTGACGGGAAGTAAAATTACCGGTGCACAAGGCGCACGCCCTCCATCTTCTACGGACCACGAAGCCATGCCAATGGCCACATGAAGGGTGTCAAGACCTCGCTCTTCCATATTAAGCAGTGCGGCACGACGGATGCGTGTGAGATTTTCTTCTTTGAATTCTTCAGGATTCCGCAGCAACTCACGAATATTCACCTTTTTCCCTGCCAACAATAATCCGCGTTCTTTGGCGTCAGCATCGTCTAATTCCACCGTTCCGGAAATCAATGGCCGATAATAAAGTAAGTTGTTGCGCCGTGACAAGTCAATCAGTCGTGCAATCCATTGTTTGCAGGCTTCAGTAACAAGAGTTTGGCGCTTTGATGAGATAGAAGACATATACACGGAATATACCTTTCCTCAACGCCTTCAGCGTTGCCATCCCCCCACCCCAAACCCAGGGTATCCACCTCCGCTTGCGCTTCGGCGACTACCCTGGGCTACAAATCCGGGTCGCCGTTGGCGACCAAGCCACACAGCCAACCCCCAAACGCACGACGCGCGCCGAAATTCCGGCGCGCGTTGGCAAATAAATCATCTATCCCCACGCGGCGGGCCGCCGCGTCTACTTTTTACACCACCTCCAACACCGCCGCCCCGAAGGTAAACCCACCACCGAAGGCGCAAACGCCCAGTTTCTGGCCGCTCTTGAACTTCTTCTGGCTCTTGGCGATCGAGATCGGGATACTGCTGCTGCTGGTGTTGCCGTGGATATCGGTCATGTCGATGACTTTTTCCAACGGCACACCCAGACGGTTGCGCACGGCTTCCATGATGCGCTGGTTGGCCTGGTGGGGCACCAGCCAGTCCAACTGCTCCAATTCCAGACCGGATTCGGCGAAGGCCTGCTTGGTCATCTTGGTCATGGCGCGGGTGGCTTCGGCGAACACTTTTTTGCCGTCCATGTGCACATGGCCTTGGCCGCGGAAGCCCACGGTCAGCGCGTTGGTGGCGTCGGCTTTGCCGGAAAGCACCGGACGGTTGAGGGTCATGTGCGGGCCGTGGTTGCAGAAAACGCCGTCGGTGGTGCCGCGCACGATGGTGGCGGTGGCGGCGTCGCCGAACAAAATGGCAGTGTCGTAGTCGGCGGGATCCACCACCAACGACAGGGCTTCCGTGGTGACGACCAACACCACTTTGTTGGGTTGGTGGCTGATGGTGTGCCAGGCCATGTCCAGGGCGTACAGCCAGCCGGAGCAGGCGGCGTTGCAGTCGTGGACCATCATCTCGCATTCGCCGGCCGGATCCAATTCGCGCAAAATCATGCAAGCCATCGAAGGCGTGTTGAAGGGCGGGGTGGTGGTGTGGCAGACGATGCCGGTCAGATCCTTGACGGTCAAACCTTGCGCCTTGAGGGCTTTTTTGGCGGCGTCGACGCCGATGGACAGCACGGTCTGGTCGGGGGCCAACATCGGACGCGATTTGATGCCGGTGAGTTTGACGATGTCTTCGCCCTTTTTGCCGGGGAAGCGCTGCTCCAACATGCTGTTGGTCAGTTGCATGCGGCCTTCGGCGTATTGGATGCCGGACAAATACACCTGTACTTTTTGGGCGGTGGAAGGCGCAACTGCCGGCACGCCGGCTTTGGCGGTGATGATGGGCACACCCCAGTCTTCGCGGGTGGGGCGGCGCACCACGGCGGCTTCGCCGGTGGCGGTTTTGCGCAGACGCAAAATCGGGGTGCCGACCGGCACTTTGTTGTCTTCTTCAAGCAGCACGGCATCCACCACGCCGCCGTGCGGGGCCATCAGTTCAAAGGTGGCTTTGTCGGCCTCCATGTCGGCGATGTGCTGGCCGGGCTTCACAGGGTCGCCGGGCTTGACCAGCCAGCGCACCACGGTCACCGCATCGTCGGCCGGGCTGGAGCCTTGGGCGGTCAGGGTTTCGGTTTCGCCAGCCTCGGAATGGGTTTCCGCCTGCTGCCAAACCACATCCAGGTTCAGCATGACGCAACTTTCGCGCAGCACGCGGCGGAAAGACGGCAAGACTTCCAGATGGTTGGGAAAGTTAAAGGGCACCCAGGTGTCCGGACGGGTCACGCGGCGGATTTGGGTGCCGGGCAAGGCTTCGGCCACGGTGGCCGAGACTTCCGCGCCAAAGCCGCCGGTGTGGTTGTCTTCGTGCACCACCAGCAATTTGCCGGTCTTTTTGACGCTCTTGATGACAGCCTCTTTGTCCCACGGCGAGAGGGAGCGCAAGTCGATGACTTCCACCCCCTGCTTTTCTTTGCCCAAGCGCTCGGCCGCGCCCAGCGCCAACGACACGGTGCTGCCCCACGAGACGATGGTCAGGTCTTTGCCCTGGGTCAAGACGCGGGCGCTGCCGACCGCGCACAGGTGCTTGTCGACATCCGGGCTGGTGACTTTGACCGGGCTGCGGTCGTTGAGCAGGGCCTTGGGGTAGAGAAACACCGTCGGCCGGTTGCTCTCAAAGGCCGCGTTGAGCATGGCGGCGCCGTCAGAGGCGCAACTTGGCATCATCACATCCACACCGGGGATGTGGGCCAGGTAGCCATCCATCGTCTGCGAGTGGAAGGGGCCAAGGCCCGGGCGGTAGCCACCGCAGGTGATCATCAGGATCATCGGGCACTCGAACTGGCCGCCGGTGCGCCACCACATGCTGCCCATTTCGCTCATCACCTGGCCGATGGCGGTGGGCAAAAAGTCGGCGAACTGGATGAAGCCCACCGGCTTGCCGCCGGCCAGCGAACGGCCGATGCAGGAGCCGATGATGGTGCATTCCGCCAGCGCGGAGTTGGTGACGCGGCCGGGGAAGGCGGTCGACAAACCGCGGGTCACGCCGAACACATCGCCCTTGGGGTCTTCGATGTCTTCACCGGTCATGGTCACGCGCGGATCGGTGGCCAGGCGGTGGCGCAGCACGGCCTTCATCGCTTCCAGCATGGTCAGGCCGTCTTCTTTGACCAGGCTGCCGGTGTATTCCTTGCAGGAAGCGGGCGAGACTTGCGCCGGCAGCGGCGCTTTGCAATCATGGTTGGGTGACGGGTCGCCGATACGGCGGGCGGCCTCGGCGGCGGCGCGCACATCGACCTCAATTTGCGCCTCCAAGGCGGCCAGCTCGGCCTCCGCGAAACCGTTGGCAAGCAAGGAAGCGCGGAAATGCGCCACCCCGGCCCCCTGCTTGGCCAACTCACAGCGCAATTCTTCCGAGCGGTAGATTTTTTCATCATCGCTGCTGGAATGGCTGCACAAACGCTCCACCCGCAAAATGCCGATGGCGGGCTTGCCGGCGCGTACTTGCGCCACCAAGTTGCCGATACGGCCCAAATCATTCCACGCTGCGCGGCCGTCAAAGCGCTCAATCGGCAGGCCGAGCAACTTCTCCGCCTCGCCACCGACATCAAACACCGACTTGCCTTTGGTTTGGGTGGAGATCGCCATGCCGTTGTCCTCGATCCAAAACAGCACCGGCAATTGGTCGCGGGCGGCTTCGGCAAAGGCCTCCAACGCCTCGCCCTGGGCGGCGGAGCCGTCGCCCAACCCGCACACCACCAGGGTGTTTTTTTCACCGGCGCGGCGCATTTCCTGGGCGATGCCAATGGCCTGGGTGGCATTGTTGCCGACCGGAATCACTGTGCTGGGCAGGCGCAAGTCGCGACTGGCGTAGAACTCGGCCATCTGCCGGCCCTGCGAATAGGACTCGGCATTGGACAGCAGCGAATCGAACCAACCTTTGAGCGGCACGCCGCGGGCCAGCAGCAGGGCTTTGGAACGGTAATGGGCATGCACCCAGTCTTGTTTTTCCAAAAACAGGTTGAGCACGGCGGTCGGCTCGTGACCGGTGGCGCTCAATTGGAAGAACACATCGCCGGTTTTGGCCAATTCCGCTTCGACCCGGTCCACTTCCTGGGTCGTCCGCATGGCGCGGTAGGCGGCCAAGAGCCGATCCTTGGGCGGCAGGGGCGGATGGGCGGACGCAGAAAGTGAAGCGGTCATCTAGGGTCCGATGGGCGGGTTGGTTGAGAAACAAAGGGGACAAAAAGCAAATGAAACACTGGGCCAAGGCGGCCAAATGAATCGGCGTAGGGTAGCGGGAAATCCCCTCCAGTGGCAAGGGAAAAGAATGCGCGGAACCCCGCTCTGTGAAAAAACTTTTCAAAAAGCCCTTGCCAACCGGCTTGCCCCGCCTTATTCTCACCGGGAGCGGGTATTACCCCCATTCCACGACCACCGAATCCCGGAGCTTCGCATCATGGCAAAAATGTTCTACACACTGGAAGAAGTCGCCCAAAAACTCGGGAAATCCACCGAGGATGTGAAGCAGATGGCCGATAACGGCAAGCTGCAGCTCTTCCGTGACGGTGAAAAGACGATGTTCAAGTGCTCCCAAGTGGATGCCATGGCCGGCGCCGACCGCCTTACCCTGACCGGGGAGAGCAACAGCATGCTCGACGTCAAGGGGGATACCAATCCCGACCTGATGGGTACCGGCATCACCATCTTCGACTCCGACCAGATCAAGTCCGCCGGCGATTCCATGGCCAGTTCCGGCGTCGGGATGAAAACGGGTTCCACGGCCATTGAGTTGGCTGGAAGAAGCGAGCCCGTCAAACCCGTGGACGCCCCGATATCCGACAAAGTCAGCGTGTTTGACCCCGATGAAGTGCGCGAAGCCGATTCCATGGCCGCGACCCAAGCGGATGCCAAGTTCAACATGAAAGACGAGGATCTCGCCCTTGAATCCGTGGGCTCCGGCTCGGGTCTGCTTGACCTGACCCGCGAAACCGACGACACCAGTTTGGGCGCCGAACTGCTGGATGAAATCTATCCCAGCAACAACACTGAAAGCCAAGACATCAAGATGGATACGGCAGCCATCGGCTCCACCGGCATCTTCGACAGCAACCTGCGCAACACCGCCAAAGTCCAAAACGAGAGCAACGGCATCGGCGAAAGCTCGGGTTCCGCCTTCGGCTCCCTGTCCGATACGGGCAGCAGCACCGCCCCGGTGTTCTCCAGCAACGAGTCGTCTTTCCAAGCCAGCATCTCAGCCGACACGGGCGCCGGCGCCCCGGCCATGCAGCGCAGCAAAACCGGCTCGGCCGCCTCCCCCGCGCCCAAGACGATTGTCACCCCGAGTTCCCTGCAAATGGTTGCCCCGGTTGAATATGTGGAGGAAGAAGACCCCACCGGCAGCATGTTCATGGCGATCACCCTGTTCTTTGCCATGGCTGCCTGCCTGCTCGGACTGTTTGCCATCATCCCCTCTTTGGCCGGCATCCCGGGCAAGCTCACCACCCTGCTCTTCGACGGCTCCAAACAAAGCAGCAGCCTGCCAGTCGCCTTTGGCGCACTCCTCGTGCTGGGCCTTATCACCGGCATCTTGGGCTTCGTCCTGCGCAGCAAAAAGCAAGAGGCTTGATTCCCGGTCACTCCGCAAAAACCGGCGCCCCACGCGCCGGTTTTTTTCTGCCTCGCTTGCCGGGACCCGCCGTGAAACCATGCGCCCCAAACCGCTAAACTCTCCCTATGCTCAGCCGCTACGCCCGCAACGAATGTCTGGCCACCCTGGCCGTCTCCCTTATCCTCGCGGTTTCCTGCGTGCTTTTCGACGTGTGGCCGCTGGCCGCCCTGCCATTGGCCTTGGGCGCCTGCATCCTGCTGTTTTACCGCGACCCCAAGCGGGTGTCGCCCAAGGACCGCAATGTGGCGGTCTCCCCGGCCGACGGGAAAATCAGTTCCATCCACGAGATCGCCCATTTTGAACCCTTCGACGGACCGGCAGTGTGCGTGCGCGTGTTCCTCTCGGTCTTCGACGTGCATGTGAACTACTGCCCCTGCCATGCCGAGGTGAAATCCATCACCCACAAACCCGGCGAGCACATGAGCGTGCTCAACCCGCGGTCGGCCGAAGTCAACGAAGCCATCACCATTGTTTTCAACCATCCCACCCACCGGACGCCGCTCATCGCCGTGCGCCAAATCGCCGGCCTTTTCGCACGCACCGTCCATTGCGCATTGAGCGAAGGACAGGTGGTCCAGCGCGGTTCCAAGCTGGGCATCATGAAACTCGGCTCCACCGCCGAACTCTATCTGCCGACCACGCTTGACCAAGTCCTGGTTCGCATGGGCCAGCGCGTGGTCGGCGCCATGACGCCGTTGGCCGTGCTGCCGCCCGTTAAACCCATGCCGGGCGAAACGGCCGCCGCAAAAGCCGGGTATTCCCCAAAGAACGCGGTCGTCTCCGGCGAATCAAGCAATTCCGATCTCAAAGCCTATTCCGCCGTCACCGATGATGCAGTGGCGGCCACCTCCACCATGGCCGCCGCCCCGCCGCCGGATGCCCCTTGCGCCCCCGCTCCCGCATCCCAAAAAGCGGCGGGAGACTTCCCCGACATCACCACCGACACTGCGATCGTTTCGATTCTGGATGACGAGGATGATGAAGGCATGGAAGAAGATGAATCCTCCGACCTGACGGATCACGCCATCACCCAGGTGATGCAGGCCGGCGAAGTGACCGACACCAGTCACAGCCTGAGCGCCAGCGACGACGGAGAGGTGCTGACCGCCCGCATGGAAAATGCCGGCACTGACCTCATGCTCCACCCGGCCGAACATGGCGAGGAAGAAAACCAGTCCTTGGCCGCCTCGCTGGCCGGCCTGCGCCCCGAAACCGACGATTCCGACGACAACACCATGCTGCTGGAGAATGCCCTGCCCCCGGAACGCCAAGCCGATGCCGCGCCGGAAGATTCCGGCGATTGGAAAATCACCCCTTCGAGCAAGAAAATCAAGAAACCCCTTGCCGACGGCCTGCTATGGGAAGAACCCCAATGAATGCCGCCTGCGGCGAACCGGACAACTCCCGCGATGTGGCGGTCATGCGCTTGGCATTGGCGGAAGCGGCACTGGCCGGCGAAAAAAACGAGGTGCCGGTGGGCGCGGTGGTTTATCGTCCTTTGCCCAATGGCGGATTTGAAGTGCTTGCCGCCGCCCACAACCTGCGCGAATCCACCGCGGACCCGGCGGGCCACGCCGAACTGCTGGCCATGCGGCTTGCCGCCCAAAAGATCGGATCCTGGCGCTTGGAAGGCTGCGAGGTTGCCGTCACCCTTGAACCCTGCCCCATGTGCGCCGGGCTGATGGTCAATAGCCGCCTGTCGCGCTGCGTATGGGGCGCTCCGGACCCCAAAATGGGTTGCGCGGGCACCCTGCATCAATTGCTTGACGAATCGCGCTTCAACCATCGCGTGGCCCATACCGGAGGCGTCTTGGCAGAGGAATGCATCGCCCTGTTACAGGCATTTTTCCAAGCGCGGCGCAGCAAAAACAAGCCGGCCAAACCGACGCCTGAAACCGGCCCCGGGCTTTCCTGTCCGGATAGGCTTAAAGCCTAGGGCGCACCTTGCCATGCCCGGTCGCCCGCTCATGAATGCGGGCAATGCGCAGCAGGCGCGCTTCGTCAAACGCCTTGCCCAACAACTGGACGCCCACCGGCAACGGTTTGCCATCCGCCTGCGCAAAACCGCCGGGCAGGCTGATGCCGGGCAATCCGGCCAGATTGGCCGTCACGGTGTACACGTCGTTCATGTACATGGTGAGCGGGTCACCGGTTTTTTCGCCCACCTTGAAGGCCGGCCCGGTGGTGGTCGGGCACAAAATGACATCGCATGCCGTAAATGCCCGGTCAAAATCATTTCTGATCAGGCGGCGCACCTTGAGGGCGCGGGTGTAATAGGCATCGTAATAACCGCTGGAAAGCGCGTAAGTCCCCAGCATGATGCGGCGCTTGACCTCCGCCCCGAAACCCTCCGCCCGGCTTTTTCGGTAAAGGTCCGACAAATCGCCGGCATCTTTGGAGCGGTGTCCATAATGCATGCCCGTGTAGCGGGCCAGGTTGGAGGATGCTTCCGCAGTGGCCACCAGGTAATAGCAGGGAATGCCATACTTGGTGTGCGGCATGTCCACTTCCACAATTTCCGCACCGGCATCCCGGTAAACGGCCAAAGCCTCCGCATATGCCTTCTCAACCGAAGGCTCATTGGCCCCATCCTGCGTGTACTGCCTGGCCACGCCGATGCGCAACTTGCCCACGGACGCATCCACCTGCTCAAGATCGGCGGGCACCTCCAACCGGGCCGTGGTACCGTCCTTGGGATCGGCACCAAACAGGATTTTCGCCAACAGCGCCGCATCCGCCACATCGCGGGTGAAAGTGCCGATTTGATCCAACGAGGACGCGTAGGCAATCAGGCCAAACCGCGACACGCGGCCATAAGTCGGCTTGAAGCCCACCGTGCCGGTATAGGCCGCGGGTTGGCGGATGGAGCCGCCCGTGTCAGACCCCAAGGCGGCGGCAGCCATATCCGCGGCCATAGCTGCCGCCGAACCGCCGGAAGAACCGCCTGGCACGCGGCTGGTATCCCATGGGTTGAAAGAAGGGCCGAAGGCGCAATTTTCGGAGGAAGACCCCATGGCAAATTCGTCCATGTTGGTGCTGCCAAGGATCACCGCACCGGCATCCTCCAGCTTCTGCACGGCGGTGGCCGTGAACGGGGAACGGTAGCCCTCAAGCATGCGTGAGCCGGCCGAAGTGGTACCTTGCGCGTAGCACATGCAATCCTTGATGGCAATGGGCACCCCGGCCAAAGGGCCGGTGAGGGTGCCGGCATCGGCTTGGGCCGCCCTGGCCAGCGCCTTGTCAGCCAGCACCTCGCGGTAGGCGTTGAGTGCGGGATTCAGGCGCGCGATGCGGTCCAGATAGGCGCCCGTCGCCTGGATGGCGGACACCTGTCCCAAGGCAATGGCATCGCGCAAAGCGACCAATGTGGTGGTGGTTGGATCAAAGGACATCTAGGCCCCTCCCCCTTCTCCAATCACCTTGGGCACAACGAAAAAATCCCCGTCGCGGTCGGGCGCGTTTTTGAGCGCCTCATCCACCGGCAACCCGGGGCTTGGGGCGTCTTCGCGCAACACGTTGGTTTGGTCAAGGGCGTGGGTCAACGGCTCGATGCCGGAGACATCCAGTTCCAGCAGCATGCTGACATAACCAAGCACACTGCCAAGCTGGGTCGTGGTGGCAAAGACTTCGTCATCGGACAAGTGCAGACGCGCCAGTTTGGCCACATGGCGCACATCGGAATCGGTGATCAGTTGGGTCATGGGGGAGCGTAGGGTAGCCAAGATGGGCCGATGCTGCGGCGCAAAAAAGCCCGGCCCGAAAACGGGACGGGCTTTTTGAAGTTCAACCGTTCAACGCTGCCGCGGACGGGAGTCGCCGGGCACGGCGCCCAATGCCGGAACATCCGACTTGCCCTGGACCCCCTTGCGTTCGGGGCTGTTGATGTCCTGACTGGCAAGACGCGTTTCAAGGCTCCCATCGGCATTCATGAGCAGGGCCGACTTGGCTTTGCGCTCGGGATACTCCGGATCGGTGACATCCAGAATGTCCACCATGATTTTCTGACTGTCCAAATCCACCGGACGGGTGGTGCCATCGGGAAAAGTGACGATCGCCTGCTTGCTGCCGATGGCATCTCCCACTTTGGTTTCAAATGTCTGGCCCACCCATGTTCCCGAGACCACTTTCCACACTTCAAATTTCGCCCTGATGCCCACAACTTCCGTGAAAAAGCAATGGAAATTGCGTGGGACCACCACGTCAACCCAAGGCGTTTTTTTAACCTCGGACGGCTGGGGGGCCAATGCCACCCTGGTGGCGTTTTGCTTGACCTGCTCCGGCGCCAGGGAAGTGGTGGAAAAGTTGTACAAGGGATTGAGAACGGTGGCCACCAAGCGGTAGCGGTATTTCTGCCCGGCCTGGGCCGTCAAATCATGGCACCAAAGGCGCACTGGCTGCACCTCGGGCTCCTGCACTTCGTCAAACCTCCCCGAGGGCGCCACCACAGTGGCCGCGGGCGCTGCGGCCGGAGTTTCGCGCAGCAAGGGAAGGGGGCTTGCCGGATCGAGTGGCGGAAAATCCGGGCGCTGGATCTGGGTCTGGTTGTCCTTGATGGATTTGATCAATGCCAGCGCCTTGTCACGATCCTTGTCCTCGGTCGTATTCCACACCTCCTGCTCTTCAAAGTAGCAGGATTGCCCCTCCAAGGTGATGCGCACGGACTTGCCAAAAGCGCGCCGGGCCGGATCCCATTGCTCGCGTTCAAGATAAACACCCGCCACCTGCAGGCCCTGCTTGGCGATGCTCTGGCTCATGGGCTGCTCCCCCTCCTTGCGCAGGCCGGCCGCATCGGTCATGCGCTGATACCAAGCCGGCAAGTCCAGCATGGCCTCCACGCTGACGTACACGCTGTCTTCGCCCGAAGCCAGTACCACATTGCCCGTCACGGCTTTGTCCCCCTTGGGCATGGGCGGATGGGGCAGGAAATAAGGGCGGAAATTCACCGGTGTGGGTTTTGCATCCTCGCCACTGAGCGGATAATCACCGATGATTGGCAGGCTTTTTCCCAAAACCACGGGAACGGCGCGCAGATCGTTGAGGAGCTGCGGATAATCGGGCGTGGGATGCTCGTCCGGGCGCACCCTGCTTGCTCCCTTGATTTTTTTGCTCAGAGTGTCGGCAATATCGTGAAGCTGCCGGGGAACATCACTGATGGCCTGCGCCTTGATCTCCTTTCCATCGGCAAGTTTCACTTCAAAAGGCTGGGCTGGAACATGGAGCAGGTAATAGGACACCACCAGCAGGAAAACGACCCCGGCGGAGGCGAGCACGACTTTCTCGATGTGCTTCTGGATGAATGTGGTGTTCTTGATTTTCATAAGGGGGAAATCCTGAAAAAACAATGTGGGGCATTGGGGCGTTTACGGGGCCACTGAAATGCCAAGGTACTTGCGGGTGGCCTCCGGCATTTTGGGCACGGTCCAGCTGCGCATCCAAAGCGTCTCGACCACCAGGGTGGCTTTGACCACGTCGCAGGGACCGTAAAAATAACCGCCTTCGCGCAATTCCTTGTATTCATCCACGTCTTCAAGACTGACGCCGACCACCGTCATGGCATTGACGCTGTCAATGGCCGCCAACAGCTCCGGCAGGCGGGAAACATCCACCAAGACTTCCAACTTGGCATGTTTCACATCGTAGACCGCGTTGGAGATGCGGCCGGTCGGGGCCACGAAGAAGTTTTCGACTTGGGGGCTCTTGTCATCCTTTAACGTGATGCCCGCAGGCATTGAAAGTCGGGCCAAGGAGGCGCCGGCGGTGGAGGAGCCCACCACCATTCCCATGGTGTGGAGGCCGACATAGCCATCGCGGCTGACCTGCAGCCTAAGCAGACGTTTGACCGGGGCTTTGAGCACCGAATAGCCGTCCTCCCCGATATGGTTGGCCCGGGAGAGGGCTTCCATCATGTCGCGCAAAATCCACAGGTCGGCTTGGGATTCGTAGGCAAGTTCCGCCGACGGCAGCGTGCCCGCCCTGCCCCAGTCGCGCACCAGCCCGGCGAAGGGATACCCCGGTGAACCCGGATCGGGATCCGCATAAATGCCGATGGATTCCGCACGGGTGCGCATGGCCTGCAATACGGCGTTGCGGGCCAGGGTTTCCACTTCCGTCTGCGACTTTGCATTGAGTTCGGACATCTTGCTGACGACCCGTGCCTTGAGCGAAGTTTTGACCGACGCATCGGAAATCTCCTGCAGGCTTTTGAGGGAATAAGGCATGCCCGCGAGCAACGGCTTGATGGCCAGGGATTTTCGGACTTCGTCGGTCAATTCTGCGGTGGCCGGGGTGAACTGGGGGTGCCACAGGGCGGCGGCAAAACTTTTGTCGTACGCCTGACGCACCTTGGGCAGATTGAACACATCCAACCCCCCATCCGGAATGATGCAGGTTTTTTCGTGGGCCCCGCCGTTGAGTTTGCGCGCAAGGTCGCGCATATCGGTGCCGGTCTTGCTGAACAGGCTGTTGATCTGGTTCATCGCGTCGATCAATTGCGGGTTGGCCACCACCTGCATGCTGGTCATCTCGGATCCCGGCTCGTAGCCGGGCAACTTGACCTTGGTCTGAGTCAGCAAAACCTGGGCTTTGCCGGATTGGTCCTTGACCAATTTTTCGACGGATCCGGTCACGGTTCCGCGGAGGAATAGGGTGACCACCGCCACCACGCACAGGCTGGCGAAGGAAAAAACCACGCAGGCCACGATGGCAAGGTTGCTTTTTACCCAATGCATTGTCTTGGTCATTGAAGTCATGGGCGTGCCTCCTTGGCTGCTGGAGTGACGGCTGGGGTGGTTGCCGCGGCGTTCACGGGCGGCTTTGGTGGAGGCTGCTCGGCAGCCACAAGTTCTTTGCGGGCGTCTTCAGGGCTGACCAACACCAGATCCCATGCCATGCGGAAATTGATGTTTTTATCGGATCCCAAATCGGGGCGCGATGGCAACAGTTTGGCCAAGGTGGGCAAGCCAACCTCCCCGCTTTGGCCGCCGCCAGCCACGCCGGTGCCAAAGGCTCCGGCCGCCGCGCCCGGGCCAACCACGGCATCCCGCTGGAATAGGTCGTTGGCGTTGAATTTGATCCGGTACAAACGATCCGGGCACTTCTTGGCCAGTTCCGCTGCAGCAAGCCTTTTTTGCTCGTCATCAGGCTGGTCCTGGAAAGCCGCCTGAAAGGCCGCTTGGGCGGCGATCCACGCCGTATGTGCTTTTTCAAGGCGCTGCTGTTCGGCCTCAAGCCATGGCTTGACGGTGGCGGCGATCAGAGGCGACGCATCACTGTCGCTCATCGGCAGGGAACAGGAAACAACCACCGAAATATGCGGCGGCTCGCAGGCGGCGGTGAATGCGGGATTCGGGAATGACGCCGCGGAAAAACCGAAGGTGGCAACCGGATCCAGCGTCAATGCGCCCGTTTTGGGCACGGGAGGCGCGTAATTGAACTCGACTTTGCGAACCACCAGGCGCGTGCGCTGGTCCGCCGGGATGGCTTTGATTTTTTCGTAATCGGGCGCCGGATTGAGCAGGACCGGCGGGGCCTTGACCGCAGCAACCACGGCGGCCACATCCTCAACGATGCGCGGATAGAGGTCGCGATAGGCCTGTGTGCGCATCAGCGTTTCGCTCATGGCCCGCGGATCCTCATTCTTGAGTTTGCCCAGCGTGTCCTTGTAACCATCGGCCTCGATGATCACTTTGTTCAGCGTGTTGTTGGCCAGCACCTCCTTGGCACTGGCGGAAGCCGCCAACCAAGCCCCCACCGACACCGCCGCCGCGCCTGCCATGCAGGCGGCGGCCCCGATAAACCACCAGTTCTTGGATTTCCACAGCCGGCCCAAAAGCACCTGTCGCGGCAGCAGGTTGGCCTCCACGCGGGCCTCGCCGAGACCCTGCAAGGCCAGGCCATAAGCGGTGGCCAACTCGAGGGAATGCTGCACCAGGCGCGAACCGTGGCGACCGCTGACTTCCAGACGGTTGAACTGTTCCAACCGTTCGATTTCCACCGGCAGATTCTGCGACAGAAACTTGACCAACCCGGGCAACTTGAACGAGGAACCAACTCCCACGATGCGCTTAACTTCCGAACCGCGGTTGAGTTGCTGGTAGTAGTTGATGGAGCGGCTGATTTCCTGGGCCAAGTCCAGCACCACGCCACGCATGGCTTGGAGCATCTGCTTGCCCATTTTGCTGGTGGCCAAGCCGAGTTTTTCTTCCTCGGCGCGCGCGTAACTGATTTTAAGCTGCTTGACCAGGGCCTCGGTCAGGTGATGCCCGCCAATGGGGAAGGTGCGCACCCAAGGCACGTTGTCTTCAACGATGATCACATCGGTGGCCATGGTGCCGATGTCCACGTAGGCCGTGCACTTGCGGCTCTCGACCAGTTTATGATCGTAGGAGAACGCGTTGAACACGCCCAGCGGCGACAGCGTGAGCGCGGAGAGTTCGACATTGGCCGCATTGAGGTTGGCCATGAACTCATACACCCGGTCGCGGGCAATGGCAAACACCCCGACTTTCACATCAGGCAGGTCGGCCTGCTGGAAAATATGGTAATCCCACTCCGCCTGGTCGATGGGGAAGGGAATCTGCTGCACCGCCTCAAACTTGACGATTTCGGGAATGCGTTTGGGATCCACCGGCGGCAGGGTGGCAAAGCGCGTGACCCCCGCAGCCCCGGACATCGAAGCCACCACCGAAGATCCTTCAAGTTCGTTGCGTGAAAGAAATTCCTGCAGCGTCAGGCGCACGATTTCCCCGGCATCCACATCCGGCGTGGACAACACCTGCTTGTAAGGCAGAACCACGTAATTTTCGATGTCCACCCCGGTGTCGGTGGCGACGAGTTTGATGGCTTTAAGGGCTGCCGAACCGATTTCGACGCCCCAAGCGGATTTATGTTTGGCCATATCTCTGCTCTCCAAAGGATGAACTAAATCAAAGCGGCATTAGAACCCGTACCGGACAAAAGTCAAGCAAAAATTTAATTGGTGATGTGGAAATGTGTTCGCCAAGAAATGGTACCGCCCCAACCCATCCGGGAGAGTTTCAATCCACAGTATCCAAGTTAACTGTCTTTTCGGGTCTGTTGGCTGGAACCAACCCCTTCTCCAAATCAAAGAGCCCTTGTTTGATCCGGTTGGAATCAGCCTCCGCCGACTGCACCGTCAATTCCAACCTGGCTGGCCGGTTCATGGGGAAAATGGCGGCTTTTTCGCGCAAAACGCCGCCGTTTTTGCACACCACGGCGCCAGACAATTCCGCCACCACCTGCGCCCGACCGGTGGCATCGGTCAATTCCACCCTGATCGGCCAAGCATAATCCGGATGCAACAGCAGGCGCAAACCCGGCTGTTCGACCACATACCCCCCCCGCCCGGCCGCATTCACACACCAATACACGTCGGTTTTCACCGCCGCATTCAATGGTTGCAAACCCAGCAGCACCGGCACATCCTGCGGGTGCACCGGCAGGCCGAGAAAGCCGCGCTTGGCGGCCGGACCGCCAAGCTGGCCAACATACAGCGTGGACGGATTCTGCGTGCGGTCGAACAGCCAATAACGCTTGCCGTCGGAGCCGGCCCACAAATACCACTTGCCTAATTTCTCCACCGTGACCACCGTGCTGGCCGGCGCCTGAAAAACCAGTTTTCCATCACCGGATTCCTCACGGTTTTTCAGGGTGCCATCCGGTTTTTCTTCCTGCCACGCCAGCGAGACCTTGGTGCGGACGAACAGTTTGGCCAACCGACGCGCGTTGGCGTTGTACTTGGCCAAAAGATCGGCGGTGGCAATGGCGTATTTGGCCGGTACCGGGCCGACCCGGCCAAGGGGCGTGGCGTGGCCGGGGGCGTCAACCTGGCAGCCCGCCGCCAACAAAAAAAACGCGACCGCCAAGAGGCGTGATTTCATTCCCCCTCCTTTTTCGATTCCGCCTTGTCGCCCGTCCCGTTGGCAAAATCACTGCCCAGGATATCGGTCAAATGCTCCACCACCGAGGCGGCGTCGCTTTCCTGCAGATACGGATCCTGCACGACGATCTTCTCATCCTCTTTCCATCGGCCGAAATGGCCCTTGGAAGGGTCTTCCTTGGGCGTGAACACCCACCATTCCTGCACCGGGCCGTCGCCGGTGGGGTCTTCGCGGCGTTCGATGTTTTCAAAGCGCAATTTTTTCTTGCGCATCAGGATCAGCGCCACCATGTAGCGGAAGGCAACGCGCGAGGCTTCGGTCACCCCCTCCAAATCGCGCAGCATTTGGGTCAGCGTGGTGTCATCCACGAACATCTTTTTCTTGGCGCCGGGCAGTTCCACCTCGCTCTGCCAATACGAGAACAGGTACGGCGGCCGCCAGCCGTTGTCCCAGGCCTCCATCGCCACATCGCGGCGGATGAAACCCAAGTCGGCCAACTTGGGCGCGTCCTCCTGCTTTTCGCTGTCCTCCGGCAGGGCGCGGGCCTCCGGCGGCGGGTCGAGCAGCACGGCGAAATACTTTTCCCCCGCCTCCAACGGGCGGTTGCTCGCCGCGCAGACGCCGGTGATTTTGGGGATGTCGTAAGTTTGGTCGGTGGGGGAAAAAGTGGCCATTAGATTTTCAGGTTGAGTTGCCGCGCGCAGCCTTCCACCGTCTGCTCGATCAAAGTCGCA
The DNA here is from genome assembly GCA_964556215.1 of uncultured Phycisphaeraceae bacterium. Taxonomy (GTDB): domain Bacteria; phylum Planctomycetota; class Phycisphaerae; order Phycisphaerales; family Phycisphaeraceae; genus CANIYR01. The sequence goes on from CAZKVP010000001.1 coordinate 49,826, forward strand.
ATCGTCATCGGCCCCACGCCGCCGGGCACCGGGGTGATAAAGGAGGCTTTGGCGGCGCAACTGGCGAAATCGCAGTCGCCCACATTGCCGGGGTTGTAGCCGGCATCCAGCACCACGGCGCCGGGCTTGAGCCAATCCCCCTGCACGAAATTTGGCTTGCCGACGGCGGCGCAAACGATGTCAGCCCGGCGCACGACTTCTGCCAAGTTCTTGGTGCGGCTGTGGGCAATGGTCACGGTGGCGTTGCGGGCCAAGAGCATGCCGGCCAAGGGGCGGCCCAAAATGGCGCTGCGGCCGAGGATGACCACCTCCTGCCCTTCAATCGGGATCTTGTAGGCGTCGAGCAAACGCACCATGCCGGCCGGGGTGCAGGAACCGAACACACCGCCGCGGTGGGCCGCCTCTTCGGGGAAGTACATGCGGGCGAACGAGCCCCAGGTGACGCCGTCCACATCCTTGGCCACCGGGATGGCCTCGAAGGCTTCGCGCTCGTCGATGTGCTTGGGCGCCGGGTGCTGGAGCAGGATGCCGTGAATGGCCGGGTCGGCGCCCAAGCGGGTGATTTCCGCCACCAGTTGCGCCGTGGTGGTTTGCGCCGGCAACTCCACCTTCATGCTCCGCATGCCGATGGCTTCGCAGCGCTTGCGTTTCATCTGGGTGTAGGTCACGCTGGCCGGATCGGCCCCGACCAAAATGGTGACCAGGCAGGGCGTCACGCCGCTGGCGGTTTTGATTTTTTCCACCCGCACGCGGCAGGCTTCAAGCAGGTCTTTGGAGGTTTGGGTGCCGTCAATCAGGGTCGGAGTGGTGGTCGTCATAGGGCTGGGATTGTAAACGGGAGGCCTCCAGACTTTCTCACATTGGTTTTCTTCCATTCGCACGCTATGCTTTGACATCACTCCCACTTAAGGACCCCGGCATGGACGCCTCCGACAACTCCAAAGAAAAAAAAACCGTTTCGCCGCGCCCCTTTGAAATCAAGCCCAAAGGCCGCGGCCTGAGCGGTGCGGCCAAATGGTTGGGCGGCCAAGTGCTGGAAAAATTGCTGCAGTTCCCCGCCCTCAACGACCTGCACGAAGCCTCGCTCAACTATCCCGAGAGTACGCCCTACGCCGAGCGGTTCTTGGGCGTGCTGGGAGCCAAGGCCATTTACAAGGAGGAATTCCTGGCACAGATTCCGTTGGAAGGCCCCTTGGTGGTGGTGGCCAACCATCCCTTTGGCGGGGTGGAAGGCATCGCCCTGCTGCATGTCATCCAGCAGGTGCGGCCGGATGTCAAAATCATGACCAATGAGATGCTCAGCATCATCCCCGGCTTCAAGGACCTGCTGCTGCCGGTGAATGTGTTCGGCGGCGCCGAGGCGGCCCGCAGCAATGCCAAAGCCATGCGCGAAGCGGTGCGCTGGGTGGAGGCCGGCCATTGTCTGGGCGTGTTTCCCGCCGGCGAAGTGTCGGCCTTGACCCTGCGCCGGCGCACAGTGGCCGATGCGGCATGGAATCCGCAGATCGCCCGCATCATCCAGCGCACCAACGCCACCGTGGTGCCTATTTATTTCGAGGGGCACAACTCGGCGCTGTTCCAGGTCGCCGGCCTCATCCACCCGCGCCTGCGCTCGGTGCTGATTCCCCATGAAATGATCAAGCGCCGCGACCGCCCGCTGCGCCTGCGCATCGGCAAGCCGATCAAGCCCGAACGCATGGCGCAATTCGAAACGCCGGAAGCCCTCACCGACTACCTGCGGGTGCGCACCTACCTGCTGAAAAAAGAGCGCAAAAGCACCGAATTCGCCCCACCGGCTGCCGCCAAGCAGGAGCCCATCATCGCGCCTGTGGACGGCGACCTGATGGCCGGCGAACTGGCCGCCTTGCCGCCGTCCTCCAAAGTGCTTTCCAGCGGTGAATTCGATGTGGTGGTGGTGCGCGCCGACGAGACGCCAAACATCATGCGCGAGGTCGGCCGCCTGCGCGAAGTGTGCTTCCGCGCCGTGGGCGAGGGCAGCGGCAAAGCCTTTGACATCGACCGCTACGACAAAAAATACCTGCAACTGCTGCTGTGGGACCGCGAGGCAAAAAAAATGGCCGGCGGCTACCGCATGTGCCGCACCGACGAAGTGATGGCCGAAGATGGCATCGAGGGCCTGTACACCCACGCTTTTTTCCGGCTCAACCGGCGCCTGATCGAAGACATCGGTCCGGCCCTTGAAATGGGCCGGGCATGGGTCCATCCCGAGTACCAGAAGAGTTTCTCGCCGCTGATGCTGCTGTGGAAGGGCATCGCCCACTACGCCGCCTTCAACCCAAAATACACCAAGATTTTTGGTTCGGTCTCCATCAGTGCGGAATATTCGCCCGCTTCGCTGATGCTGCTGACCGCCTTCCTCAAAGCCAACATGTACCTGCCGGACCTGGCCCGCCTGGTGCGGCCGCGCAACCCCCTGCCGGGCGTGGGGCCACGCCCCTATTCGCGCCGCGAGTTCTCCACCGTGGTCTCGCACGTGGAGGAAGTCAACACCCTGGTCAAAGAGCTGGAAGCCGACGGCAAGCCGATGCCGGTCCTGCTGCGCCAATACCTCAAGTTGAACGGCCAACTGCTGGGCTTCAATGTGGACCCGGAATTCGGCAACGTGGTGGACGGCCTGATGCTCATTGACATCTGCAAGGTGGATCCGCGCACGCTGGGGAAATACATGGGCAAGGAAAATATGGACGGGTATTTCAAGTTGCATGGGGTGAAAGCCGACAAATAAAAGATGAACACCGCTCCTTTTTGCGCCCTGTGTTTGGCCCTGCTGCTCTCGCCTGCGGCGCGGGCAGGGGAAGGCAAAACCATCCCACGGCCGGGGCCGAAAGCGGACTTCAAAACCAACCTGGCCTGGCAAATTGCACTGGATGGCGTGCATTTTTCGCCGGGGATTCTGGATGGCACTTGGGGGAGAAAGGGAGAGATGGCGGCAAAGGAATGCGCCGCGTCCATGGGGCTGGATTGGGGCAAAAACCAAGATGCCGCGGACTTCGGGGAAGGCCATGTCAAGGTGGACATTGAGCACGCAACCGCCCCCTACACCGTCGGCGCCGCCGATCTGGCCGAAGTCGGCCCATACCCGGAAGATTGGAATGAGCGCGCCAAACTCGACCGTTTGCGCTACCCCTCCCTGCATGAATGCCTGGCGGAAAAATTCCACTGCACCCAGGCCCTGCTGGCCCGGCTCAACCCCGGCGTAAAGATCAACGGCCTCAAAGCCGGCGACAGCCTGACGGCGCCGAACTTGCGCCCCTTTCCCAAACCAGGGCCGATGCCCATCGGAGCCAAAGCCATGATTATGCGGCCAAGCGAACCGGCCGGCATCAGCATCAACGTCTCCGAAAAGACCATCCGCGTCTTTAGCAACCCCTCCTGCGGCACCCAACTCGCCCTCTTCCACTGCTCCGTCGCCAAGGACAAGGAACATCTCCCCGACCGCAACGCCGTGATCAAAACCATGGCATCGCCGCCCAATTACACTTTTGACCCCAAAGGCTGGCCGGAAGTGACCAATGTGGACCATAAACTCACCATCGCCCCCGGCCCGCGCAACCCGGTCGGCCTGGCGTGGATCGGCCTCGACCTGCCCGGCTACGGCATCCACGGCAACCCCAAACCCGAACTCATCGGCAAAACCGGCTCCCACGGTTGCTTCCGCCTGACCAACTGGGATGCACTGGCACTGTTTTCGATGGTGAAAACGGGCATGAAAGTGGAAATCGTGGGCACACCCGACAAAAAAGCGGTGCCAGGCAAAAAGGAGTGAGCGAGCGGCGCGCCCTACAATTCCCCCATGTCCACCGCCGAAACCGCCTTCCTTCCGCCGCTGTGCTCGATCTTCCGCCGCTTCCTCAAGCGCAAGGGCTTGAAGTTCACCACCGAGCGTGCCGTGATCCTGGATGCCGTCCTCAACAAGGACTGCATTTTCGAGGCCGAAGAACTGTGCGAAGAATTGAAGGAGGAGGGGCACAGCGCTTCCAAAGCCACCGTCTATCGCACGCTCAAGCACCTGCTTGAGGCCGGCATCATCCAGGAAGTGCTGCTCGACTCCACCCGTTCGCATTACCAGATTGCTTTCGGTCGCAAGCCCACCGGCCATTTGGTCTGCGTCGAAACCCACCAGCGCATCGAATTTTCCACCGAGGAACTGGATGCGCTGATGAAAAAAATCTGCAAAAAACACGGCTACGAGCCGCTGTCGCACCGCTTCGTCATCTACGGCATGAGTCCGGCCGCCCGCAAGGTGGACCCGGCAGAAGCGGAGTAAGCATGCGGCCCATTGGCATCCAATCCGGATTGGCCTGCCTGCTGCTGCTTGGCGGTTGTTCGCGCCATGCCCACTCTTCGCCTCCTTTGCCGCCGGCCAAACATCAGGCGGCCACTGCGGCGCCGCGCTTGACCATGGCAGGCCGCGCGCTGAACCCGTGGCAGGCCTTGGGCAAGGAATTGTTTTTCGACACCAATCTCTCGATGCCCGCCGGCCAATCCTGCGCCAGTTGCCATGCCCCGGCGGCCGCCTTCAGCGATCCCGGGCACCGCGCCCTTTCACCTGGTGCCGCACCGCACGCGCTTGGCACGCGCAACAGTCCGACCTTGATGTATGCGCGGTATGTGCCGGTTTTGGGACGGTTGCCTGACGACGACGCCCTGCCGCCGGCACCGCCGGATGATGCCTATGCCCAAGAGGTTCGCGAAGAAAACCTGCCCTTGCAGCCCGCCGGCGGCTTGTTCTGGGACGGCCGCGCCGACTCGTTGGAGGCGCAAATCGCCGGCCCTGTTTTCAATCCGCTGGAGATGAACAACCCCGATGCCGCCAGCCTGTCCGGCCGCCTGCAAGTCGCGCCTTATGCCCACCGTCTGCGGAAGCTCGCCGGCGACAACGCGTTGAAAACGCCGGATTCCGCCGTGAAATGGGCTGCCGCCGCCATCGCGGCCTATGAGCGCAGTGCGGAATTCGCGCCCTTCACCTCGCGCTACGACCGCTTTCTGGCCGGGCAGGCCGCGCTTGACGCCAAGGAACGCGAGGGGCTTGAGGTGTTCGAAAACCCCACACTGGGCAACTGCGCCAGTTGCCACCCCAACCGGGCCCAACCCTACGACACCAGCCCGCCGTTGTTCACCGACCATACTTTCCACAACCTGGGCTGGTCGAAGGTGGGCGGCGCGGCGGCGGATGAGGGGCTGAAAGGCACCACCGGCAAGGCCGAGGACATCGGCAAATTCCGCACGCCGACTTTGCGCAACATCAACCGCACAGCGCCGTATTTCCACGACGGCCGCTTCAAGACCCTGCTTGAGGTGGTGGACTTCTACACCGACCGCGATTCACCCGAAGGCGTGAAACGGTTCGGCAAGCCGGCCTTTCCGGAAACGATGGAGACACGGCGCATGGGGAAGTTGAAACTGACGCGGGCGCAGCGGGAGGCGCTGGTGACGTTTTTGCGGACGCTGGATGACGAATAAAAATCATCTCCCCATCCGCCCCCGGATCACCGCTGCCACTTCTTTCACCCCCGGCACCCCCTGCATCTCGATTTCATCCTGATCCGCGCCGTCGGAGGCCAGTGTCAGCGTGCCAATGCCAAGCAGGCGTCCAAGCAAGGTTTGCTTCACCTCCACCGCGCGCACGGCATCGTGGCGGATTTCCACGCTGCGGCGGTTGAGGATGCCGGTACTCCAGCGGGTGGCGGATGGGGTCACTTCCAGCATTTCACCGCGCGCTTTGAGCCAGGGCAAAAACAGATTGAATGCCCCCGTCAGCCACAGGGCGGCCGCCCCGGCCAAAAAGAACCATTGCCAGGCACCCGGCTCGCAGCGCCAAAGAGCCCAAAAAGAGATCAACAGGCCGCCGGTCACCAGCACGCCGTCACAGCAGGTGGCGGCAAAACGCATGCGCCAAATGGCCGGATGCAAACGCAGGATCGCAGCCGACCCGCCCTTGGCCTCAACCTGGCCGCCTGCCGCAGTCGCCGCGGCCGCAGGCACCCCTGCCACCAGTTGGCCGGCGGGCACTTCCACACGGAACGGGCGCGCGCAGGATGCGCAAGCAACCACGCCCACGGCCTTGGCCGCAGGGATGGGGTTGATGGCTCCGCAATGCGGGCAGGCGAAGGAAAGGGTCTCCAAAGTGCGCTCCATTCAATCGGGTTCGCAATCGGCCAAATGCGGGCCGGGAATGCCGGGCCGCACCAAACTGCGCCAGGACTCCAAATCAAAGCGGCTGGTGACCGCGTGCACCACTTCATCCGCATCATCGGTGATGATGAACAAATCCATGTCTTCCGGGCTGATGGTCTTGAATTCCTGGGCCATGGTGGAGCGCATCCAGTCCGCCAGCGGCGTCCAGAATTTCGACCCCACCAGGATCACGGGGAACCGCTGGATTTTTTGGGTTTGGATCAGGGTCAGCACCTCGCACAATTCATCCATGGTGCCAAAGCCGCCGGGGAACACCACCAGGCCGATGGAGTATTTGACAAACATCACCTTGCGCACGAAAAAATACTGGAATTCCAGCCGGTAATTCTGGTACGGGTTGGGCTGCTGCTCAAAGGGCAGCACGATGTTGAGCCCCACCGACTTGCCTTTGGCCTCGAACGCGCCCTTGTTGGCCGCCTCCATGATGCCAGGCCCCCCGCCGGTGATGACACCGAGTTTGGCCGCCACGAATTTGGCCGCCACCTGCTCGGCCAGTTGGTACTCCGGCTTGTCGGGGGTGGTGCGCGCAGAGCCGAAGATGGCCACCGCCGGACCGATGCGGCTCATCATGTCGAAGCCGTCGACGAATTCGGAAAGGATTTTGAACAACTTCCAAGTTTCACGCGAAAGGGCGGCGTCACGACGGGCCTTGCGCAATTCGCGCAGCGACGCTTCGGGGTTGTCCAGCATGCGGGTGAAATCGGGATCGTTGATCATGCCGTTAAGCGTAGCGGATGAACGGGGATAAAGAAAGGGGAAAAACCGGCTATCAAAAAACCGCTTATTCCGAAGAACAAGCGGTTTGGTTTTTACAAATCTCACACTGAGACCCAAATCGCTGAAAAACTCCAAAACTGCGCGACTCTAATCGGGATCGTTCTCAGGCGGCCTTGCGGGCGGCAGATGCTGCGGGAAGTGCTGCTTGGAACTTGGTGCGGGCGGCCACGGCGATCTTGACGATCTCCGTGAAGGCGGCCGGCTCATGGATGGCGATTTCGGACAGCATCTTGCGGTTGAGCGCGATGCCGGCGAGCTTCAGACCATTGATGAAGGTGGAGTAATTGATGCCGTTCTCGGCGGTGGCGGCCGACAGGCGGACGATCCACAGCGCACGGTAATTGCGCTTGTTCTGCTTGCGGTGGGCATACTGGTAAACGCCGGCGCGCACCACGGCGCTCTTGACACGGCGCCATTGGCTGCGGCGACCCATGCGGTTGCCGGCTGCTTTTTTGAACCAACGGACTTTGGACTGACGGCGGGCTGCGCCCTTGCGTGCACGAGGCATACTCGGCTCCTTCAATTGGCGGATCAGGGGGAGGTGTTGGCCTCTCTTGGGGACCCCGTCCACACAGGTGGTGGCCAATCACGGTGATTGGCAAAATAAGAAACAAATCGGGTTGAAACCGGCAAAAGCCGATTCCTCAGGCCGCGGCCTTGCAGTCGCCGGCGCAGCACTCCAAGCGCGAATCGGTGCGTGCGGGGCGCACGCGGTCGCTGGGGGTCAGGCGCATATGCAGCATGCCTTCCAAGCGGCGCATGTCGGCGCCCTTGGCGCACTTCTTGCGACCGCGGAGCTTGCGCACCTGGGCACCGGTGAAGTGGCTGTTGATGTGGCGCTTGCCGTGCTGCGGGAACTTCACCTTCTTCTTGCCGGTGAGGCGGATGCGCTTGAGAAGGCCTTTGTGCGGTTTGGGTTTGGACATGGTGCCCTGACTGATAGTAAAAGGAATCAATGGGTAATGAGGGGCGGACATTGTAGCGGGGAAAAATTTGGCTGCAAGTCGGGATCGGCCAGGACGACAGGGCCGCTTGCCACCCGGCCTGGCCCGCGATATACTCCGCGACCCTTTTTGGCCCCCCATCGGCGAAGCGAATCGCCAGGGCCATTCCACCTTTTCCAGTTTCTTTTGAAACTGTTTTCGCAAGAAAGAGCAAGCCACCCGCAATGAGCATCACCGCCACCCGCAAGCAAGAAGTCATTTCCGAGTTCCGCCGCGACGCCAAAGACGTCGGCTCCCCCGAAGTGCAGGCCGCCATTTTGACCGACCGCATCAAGGCCCTGACCGAGCATCTCAAGGTCCACCGCAAGGACTACGCCACCCAGCGCGGCCTGCTCGCCATGGTTTCCAACCGCAGCCGTTTGCTGCGCTACCTGGCCCGCACCGACAAGAATGCCTACCTGGCCTTGATCGCGCGCCTTGGCCTGCGCAAGTAAGTCATCCGAAAATTGAACCGAAAAAAACGCCGCGCAAGCGGCGTTTTTTCATATGCCGCCTCCCGGCCATCGGGGGCGTTTGGATGGGTCGAAGCACCCAACCCGCTCCTCTTCCCTGTTTTGCACCCATTTGTTAAAGTTTCCGTCTCCCATTCAAGGCGCAAGACTCGTGCGCTCCCCTCACCGCCCACATAGGGCAAGGACCTTTCAGTCATGGCATACACCAAGCATCGCGTTGAACTTCAGTTGGGTGGCCGCACCCTTTCCATTGAAACCGGCCACTGGGCCAAGCAGGCCGACGGCGCCGTCGTCGTGCAATACGGAGAGACCGTGGTGCTGGGCACCGTGGTGCGCGCCGAGCCGCGCCCGGGCATTGACTTCTTCCCGCTGACCGTCGACTACCGCGAAAAACTGGCCGCCTGCGGCAAGTTCCCCGGCGGCTTCCGCAAGCGCGAAGGCTCCCCCAACCAAAAAGAAACCCTGACCATGCGCAACATCGACCGCCCGCTGCGGCCGATGTTCCCCAAGGGCTTCATCGACGAAGTGCAGATCCAGTGCTGGGTGATGGCCTACGACGGCCAGAACGAGCCCGATGTCTTGGCCGGCATCGCCGCCTCCGCCGCGCTGTCGATTTCGTCCATCCCTTTTGAAGGTCCGATCGGCAATGTGCGCGTGGCCCGCGTGGACGGCCAATTGGTCATCATGCCCACCCTGGCCCAGGATGCCTACTCCGACATCGACCTGCTCCTGTGCGGCTACGAAGGCGGCGTCAACATGATCGAAGTCGGCGCCTACCAGGTGCCGGAAAACGAAATGTTTGAAGCCGTCCAGTTCGGGCACCAGCACATCCTGCAGATCACCGCCAAGATCCAGGAACTGGTAAAAAAAGCCGGCAAGGAAAAAGTCTTCTCGATCCCCGAAATCAGCGAAGAAGTGCGCGCGCTGGTCCACAAGAAACTCGGCCCCGCCATGAAGGCAGGCAAGACCGCCCCCGGCACCAAGGCCGACCGCAGCAACGCCGTCAAGGCCGCCAAAAAGGCCTTCTTCGCCGCCGAATTCCCCGAGCCGGCCGACACCGCCACCCCTAAGCAAATCGCCGCTTACGAAACCAAGGTCAAACAGGCCAAGGGCCTGTGCGAAGAGTTGGAGGAGGAACTCACCCGCGAAATCATCCGCGCCGGCATCCGCACCGACGGCCGCAAGGCCCACGAACTGCGCGAAATCGAGTGCCTGGTCGACGTGCTGCCCCGCGTCCACGGCTCGGCCCTGTTCACCCGCGGCGAAACCCAGGCCTTGGTCACCGCCACCTTGGGCACCGGCAAGGACGAGCAGATTGTCGACGGCTTGAACGACGAATACGCCGAGAAGTTCTACCTGCACTACAACTTTCCCCCCTTCTCGGTCGGCGAAGCCAAGCGCATCATGGGCCCGGGCCGCCGCGAAATCGGCCACGGCAAATTGGCCGAGCGCGCCTTGCTGCCGATCCTGCCCGATGTCGAGCAGTTCCCCTACACCGTGCGTCTGGTCTCCGACATCCTGGAATCCAACGGCTCGTCGTCCATGGCCTCGGCCTGCGGCGGCACCCTGGCGCTGATGGCGGCCGGCGTGCCGATCAAGGCTCCCGTTGCCGGCATCTCCATCGGTCTGATCAGCGCCGACAAAAAGGGCCAGAAAGAAGTTTATCTGACCGACATCCAGGGCGAAGAAGACCACTTCGGCGACATGGACTTCAAGGTCTGCGGCACCCGCGAAGGTATCACCGCCATCCAGGTCGACCTCAAGGTCAAGGCCCTGACCCTGGCCCAGGTGGAAATGGCCTTCAAACTGGCCCGCGAAAACCGCCTGCAGATTTTGGACCTGATCGAGGCCGCCATCCCGGCCCCGCGCAAAGAACTCTCACCCTACGCCCCGCGCATGCTGTGCACCAAGGTGCACCCCGAAAAGATCGGCAAGATCATCGGACCCGGCGGCAAGATGATCCGCGCGCTGGAAGAAATGACCGGCGCCAAGATCGAAATCGAAGAAGACGGCACCATCTATGTGTCGGCCGTCGGCGCCGGCAAGGCCGAAGCCGCCGTGCGCGAAATCGAGAAGATCGGCGCGGAATGCAAGGTCGGCGCCATCTACACCGGCCGCGTGACCAGTCTCAAGGACTTCGGCGCCTTCATCGAAGTCATCCCCGGCCAAGACGGCCTATGCCATGTGTCGGAACTGACCGACTGCTATGTCGAGAAGGTTTCCGACATCCTCTCCGTCGGCCAGGAAGTGCGCGTCAAGGTGCTGCTCATCGACGACCAAGGCCGCGTGAAGATCTCGCGCAAGGCCGCCATGAAGGACGAAGGCACCACCGAAGACCCCGCCATTGTTGCCAAGCTGGAAGCCAAGAAAGCCGCCCGCGGCAGCTCCAGCCGCGAAGGTGGCAGCCGTGAAGGCGGCGAGCGCGCCCCGGCCCCCCGCCGCGAGGGCGGCTACCAGTCGTCGCGCCGCGACATCGCCCCGCAGGCGGCGCCGGTGGCCGAGAATGAGAACATCGGCAACCAGTAAACTCAAACTGAGTTGATTCAAAAGCCCGGTCAGGCCAATCCCTGACCGGGCTTTTTTATGCCCGCCTTTCGCCGCCAAAACCCCGCCCCCGCTATCCTATGCACCCGCCTTCCCCCCCCCCACCCATCCCATGTTTGAAACCATTCCCGCCGCCGCTCCCGACCCGATCCTTGGCCTCCAGGCCACCTTCAAGGCCGACCCCCGCGCGGGCAAGGTGAACCTGGCCATCGGCGTGTATTGCGACGGCCAGGGCCGCACGCTCTCGCTCAAGGCGGTGGTGGAGGCCGAAAAACGTTTGCTGGAAAAACACCCCGGCCACGGCTACCTAGCCATTGAAGGCCTGGCCGAATATGGCGCTGCCGTGCGTGAGATGCTGTTTGGCGCCGGCCACCCATTGGTTGCGGACGGCCGGGCCGTCACCGCCCAGTGCCCGGGCGGCACCGGCGCTTTGCGGGTGACCGCCGATTTGCTGGGCACGCACCGCAAGGGCGCCACCGTTTGGATCTCCGACCCGACTTGGCCCAACCATTTCGGCATTTTCCAAGCGGGTGGTCTTGCCGCCAAAACCTACCGCTATTTCGACGCCGCCACCAACAGCCTCAACCTGCCAGCCATGCTGGAAGATTTGAAGGCGGTCAAGCCCGGCGACGCCGTCCTGCTGCACGGCTGCTGCCACAACCCGACCGGCATTGATCCGACCGCCGCACAGTGGAAGCAAATTGCCGAAGCAGTCAAGGCCGCCGGCGCGTTGCCGATCGTGGACTTCGCCTACCAGGGCTTCGGCGACGGGTTGGAAGAAGATGCCGCCGGCTTGCGCATCATCCTGGGCATTTGCCCGGAAGTGATCGTCTGCTCGTCCTTCTCCAAGAATTTCGGCCTGTACGGCGAACGCACCGGCGCGATGACCCTGGTGGCCCAAACCAAGGACATCGCCGACACCACCTTGACCCAAATCCGCATGGCGGTGCGCACCAATTATTCCAACCCGCCCGCCCACGGCGCGCGCGTGGTGGCCATGGTCCTGGGCAATCCGGAATTGAAGGCGATGTGGCAGGACGAGCTCAAGGCCATGTGCGGCCGCATCTCCGGCGTGCGCAAAAATCTGCGCCAGGCCTTGGACCAGCGCGGCGTCAAACTGCATGCCGACGGCAACGCCTTCATCGAAAACCAGCGCGGCATGTTCACCATGAGCGGCCTTTCCAAGGCGCAAGTCGCGCAGTTGCAGAAGGACGACGGCATCTACATCGTCGGCTCGGGCCGCATCAATGTGGCCGGCCTGACCGATGCGGTACTGGCGCCGGTGGCCGATGCGATTGCCTCCGTGATCAAGAACTAAGACGCGGGCCTTTGATTTTTTGAAAAATGCGGCGTTGGCCGGTTTTTTCATTCCCAAAAACAAGGTCCGCCGCCCTTTTTCCGGCATGGCAAATGCCCTACAATCCGCACCCTTTACCCCTTTTCACCCGTGGAGTTCGCCGTGGAGGACAAAAACCAGCTTTTGACGCGCGAATGGCTGCAAACCGACGGGCTTGGGGGCTACGCCAGCCTGTCTGCCGCCATGGGCCCCACCCGCCGCTACCACGGCCTGTTGGTGGCCAATCTGCCCGACATCGGGCCGCATGTGATGCTCCAACGGCTCGACCTCAGCTTGATCCTTGAAAACGGCCGCATGGTGGAGCTGGCCGAAGTCACCTACCAAGACGGCACCCGTTATCCAGCCGGCGGCGAGCGGGTGACGGCGTTTGAATGCGCACCCGGCGCGCAAACCACCTGGCAGGCCGAGGGCTTTACCCTGCGCATGAGCGTGCTGATGCCAAGACAGGAGATTCCATGGCAACCTGTGGCCGACGGCCAAACCGCCTGGGCCGGCAGCGAAGTCTTGGTGCGCGTGGAAGTGCTCGGGCAGCCGGCCGGGGCCAAGGCGCAACTTCGTTTGCGCCCCATGGTGCCGGCCAGGAGCGCCCACGCGCTGACCAAGGCCAATTTCTCGCTTAATCCGCGCGCGCAGGTCCACGGGCGCCATGTGAGTTACCACCCCTACCACGGCCTGCCGCACCTGATCCTTGAGGCGGAACCGCCGCTGGAATTCCATGATTCACCCGATTGGCACCAAAACCTGGTGTACGCCAAAGACGCCGCCCGTGGCTATACCGAGGCCGAAGATGTGTTCTCCCCCGGCTTTTTTGAGTTCCCCCTGCTGCCGTGCATCACTGTGCGCGCCGGACTGGCCCGCAGCCACGCGCTGCCCCACGACCTGTGGGATGCAGCCATGGCCCAAACTGCCGCGCGCCCGCGCCCCCTTGGCTTGGATCCGGCAGCCTTCCTGACCCAGTTGCCCGGCCAAGGCCCAAGCCTGATCGCCGGCTACCCTTGGTTTGGTGCTTGGGGCCGCGACACGGCCATCAGTGTGCCGGGCCTATGTTTTGCCCAGGGCCAACTCGATGCGGGCCTCGACCTGATTGCCAGTCTCTTGGCCCGCACCCCGCACGGGTTGGTGGCCAACCTGTTCGGCTCCGATGGCGCCGGCGCCGAAAACGCGGTGGATGCCACATTGCTTACTTTTTGGGCATGTAGCGAATATGTCCGCCTTGGCGGCTCAATGCAAACCCTGGCCGATCGCTGCGGGGCGGACCTCATGCGCATCCTCAACCTGTGGCTGCACGGCGACGCTCCGCATGTGACCATCACCGAGCAGGGCCTGCCCCGGGCCGGTAATGCCGGCACCAATTTCACCTGGATGGATGCCAAGGTGGATGGCCAGCCCGTCACTCCCCGCGCCGGCATGCCGGTGGAGATGGCCGCCCTGTGGCTCAATGCGCTGCAACTGGCCAAACAACTCAATACCGCGTGCAATCTGCCCCTGCCGCCCCATTGCCTGGAGGCTTTGGAGCAGGGCAAGCAGGCTTTCGACCCGTTGTTCTTCCTGCCCAAGCAAGGTTATTTTGCCGACCGCTTGGATGAAGCCGGCCAGCCCGACCCGCTGCTGCGCCCCAACCAACTCTGGGCCATCTGGCTGGGGGTGGAGCAGGGCTTTGTGCCCCTGGAGCATGCCAAGGCCGCCCTGATTCAAATCGGCGAACACTTGCTCACCCCGGTAGGCTTGCGCACCTTGGCGCCGGGGTCCAAGGACTATTGCCCGATTTATTCCGGCAACCCCTCCCAACGCGATTATGCTTATCATCAAGGAACTGTATGGCCATGGATGACAGGAATTTATGTTTCATCAGTGGCAGCAGTGGCCACCCAAGGCGGGAAAAAAATCAATTCCCAAGCGCTGCGAAACTACTTTGGCACTCTGTTTGCAGAAAACTCACCGTCGCGCGCCGGATATGCTGGTATCCCTGAGGTGTTCGACGCCGACGCACCGCATCTGCCCGAAGGTTGTCCTTGGCAAGCTTGGAGTGTTGCGGAAATTTTGCGCGCCGAACTGCTTTTGCGGTGAAGCCGGATCCGACACTTTGCCTTATTTTTACGCACACACCACCCCCGAATAGAAACCACAAGGCTACCAATGAAAGTTCTTATGTTTGGCTGGGAGTTCCCCCCCCACATCAGTGGCGGCTTGGGCACGGCCTGTTTTGGCCTGACCCGCAGTTTGGTGGCGCAGGGGGCGCAGATCACTTTCGTCCTGCCCAAATCCAAGGGCAGCGCCAAAACCCACGTCACCTTGGTGGATGCCGGCTCGGTGCCCCCCCCCGCCGGCGCCCCGGCCACCGCGCAACTGATCCGGTCGTGGCACCATTCGATGGAATGGCTGGAGGTGGATTCGCCGCTGGCGCCCTACCTCACGCCCGAAACCTACGGCGCGGAATTTGAAGGCCGCGAAAAAACCGTTGCCAACGATTTCCATTGGCTCTCGCAAGCGGCGCAATCGCAGGACGGCCTGCTGCATTTCTCCGGCGATTACGCCGGCGACCTTTTGGGTGAAGTGTTCCGCTACGGCTTGGTGGGCGCCCGCCTTGGCGCGACCGAAGACTTCGACGTGATCCACGCCCATGACTGGATGGCGGCCCTGGCCGGTGCCAGCGCCAAGGCCGCCAGCGGCAAGCCGCTGGTGTTCCACGTGCACGCCACCGAATACGACCGCTGCGGCGACCACGGCGACGGGCGCATCATCGCCCTGGAGCGCCACGGCATGCAAAGCGCCGACAAGATCATCGCCGTGAGCCACCGCACCAAGCAGATCGTGATGGAGAAATACGGCATCGCCGAGGGAAAAATCAAGGTCGTCCACAACGCGGTGGAAAAAGACACCGCCGTGGACCGCGACGATATCCCCTTCCGTTTTCGCGACAAAATCGTGCTGTTTTTGGGCCGCATCACCCACCAGAAGGGGCCGGAGTATTTCATCGAGGCCTCCAAGATCGTGCTCGACCGCTGGAAGGCCCGTAAGAAGGAATGGCTGGCCGACGGCGTCTCGGGCGTGCGCTTCGTCATGGCCGGCTCCGGCGACATGCTGCCGCGCATGATCGAACGCGCCGCCGACCTGCGCATCGTCGACCGCTTCCACTTCACCGGCTTTTTGCGCGGTGCCGATGTCGACCGCATGTTCGCCACCTGCGATCTGTACGTGCTGCCCAGCGTCTCGGAGCCCTTCGGCATCACCCCGCTGGAGGCAATGAAGCACGACGTGCCGGTCATCCTCTCCAAGCAGTCCGGCGTGGCTGAAATTCTGCCGCACGCCCACCAGGTGGATTTCTGGGATGTGCGCGAAACCGCCCGCGCCATCGAAGAAACCCTGCGCAGCGCGCCGGTCACCCGCCGCCAATTGGAACTCAACCAACTGGCGCTCGACAACATCACCTGGGACGGCGCGGCCACGCGCGTGCTCTCGGTTTACGAGCAGGCCATCTCCCACTCCAACGCCACCCCATGAACGCAGTCTGCCTTTATTTTCAGGTCCACCAACCCTGGCGCCTGCGCCGGGACTTCAACTTCTTCAACATCGGCATCGGCCACGGCCATGGCTATGACGACGACTCCTCCAACGCCGAAATCGTGCGCAAGGTGGCCCGCCGCTGCTACCTGCCGGCCGGCAAAATGATGCTGGAATTGATCCGGCGCCACCGAGGCGCGTTCCGCCTGAGTTATTCCATCACCGGCACCGCGCTGGATCAGTTTGAGTTGTACTGCCCGGAAGTCATTGACCTGTTCAAGGAACTGGTGGACACCGGCTGCATGGAACTCATCGGCGAGACCTACCACCATTCACTGTCCTTCCTGTTTTCGCGCCGCGAATTCCACGACCAGGTGGTGTTGCACCGCGAGCGCATCAAATCCGTGTTCGGGGTGGAACCCACCGCCTTCCGCAACACCGAACTGATTTACACCAACGAACTGGCGCAGGAGATCGAGGCGCTGGGCTACCATGCCATTTTGACCGAGGGCGCCGACAAGATCTTGGGCTGGCGCAGCCCCAACTTCGTCTACATGCCAAGGCCGTGCGAAAAAATCCGCCTGCTGCTGAAGAACTACCGGTTGAGCGACGACCTTGCCTTCCGCTTTGGCGACCCGAGCTGGAAGGAGCGCCCGCTGACGGCCAAGAAATACGCCGGCTGGATGCACCAGATCGCCGGCGCCTCGGAAGTGGTCAACCTGTTCATGGATTACGAAACCTTCGGTGAACACCAGGATGCCGCCACCGGCATTTTCGAGATGTTCAACCAGTGGCCGGAGGAACTGCTCAAGCACGCCGACTTCTCGTTCAAAACCCCTTCCGAAGTGGCCCGCGACTTCCGCCCCGTGGCAAAACTGGACGTGCCGCAGAACATCAGCTGGGCCGACACCGAGCGCGACACCACCGCCTGGCTTGGCAACCCGATGCAGGATGCCGCCGCCGAAATGGTCTACGCCCTGGAGGGCCCGGTCAAAGCCAGCGGCGACGATGTGTTGATCGAGCAGTGGCGCCGCCTTTTGACCTCGGACCACTTCTACTACATGTGCACCAAGTTCTTCAACGACGGTGACGTGCACAAATATTTCAATCCGTACAAGACGCCGTATGACGCCTTCATCGTGTATTCCAACATCGTCACCGACATGCGCGAGCGGCTCAAGGAAATGCAGTTGGTCGGCACCGACGCCTGAGCCCCGCCTTTGATTCCCGGGATTTTATTTTTCATTCTTCATTTTCCATTTTTCCATGCCGCTCCACACCTTCGACATCGTCCCCGCCCTGCCCGCCCCCCTGGCCCCGCTGGACGCCATCGCGCGCAACCTGTGGTGGTGCTGGTCGCCGGACGCCATCCAGCTCTTCCACGACATTGACCAGGAACTCTGGTCGGCCAGCCGCCACAACCCGATCTTCCTCCTGGCCCGCTGCGCCCAGGAAAAACTCGACCAAGCCAGCCAGGACGCCGCCTATGTCAGCCGCGTGAACCGCGTGCATGCGCAGATGGCCGACTACCTTGGCAAGCCGGGCCGTTTTCCCAACATCTATCCGGGCGAAGCCAAGGAAAAATCCACCATTGCCTACTTCTGCGCCGAATATGCGCTGACCGAAAGCGTGCGCAACTATTCCGGCGGCTTGGGCGTGCTGGCCGGCGACCACCTCAAGACCGCCAGCGACCTTGGCATCCCCTTGGTGGCCTTGGGCCTGTTCTACCGCCAGGGCTACTTTGAACAATGGTTCAACGATGCCGGCCGCCAGCAGGAAACCTACCCTGAAATCGATCCGGCCATGATGCCCTTCGAACCGGTGCTTGACGGCAAGGGGCAACGCCTGACCGTGGGCGTGGGTTTGCCCGGCCGCGAAATCCGCGTCGGCGCCTACTTGGCCAAAGTCGGCCGCGTGCCGCTGTACCTGCTGGACACCAACCTGCCGGAAAACTCCGCCGAAGACCGCGACATCACCCTGCGTCTGTACGGTGGCAACTCCGAAACCCGCATCCAGCAGGAACTGGTGCTTGGCATCGGCGGGCGCCGCATGCTGGCCGCGCTGGCCATCAAACCCACCGTGCGCCACTTGAACGAGGGGCACGCCGCCTTCCTCTCGCTGGAAGAAATGCGCCTGCGCATGGAGGCCGACGGGTTGACCTTTGACGAAGCCCTCGCCGCCGTGCGCGCCGGCCAGGTGTTCACCACCCACACCCCGGTGGCCGCCGGCATCGACAAATTCGACCTGGGCCTGACTGGCCGCTACCTGGAGCCGGTGGCGCAAAAGATGGGCGTGCCCTTGGACCGCGTGCTTGCTTTGGGCGCGCGCCACGGCAACTTCTCGATGGCCGTGCTGGCCCTTAGCACCTGCGAATCCGCCAACGGCGTGGCGCGTTTGCACGGTGAAATCAGCCGTGCCATGTGGTCGGAAATCTGGCCCGGCCTGCCGGTGACCGAAGTGCCCATCGGCCATGTGACCAACGGCGTCCACCTGCGCAGCTGGATGGCCGGCGAATTCCACCGCCACCTCACCCATTACCTGCCGGCCGACTGGCAGGAGAAGCCCGAAGACCCCGCCCTGTGGGAGGCCGTGGCGCAAATCCCCGACGAAGACCTCTGGCGCATGCACGAGCGCTACCGCCGCTCCACCATCCGCTGGATCCGCGCGCGCGCGGCGCAGGTGGCCGAACGCAACGGCGATTTGCCCGACGAAATCGCCCAGGCCGGCGCCATTTTGGATGATCGCAGCCTGACCATCGGCTTTGCCCGCCGCTTTGCCACCTACAAGCGCGGCACGCTGATCTTGAGCCAACCCGAGCGCCTGCTCAAACTCTTGCGCCACCCCGAGCGCCCGCTGCAGATCGTCTTCTCCGGCAAGGCCCATCCGGCCGACGGCCCGGGCAAGGACACCATCGCCGCCATCAAGCGCTTTGCCAAGGAGCACCGCGTTGAGGATCGCCTGGTGGTCCTGGAAAACTACGACATGCAGGTCGGCCGCATGCTGGTGCGCGGCGTGGATGTGTGGCTCAACAACCCCATCCGCCCGTTGGAGGCCAGCGGCACCAGCGGCATGAAAGCCGCCTTGAACGGCATCCCGCAGTGTTCCATCCTCGACGGCTGGTGGGATGAAGGCTACCTGCCCGGCACCGGCTGGGCCATCGGCAAGCGCACCGCCAATTACCCCGACGAAGCCACCCGCGACCGCGCCGAAGCCGAGTTGCTCTACGACCTGATCGAGCAGGAAATTTTGCCCGACTTCTATGACCGTGACGCCATTGGCGTGCCGGTGCGCTGGGTCTCGCGCATGAAGCAGACCATCAAGAAGCATGGACCGGAATTCTGCACCCACCGCATGCTCCTGGACTATTGCCGCCACTACTACATGCCGGCCCACCGCCGCCACCAGTTGCTTACCGCCAACGGCAGCGAACAAGCCCGCACCCTGTCTGGCCAGTTGACGCGCCTGCGCGAATCCTTCCCGCAGTTGCGCTTCCTCAGGGTCAAGACCGACGGCGGCTCCGCCCGCACGGTGGGCCAGCCGATCAGCCTGGCCGCGGATGTGCACATTGACGGACTCAGCCCCGAGCAGGTGCGCATCCAGGTCTGCTACGGCCCGGTCGGCCCCGACGGCAAACTGGCCTCCATCGCCCAGATCCACGACCTTGCGTGCACCGGCGCGGGCGACCTGCCCGGCTCCTTCCTGTTCTCCGGCAGCCTCCAACCCAAATTGGCCGGCCGCTACGGCTTGGCCCTGCGCGCCATCCCCAAGGGCGCCTTGCTGCCGGCCGCCCCCATCCCCGGCCTGATCGCCTGGGAAAACAACGAGATTCCGTTCTCGCCGCCGTCGACGGTGTTCTTGGGCAGCGGGCATTGAAAATGAGGACGCGGCGGCGCGGCGCAGTGGAAGAGAGAATGCCTCAAAAGACCGCCCCGGCGCAAGCCGGGGCGGTCTTTTGTCCTAAAATATGCCCATGCAAGTCACCGCCCCCGCGACCTTCGTAGCCCTGTCATTTTTAGTTTTGGTGTCAGGTGTCAGTATTGCCGATGGGGTCCCGAACAACGAGACAATATTGTCGGTAACCGAGGCCGCAAATAAAGGAGATGCCTCCGCTGAATATAAACTCGGTCGTGCTTACTTGGTTGGTGAGGGTGTAAAAATAGATAAAACCAAAGCCATAGCGTGGCTTCAAAAATCAGCGGAGCATGGCAATGTGAAAGGGCAACAAGCTTTGGGTATCTGCTATTCCCAAGGAGAGGGCGTCGCACAGGATGACCGTGAGGCGCTCAAATGGTTTCGTAAGGCGTCTGACCAAGGGAACGCGGACGCTCAAGCAAATGTGGGGGCATATTATTTGCATGGCATGGGAGGGGTGGATCGAGACGTTGCGGAAGCCCTCAAATGGTTCCGCAAGGCCTCCACGGTTGATTCCGCGCAGATGAACTTAGGAATGTGTTATCTGACGGGAACAGGCGTTGAGAAAGATGCAGTGGAGGCCTTGCGTTGGTTTCACAAAGCAGCGGATCAAGAAATGCCGGAAGCGCAACTCGCCATTGCAAAATGCTACGCTGCGGGTACGGGCGTCAAGCGCGATGAGGCGGAGGCGGTGAAATGGTTCCTCAAGGCCGCGGAACAGGGAGTGGTGGAGGCTCAGGCGTTCCTCGGCGTGGCCTACCAACAGGGGCACGGGGTAAACAAGGATATGGCAGTCGCCATAAAGTGGTTTCGTAAAGCAGCGGAACAGGGGCGTGCCAGCTCCCAGGGCGTTTTGGGCGCATGCCTGATGCTGGGCAACGGGGTGGAAAAAAATGCAGTCGAAGGCGAGAAATGGCTTCGCAAGGCGGCCAACCAAGGCGATGTGGAATCTCAGAGGAACCTTGGCATCATGTTTAACCGCGGTCTTGGTGTGACTAAAAACGCGGCTGAGGCCGTGAAGTGGTATCGCAAGGCGGCTGAACAGGGAGACGCCCAATCGCAATTTGCCATTGCACATTTCTACTTTGCCGGGGTGGGCGTTGAACGCGACAAGGCTGAGGCATTGAAATGGGAGCGTAAGGCGGCCGAACAAGGCTATGCGGAAGCCCAGGGGAGGCTCGGCGCCATGTACCTCAAAGGGCTGGGCGTTAAGTCAGATCCCGCCGAAGGCGTGAAGTGGCTTCGCAAGGCGGCTGAACAGGGGCATGTTGTATCCCAAAGCGGTTTGGGCTTTTGCCTACTGTCGGGCAACGGCGTGGAAAAGGATGTGGATGAGGCACTGAAATGGCTGCGCAAGGCGGCGGATCAAGGCGATGCAAGTGCGCAGAGAAATCTTGGGATTTGCTGCGCCGAGGGCATAGGGACTGAGAAAAATCCCGCAGAAGCGGCGAAGTGGTACCGCAAGGCCGCTGATCAGGGCGATTCTGCGTCCCAGTACAACCTTGCCGCCTGTTATGTAAACGGCACGGGTGTCGAAAAGGATTCCGCCGAGGCCGAAAAATGGATGCGCAAAGCCGCTGAAGCGGGAAATGCGGATGCCATCGAGGCCTTGCGTCAGAATTCAGTTGGACAAGAGAAAAAATAAGCGCATCTGGCAATACCCCTCAAACCCCCCGCGTGCTCGGCTCCCAAATAATCTTGTGCAACTGCGTCTGAAACCGCACCGGTAGTTTGTCCGCCAATATCCATTCCGCCACCACCCGCGGGTGCAGGCCGGCGCAGCCTTTGACGTGCGCGTCGGCCTTGGCGTTGAACACGGCCGACACCAGCACGCTGCCGACCTTTTCGTGGAGTTGGTGCTGCGCCAGTATCTGCTTCATCCAGTCGTAATCCTCGCGTGAGGTCAGCACGAACTTCACTTCGTCGCGCTTGGTCAAAAGCGGGATATTGGCCAGGATGTTTTTGTCCACCTCACCGGAGCCCGGCGTTTTAAGATCCATGATACGGATCACGCGCGGATCGCAAGGGGTGATGTCGCAGGCCCCGCTGGTTTCCAGCAGCACGGTTTTGCCCATGTCGCACAAGCGGGTCATCAGTTCATGAACCTTTTTTTGCAGCAGCGGTTCGCCGCCGGTGATCTCCCACAGGTCGCAGGCGCCGCCGGAGAGTTGTTCGCCCTTGGCGATGATCTGGTCCAGGCTTTGGCGGGCGCCCTCGTGAAAGGCGTAGGTGGTGTCGCAGTAATTGCAGCGCAAATGGCAACCGCGCAGGCGCACGAACACGCAGGGCAGGCCGACGTAGGTGGACTCGCCCTGGATGGAATAAAAAATCTCGTGGATCAAGAGCGAAGGCTGGCGCGCGGCCTCTGCATCTTGGGACCCTTGCGGCTCGGCGGGGAATTGGACCAGATCAATCGGCATATTTTTTCCCTTTGCTGGCGGGGTCGGCCTTTTCAAGTTGCGCCAAGGTCTCTGCCACGGTTTGATTCCAACCCGGGGGCGTCAAATCCGGCGCCAGGTCGGCCAAGGGTTTGAGCACGAACCAACGCTGGACCATACGCGGATGGGGCAGGGTGAAATCGGCCACCGAAAAGTCGCAGGCGCCGTGCAGCAGCAGGTCCACATCCATCTCACGCGGCCCCCACTTGCGCCGGTCATCCGGCGCGCGCCGGCCCAATTGCGCCTCGATACCATGGCCGGCGGCCAGCAGTTCGCGCGGGGTCAGGCGGGTTTCGACCCGCACCACGGTGTTCAAAAACGGGCCCTGGTCCTGCGGCCCCACCGGGGCGGTCTCGTAGATGCCCCCCACCGCCGCCACCTGCGTGGCCGGCAAGCCGCCAAGCAGGCGCAGCGCCTGCAAAAGATATGCATGGCGGTCGCCAAGATTGCTGCCAAGGGCCAGGTAAGCGGTGGGCATGGGGCGCGGATTGTAGGCCAAGCACGCCGCCCACCCGCCCGCGCCGCTATCCTCCCCCCATGCCGCGCCTTGAAGTCGTCAGTCCGTTTTCCCCCATGGGCGACCAGCCCGGGGCGATCGCGCAGCTGGCTGACGGGTTGATGCAAAACAAGAAATACCAGACCCTGCTTGGCGCCACCGGCACCGGCAAGACCTTCACCATGGCCAAGGTGATCGAAAAGGTCCAGCGGCCCACCCTGGTCATTTCGCACAACAAGACCTTGGCGGCGCAACTGTACGAGGAATTCCGCGAACTCTTCCCGCATAACAGCGTCAATTATTTCGTCTCCTTCTACGATTATTACCAGCCCGAAGCCTACATCCCGGCGCGCGACATTTACATCGAAAAAGATTCGGCCAGGAACGACAACCTCGACCGCCTGCGCTTGGCGGCCACCGCCGCCCTGGTCGGCCGGCAGGATGTGATCGTGGTGGCTTCGGTGTCGTGCATCTACGGCATCGGCAGCCCGTGGGATTTCGCCAAGGCGGTGCTCAACCTCACGCGCGGGCAGGTGGTGGAGCGCAAGGCGATGCTGGCCAAACTGACCGAATTGCAATACCAGCGCAACGACATGCATCTGGAGCGCGGCAAATTCCGCGTGCGCGGCGATGTGGTGGAAGTCTGGCCCGGCAGCGAGGAATATGCGCTGCGGCTGGAACTCTTCGGCGATGAATTGGACCGCATCCGCCTGATCAACCCGCTGACCGGTGAAACCTTGGCCGAGCAGGAACGCGCCTCCATCTATCCGGCGGTGCAATATGTGCTGCCCGAAGAGCGCAGGATCGAGGCCATCGGCCACATCAAGGACGAGCTCAAGGAACGGGTGGCCAAGTTGCGCTTTGATGACAAATTGCTGGAGGCCGAACGCCTGCAGGCCCGCTGCCGCTACGACATCGAAATGCTGGAGCAAACCGGTTTCTGCTCCGGCATCGAAAATTATTCCCGCCACCTGGACGGCCGCGCCGCCGGCAGCCGGCCGTGGACCCTGATGGATTATTTCCAATTTGCCGGGAAAGAAGCCCGCGAAGCGCGTGACGCAAAGAACCCCGACCGTGAGGGAGGGGACGGCATCGCCCCCTCCCTCACGGTCGGGGTTCCTTCAAATACCAACACCGACTGGCTGTTTTTGGTGGACGAATCCCATGTCACGCTGCCGCAGATGCGCGCCATGTGGCATGGCGACCGCAACCGAAAAACCACGCTGGTGGAGCACGGCTTCCGCCTGCCGTCAGCCTTGGACAACCGGCCGATGACCTTTGATGAAATCGAAAACCTCTGGCCGCAAGTGGTGTTTGTTTCGGCCACCCCGGCCGATTACGAGCTGGAAAAATCCGCCGGCGAAGTGGTCGAACAGGTCATCCGCCCCACCGGCCTGATCGACCCGGTCATCGAAATCCGCCCGGCCGCCACCCAGGTGCCCGACTTGCTCGAAGAAGTCAAAAAACGCATTGCCGCCGGCGAGCGCAGCATCGTCACCACCCTGACCAAACGCCTGGCTGAAGACCTGGCCGCCTATTTGGAAGACGCCGGCATTGCCACCCGCTATTTGCACAGCGATGTGGAGACCTTGGACCGGGTGCAAATTCTGCGCGAATTGCGCCAAGGCACCAAGGACGGCGGCTTTGATGTGCTGGTGGGCGTCAATTTGCTGCGCGAAGGTTTGGACCTGCCCGAAGTCAGCTTCGTCGGCATTTTGGACGCCGACAAAGAGGGCTTCTTGCGCTCGGGCCGCAGCCTGATCCAGCAGATCGGCCGCGCCGCCCGCAACGCCAACGCCTTCGTCGTTTTCTACGCCGACAAAGTGACGCCGGCCATGCAGCAGGCGATGGACGAAACCACCCGCCGCCGCACCCTGCAATTGGCCTACAACCAAGCGCACGGTATCACGCCCAAGACGGTGGAAAAAGCCATCCGCCACGGCATCGAAATGGAACTGCGCGGCCACGAAACCGCCCGCGCCGCCCTGACCGGCAAGTTTGAGGCGCCCGATGCCGTGCTGCTCTCCAAAGAAGAACAGATCACCGAATTGGAACGCGCCATGGTCGCCGCCGCCGACGCCCTGCAATTTGAAAAAGCCGCCCAGTTGCGCGACCAATGGCAGGCGCTCAAAGCGGGTGGAACGGGCAAATTGGAAAAAGCCAAGCCGAAACCGGGCAAGCCGGGGGTGAAGCGGAAATTCAAGTGAGGGATTTTTACTTCGGCAACGCCTCACCCCAAAAACGCACCCAGTTCTCGCCCAGCACGGCACGTACGGCGGCTTCATCGAAACCCGCCGCGCGCAAAGCATCGGCCAACTTCACCTGATCGCTGGCACGGGTGATTTCCACTGGCGACAGTTCTGTGCCAAAGCCGCCATCCAGATCGCTGCCGATGCCGACCTGGGCCGTGTTGCCGGCCAAGGCGCAAATGTGTTGGCAATGAGCCACCCACTGGGCCAACGCCACATCGCCTTCATGGCCCTTGGGCCGCAGCATTTCGCGGTGCATGGGCAAACCAATGACCCCGCCCCGGCCCAGGATGAATTTCAGTTGCGCATCGGTCAATTGACGGAAGCCCGGCGTGATGGCCCGGCAGGCGCTGTGGCTGGCGCAGACTTTGAGATTGGGCAGGGCTGCCGCCAAAACCATCACCTCATCAAAACTGGTGTCGCCCAAATGGGTCATGTCAAGCATCACGCCCAAGCGTTCCATTTGCGCAAGCAGCGGCGCGGCCAAAGGCGACAACGGGCCGTCTTGCATCTCGGCCCGCGCCGCCCCGTCTTTGGAGGGCGTGCCGGCGCCGTAGCGCGAGCGGCCGAAGTGGGCCAAGCTCAGGCAGCGCAGGCCTTGCCCATGCCAAAACGCCAATTCCTGCGGCGTGGTGATCGGGTCGGCGCCTTCCATCATGACCAGCAGGGCCAAGACCCCCTGCCCGTTTTTCACATGGTCGGCCAAATCGGCCCGGGTCCTAAGCAGGCGCACTTCGCCCCGGCGTTCCAACAGGTGGTAATAGGCCATCTGCGCCATGGCCGCGCCATGGGCCTGGTCCGCATGGCAAAAATCCAGATCATCGCGACGGATCATCCGCTCCGGCGCCACCCACGGCCGGCAGCGGGCGATCACTGTCGCGCAAACCACCACTGGCGAACCCTGGCCGCAGCTGCGCAATTCCGGGAAGGACTCGGTGCAATGCCCGCGCTCTTTTTTGTCCACCGCCGACAGTTGCGCCTCGCGCGCGCGAATGGCTTCAACGGCCAGGGTCTGGTCGCGCTCATACAGCATGGCGTTCATGGCAAGGTCGAGATGGCCGTCGGCAAAAAGCATGGGAAAGGCTCAAAAGCGGGGAAACAAGGCAAAACAGGCGGTGAAGATTACCCGATGGCACGGCCGGCAACTTGGCAAAGCCCCCCTACTTCCTGCGCCACTCCCCCTGCTGCTGGATCAGTTTCGCCACCAGCCCGGTCCAGCCGGTCTGGTGGCTGGCGCCAAGGCCCGCACCGTTGTCGCCGTGGAAGTATTCATGGAACAGGATGTGGTCGCACCAATGCGGATCGGTCTGGAAGTAAGCATTGCCGCCATTGAAGGGGCGCCGCCCGTCGGCCCCGGGCATGAACAGGGCGCTCAGGCGACGCGAAAGCTCGTCGGCAACCTGGCTGAGGTTCATGTGGATGCCCGAACCGGTTGGGCACTCCACCGTCAGGCTGTCGCCGTAAAAATGGTGGTATTTCTGCAGCGACTCGATCATCAAATAATTGACCGGGAACCACACCGGTCCGCGCCAGTTGGAGTTGCCGCCGAACATGCCGAATTTGGATTCTGCCGGGCAATATGACACCGCATTCGAGGCACCGTTGAGGCCGAACACAAAGGGATTTTTGTCGTGATATTTGCTCAATGAACGAATGCCGAACCGGCTCAGGAATTCATCG
Organism: uncultured Phycisphaeraceae bacterium; assembly: GCA_964556215.1. Taxonomy (GTDB): domain Bacteria; phylum Planctomycetota; class Phycisphaerae; order Phycisphaerales; family Phycisphaeraceae; genus CANIYR01. Next base: position 76,455 of record CAZKVP010000001.1, read on the forward strand.
GAATCAAGCATGCGCCCCAGGATGCGTTTGAGCCTGGCCCCGCGCGAAAGCGACAGCAGGCGGCGGTCGCCCACCCCGGGCGTGTGCAGGTGCGACACCTGCTTGGCCAGTTCCGGCTTGTTTTTGAGCACCCATTCCAGGCGCGCCTTGAAACCGGGCATGCGATCGATCAGTTCGGGCTCCAGGGTCTCCACCGCGAACAGTGGGATCAGGCCCACCAGCGAGCGCACTTTCATACGCTGTTTTTCGCCGCTTGGCAGCATCAACACGTCGTAGTAAAACTGGTCCTCTTCGTCCCACAGGCCAATGCCGGCGCCGGCCAGGTTGTTCATGGCGTCGGAGATGGCCAAAAAATGCTCGAAGAATTTGGTGGCGATGCTTTCGTACACCGGGTTCTCCTTGGCCAATTCCAACGCAATTTGCATCATGTTGAGGGCGAACATGGCCATCCAACTGGTGCCGTCGGACTGCTCCAAACGCCCGCCGGTGGGCAGCGGCGCCGAGCGGTCGAACACGCCGATGTTGTCAAGACCAAGAAAGCCGCCCTGGAACACATTGTTGCCGTCGGCATCCTTGCGGTTGACCCACCATGTGAAGTTCATCAGCAGTTTATGAAACACGCCTTCAAGAAAGCGCCGGTCGTGCCGGCCGTGGTGCTTGCCTTCGATCTGGTACACCCGCCATACGGCCCAGGCGAACACCGGCGGATTGACATCGCCAAACGCCCATTCATAGGCCGGAATCTGACCATTGGGGTGCAGGTACCACTCGCGCAGCAGGAGGTCCAATTGCGCCTTGGCGAACTGCGGATCCACCAGCGCCAGTGGAATGCAGTGAAAGGCCAGGTCCCACGAAGCGTACCACGGGTACTCCCACTTGTCGGGCATCGACATCACCCGCTCGTTGTACAGGTGGCGCCAGGCATGGTTGCGGCCCTGTTTGCGCTCCGGCGGCGGGACGGGCTGGCCTGGGTCGCCGTCTTGCCACTGCGCCACCACGTAATGGTAAAACTGCTTGCTCCAAAGCATGCCGGCAAGGGCCTGGCGGTGGACGGCGCGCTCTTCGTCCGAAAGCCCGGCGGGTTGCAGGTCGCGGTAGAAAGTGTCGGCCTCGGCCCTGCGGGCGGCGTGAACCGCGTCAAAATCGGCGAACGGATCGGCCGGATCGCAGGTGGGCGCCTTGGCCCCCGCCAGGCGCAAGCGAACGACCGCGCAGCCGCCGGCGGGAATCATGCGCGTGAAATGCGCCGCCGCCTTGGTGCCGGTTCGGGCCGGATTCACGGCCGCCTTGTTGCCGCCGACCACGCATTCATGGAAGGCATCCTTCACAAAGGGCGCGGGATTGGGCGTGCCGAACAATTTCTTCAGATTGGTCTCGTTCTCGGTGAACAGCAATTCGTCCGGACCGTCCGCATGCAGGCGGTAATCGCCAAGCACAGGGTGGTGCAGGTGCATCACGCCCTTGGCGTCGGCCGCGATGACCGGCTTGTGGTCCGGACAACCCCAACTCCAGGTGTTGCGGAACCACACCGTGGGCAGCAGGTGCAGCGGGGCCGCCTGTGGCCCGCGGTTCCACACTTCGATTTTGATGCAGATGTCGTTCGGGGCGGCCTTGGCATATTCGATGAACACGTCAAAGTAGCGGTTTTCCGCGAAAATTCCGGTGTCCGACAATTCGTATTCCGGATCCTGCTTGGTGCGCCGCGCGCTTTGTGCCCGCAGCGCCTCATAGGGATAGGCCCCCTGCGGATATTTGTAGAGCATCCGCATCCAGGAATGGCTGGGTGTGTTGTCAAGGTAAAAGTAGCACTCCTTGCAGTCCTCGCCGTGGTTGCCCTCGTTGCCGGTGAGGCCGAACAACCGTTCCTTGAGGATGGAATCCTGCCCGTTCCACAACGCCAGCGCAAAACACAGGCGGCCCTTGTCGTCGCTGATGCCGCCCAAGCCGTCCTCGTTCCAGCGGTAGGTTCGCGAGCGGGCGTGGTTGTGGGGGAAATATTCCCACGCGGCGCCATCTTTGCTGTAATCCTCGCGCACCGTGCCCCAGGCGCGCTCGCTAAGGTAAGGCCCCCACAAATCCCACAACTCCCCGCCGCAGTCCAGGCGCGGGTCGCGCAGGAGGTGCGGGGCTGATTGGGTGCGTGCGACGCGGCTTTGCTCGGCATTCATGGTCAGGTTCCCGGGGAGACAACTGGGGCAAAGCCCGTGTCTCATGGTAGTTCCATTTTTCCCCCCGCCAAAACATTAATCAAAGGCGGGGAGTGGCGCGCTAATCCGCCATCACGCAGCGGCCGGAAGCCCACTGGCGCAATTGGCCGACTTTCTCGGCCATCAGCACCGACAGTGGCCGGGTGGTGCGTACTTCGGCCAGCAGGTGGCGGTCGGCCAATTCCGTTTTTTCGGCAAAGGCCGCGTACAGAGCGCCGATCACGGCCTGCTCGATTTCGGCGCCGCTGAAGCCTTCGGCGGCGGCAGCCAAATCCTCGAGCGCAAATTTTTGCGGGTCGCGGTTGCGCTTTTTCAGATGCACGGCGAACACCTGCTTGCGCACTTCTTCGGTGGGCAAATCCACGAAAAACACTTCGTCAAAACGGCCTTTGCGCATGAGTTCCGGCGGCAGCGATTGGATGTTGTTGGCGGTGGCCACCAAAAAAATCGAACTGCGGTGGTCCTGCATCCAGGTCAAAAGGGTGCCGAACATGCGCTGCGACAAACCGCCGTCAGCCGAATCGCTGCCGGCCGAGGCAAAGGCTTTTTCAATCTCGTCGATCCACAGCACCACCGGGGCCATGGCTTCGGCCTGGGCCAAAGATTCGCGCAGACGGTTTTCGCTTTCGCCGATATATTTTTGATACAGCACGCCGGGATCCATCTTGAGCAGCGGCATGTTCCAGTCGGCGGCCACCGCCTTGGCGCACAGACTTTTTCCGCAGCCCTGCACGCCAAGCAGCAGGATGCCGCGCGGGTGGTCAAGGCCGAAGGCGCGCGCCTCCGTTGTCATGCCTCCGCGGCGGGTCTTGAGCCAGCGCTTGAGGTTGAACAAACCGGCGATCTCATCCACCCCCACGTTGACGGCGACGGATTCCAAAGTGCCGGCGCTTTGCAGCAAGTTGCGCTTGGCCTCGACGATCAGCGGCACATCCTTGGAGGTCAGTGCACCGTCGGCATGCAGCGCGCTGGCCACCACGCGCGAGGCTTCGGCCAGGGTCAGCCCGCGCAGGGTCTGCACCAGCACATCCATGTCGCGGCGGGTCAGCGAGGCGGTCAGTTTGCGCCCGGTTTTCTGCTGCACCTGCACGAAGGTGTCGCGCACGACTTTTTCCAGTTCGGCGCCGTCCGGCGGGGCCACCACCACCGGCACGGCCAAACGGCGGATGTTTTCGGGCAAAGGGGTGCAGTCCAGCAGCACCACCGTCACATGGGCCCGGCCGTGCAGGTCGCGCAGCAGCCGGTGCACCACCGCGTCGCGGCAGTGAACCCCCAAGTCATGCAGCAAATAAATGCGGCGCTCAAACTTCCAGTCGCTGATCGCGCGCAGGGCGGCGGCGGGATCCTCCACCCCTTTTTCATGCGCGCCAAAGGAGGGGTGGCCGCTCCAGAAACCGGTGGAGGCGCTCCACTCGACCAACGGGGTGCACAATGCGTTGGCGATCTGCTTGAGCAGCTGCACGGTGCGCTCCTCGTCCACGGTTTGCACCGAGATGAGGGGATGGCCGGCGATGATGGCAAGTTTGAGGGGGTCGGACATGGCGAAATCTTAGGGCCTGTCCGCCATCCGGCTGCGCTCCAATTGCAGGCCGCTTTTCAAAAAATGTTCCAGCAACTGCTCGCCGCGGCCGATTTGCAGGTCGCCTTTGGCGGCATTGGCCTCGGTGTAGCGGGCGTCCACCACGTGGGGCACGCGGTGGCCGGCCATCAGCAACGGCACCGGGCCGCGCAGGTGCGCGCCGGAAGCGGCACAAACGCCATGGTCAGGCACCACCAATATGCGCCACGGGGCTCCGCCGGCTTCCAACGCCCGCACCACCGGGGTCATGAATTCGGCGTCAAAATATTCGATGGCCGCCGCTTTGGCCAACGGACCGCCATCCGTCCCGCCAAGGTCGCCCAAACGGGCGTGCACCACCACCAAGTCGTACCCGGCCAACGCATGCGCCGTGGCCAGCGCCAAGGCGGCCGGCGAGCCGTCGGGGGAACTTTGCACCACGGCGACGCCCATGGCCTGCGCCAACCCCACGGCCAAACCCGGCGCCGCCACCATGGCCACCCGCAGCCCCAGTTGCTCGGGCAGGGCGCGCAGGCCCGGCAGGCGGCCCTGGCCCCAAGGCCAGATGTGGGTGATGGGCGCCTCGCCCATTTCAAGCCGGGTCAGGTTGATGTCGTGGTTGGCCAGAAAAGCTTCGCTGCCCCGCACGGCCTGCGACAGCAAGGGGCCAAGGTCGCCCCCGGCCGGCAGATGCTTGGCCATCGGTTTGCCCAGCGTGTCGTGCGGGGCAAAGGTGACCAGCGCATCCCAATCATGGGCCGCCCCGGACAGGGCCGGCTGCACCAGCACATGCCGGCCGTCGGCACCGGTGCGGATCACCGAGCCCGGCATTTGGAATTGGCCGGCAAAAGCCGCAAGCAGGGCCTGCGCCTCGGCATCGCGCACGCAGGGCACCGATTCCACCACGCCTTTTTTCACCGTCAGAAACGACACCCGCAGCACCCAGTCGCCCGGCAGCACTTCATGTCCAAGGCCCAGCGCCTCCAGCGCGCCGCGGCCCGCATGGTCCTTTTGCGGGTCGTAGCCAAGGAGCGTCAGCAGCGCGATATCGGCGCCCACGGGCAAAGGCGGCGGGCAGGTCGGCACGCGCCCCAAACGGCCGCGCGCCGCCAACAGGTCAAGGGTTGGCGTGTCGGCGGCTTCCAGCGGGGTTTGGCCGTCCAATTCCGGGCAGGGGTTGTCGCCAAGGCCGGCGGGGATGACGATGAGGTATTTCATGGGATGGCGTCTGAAAAATGCGGGGCGGCTCACTTCAACTTCAAATCCACGCCTTCTTTTTTGAATTTCTCAACCAGTTGGCGCACATCCTCAAAGGCCTTGTCCAACCGCTGTGCCGCATCGTTGAGGTTCTCGTAAAGCGCCGGGTCGTGCACCAGTTTCCCGGCCGTGCCCTTGCCGCTGTTGATGGCGGCCAGCAGACTGTTGACTTCGGCGGTGGTTTTGTTCAACTCGTCGGCCAAGGTGCCGTACTTGGTCTGCAACGTCCCCAAGGTGTCGCGCATGTGCGTCATGGTGGTTTTGGCCTCGCCGCTGGTGCCATCCACCGCCAAGCCGATCTTTTTGCCCAATTCAGAAATGGTGCCGCTGGCCGAAGTGATGGCCTCGTTGGCATGGGTCGCAGCCTCCTTGGCGGCCGCCAGGGTGGCGCGCAGATCTTCGCGCATCCTGGGGTCGGCCACCACCTCGTCGGTGTGCGACACCAGGGAGTTCATGCGCACGATCAGGGTCTGGATATTGGGGGGCGCCTCGCCGGAAGCGAGTTTTTTCGGGTCCACCGGCTCGAAATGGGAACCGATCAGGTCCGTGGTTTTCTTGAGTGACAAAATCATGCCGCGGGTGTCGGCCACCAGGCCGCCCACACCGGAATCCGCCCCTGCGCCGCCCATGATGTTGTCGGCCATCTCGATGGCCAGGTTGGAGCGGCGGCCGGTCAGGGTGGCCGAGCCGTCCTTGGCCAGCGCCCCCTTAAGGGCCGGCTTGTCGGCGAAAATGATCAGGCGGGCCACACCACCCAGAATCTGCTCGTTCAACTCCACCCGGGCGGTGTCGGGCAGGGTGTAGCCCTGGTCAATGCGGGCCACCGCATGAATCACAAAGGAGCCATCCTCGGCCTTGTCGGCCGACACCTTGACCACCGAGCCGATGGGAATGCCGGCCAAGGACACCTGGCTGCCCACCGGCAAGCCTTGGGCGCGCGGCAGGGTGATGTTGATGTCGTAACCGCCCTTGATCAAGCCTTTGATCCCGGCGAAAGAGACGATCAAAACGGCGAAAACGACCAAGGCGACCAGAACGGTCAGGCCGACGGCAAAGTCGCGCTGGGGATTGCGGCTGGGATCGGTGGGGTCGCTCACGGGTTCTCGCTGACGGTATGGAAGGGGGAAGGCGAAACGACGGACGGGGTAAAGGCCGAATGAATGCGCAGCAAATCGTCCTCTTCCGCCTGGCCGGTGATAAAGCGCCTGACCAGGGGGTCGTCGGTGGCCAGGAATTCGGCCTTGCGCGCGTCGGCGACGACCCGGCCATTGTAGAGCAACACCATGCGGTCGGCGATCTTGCGGGCGCTGACCATGTCATGGGTGACGACAATGCTGCTGATGCCAAGGTGGCGGTTCAACGCCATGATGAGTTCACTGATCACATCGCTGCGCATGGGGTCAAGGCCGGTGGTCGGCTCGTCGAACAGCACCAGGTTGGGCTTGAGCACGATGGCCCGCGCCATCGCCACCCGGCGCTGCTGGCCGCCGGAAATCTGGGTGGGATAGCGGCCTTGGAAGCCGGGCAACCCCACCATTCTCAAGACTTCCTCCACCTTGCGCAGGCGCTCGGCCGGACCGTCGTCGGTATGTTCAAGCAGCGGGAAAGCGATGTTCTGGCCCACGGTCATCGAGTCGAACAAAGCCCCCAATTGAAACATGTAGCCCACGCGTTTGCGCACTGCCAAAAACTCCTGTTCGGAATATTGGTCCACCCGCTTGCCCTCGACATAGATGGCGCCGCTGTCGGGGTGAAGCAGCCCCACCAGATGTTTGATCAGCACGCTCTTGCCCGCGCCCGAGGGGCCCAGCACCACCGTCACCTCGCCTTTTTTGAAAGCCAAGTTCACATCCGACAGGATGACGTTTGGGCCGAAGCGCTTGGACACACCGACGAGTTCGGCGATGGCGTCAGGGTGCTTGGGGGGGAGGTCGGGGGTGGGAATGGGCATTCGTTGCATTACTCCGCCATGAAATACTCCCGGATCCCCTCAATCACCAAATCCTGCTGATCCTTGGTCATTTCAGGGAACACCGGCAAACACAAGGTTTCTTGTGCGGCAAACTCCGCATTGGGGAAGTCCCCCGCCTTGTGGCCAAGGTCGGCGAAAAAGGGCTGCAAATGCAGTGGAATCGGGTAATACACGCGGCTTTCCACGCCGTTGGCAGCCAGGTGGGCCGACAACGGGTCGCGGCCACCGCCGCGCACGCGGATGGTGTAATGACTGAAGGTGTGGAAGCAGTTTTCGCCTTCGGTCGGAGTGGAGACCTGCAGTTCCTCCAAGCGCTTTTCATAACGGTCGGCATGGGCGCGGCGGGCTTTGGTATCGGCCTCGGCATGCGGCAGTTTGATCGAAAGCAACGCGGCGTGCAGCGCATCCAGGCGGAAGTTGCCGCCCAATTGGCGCACCACGTACCCCTCCTCAATGCCGTGCACCCGCATCAGGCGGGTGCGCGCGGCCAAGGCGTCATCGTTGGTGAGCACCGCGCCGGCATCCCCCATGGCGGACAATCCCTTGGTGGGGTAGAACGAGGTGACGCCCACGGTGCCAAGCGAGCCGGCCTGCTTGCCCTTGTACTTGGCGCCGATGGCCTGGTCGGCATCTTCGATCACCGCGATGCCGCGTTTTTTGGCCAGGGCCAGGATCGGCCCCATGTCGCAGGTCTGGCCGTAGAGATGCACCACCAAAATGGCCTTGGTGCGTTCCGTGATGGCGGCCTCCACCTTGGCCGGGTCCAAGTTGAACGAAATGGGGTCAATATCGCAGAACACCGGCGTGGCGTTGCGGCGGCGGACACAGCCGGCGGTGTGGATGTAGGCAAAGGGCGAAGTGATCACCTCGTCGCCCGGGCCGATGTCAAGGGCCATCAGTGAGATCAAAATGGCATCGGTGCCGGAGCCCACGCCGATGGCATGCTTGACGCCGCAGGCCTTGGCCAATTCCTTTTCAAACTTCTCCACAAAGGGGCCCAGGATGTATTGGCCGGATTCCTCCACCCGTTCGAGGGCTTCGTGGAACTCCTCCAAATGCGGACGGTTATTGGCGACCAGATCGTAAAGTGGAACAGTGATGGTGGACATGGGGCTTCCTGCGGGTGGGCCGGCCAGGGCGTATCTTTTTGGGGGAAACGAACCCCTCCTTGGGTTCCTAAACGGGAGCATAGCACAGGCGCAAGGGCGGGTGAAATCAAGCCGCAAAACGGTGAAAAAAATGAAAAATCCACCCTTTCACACCCCCTGCGCTTGAAGTACACTCCGCCCACCTGCGGTGAATGGATTCACCGCGCCCGTTTTGTCCCCTGTGTTTCCTCCTCACGGACGAGGATCGCCCCATGAAAACGTCATACAAAATCGCCCTTGCTTTTTGCCTTGTCCTGCTGGCAACCGCCATCACGTACCGTGTCATCAAAAAATCGAATTCCGGCCATGACGCATTGCTGGCCGATGGCAGCAATGTGCCGGCCAACAGCACGGATCCCCTGTCCACCGCCGTGCCCCCGCCAGCGGCTACCCCCGCGCCGGATGCCCCCATCTTCTCAAACAACACGCCTCCGGCGCCCGTGCTCAACGTGGCGCCCGCGTCTTTGACGCCAACGCCAACCCCGTCGCCGGCCCCCGCGCCGTCGCCCACCCCATCCACCGCCACCGTCACCCCGCCGCCGGCGCCCACCCTCCCTCCGGCAGCTCCCGAAGCCAAGCCCGTAGTCAAACCGGCCGCACCGGCCGGCAGGATCTACACCGTCAAAAGTGGTGACACGCTGAGCTCCATCTCGCAGAAATTCTTCGGCGACCAAAAGCACTCCGACGAAATTTACAACGCCAACCGCAAAACCATCGGCGCCAATCCCAACAGACTGAAACTCGGCCAGAAGCTCACCATTCCGACCAAGTGATCCAAGCATCAGCCCATGAAAAAAGCCGCGGCCAACGCCGGGCTTTTTTCATGGGCTGCCCTACAATGCGGGCGTGGGCTCTTTCACATCCAGGCGGTCCGGGCTCGGGAGATCGGTGACATATGCGCTCGAGCCGATGCGAACCCCAAGGGCGCGGGTATGTGGGCGTGATAACCATACCGTTACGCACGGCAGGTTTGGCCGACCCACCGACGCACCCACCTAATTGCTGGGGTTCGAGCCACCGATCCGGTCTCTCGAACCCGCACCGCCGGAGCAAAACGCCGCAAGGCGTTTTTTTGTGCCTGGCGGGTGCAGCCGGCAGATGGACATGCGGCGAGCACGCCGCGCGGGCCGGATGGCCGCCCTTTGGGTTCCCGGTTCCTATACTCCCCCCCATGTCTCACCCCTCCCCCCAACTTGCGGCCACCGCCCAGGCGCTGGCTGCCTCTTATGCCGCCCATCCCCACACGGCGCATTTCGGAGCAACCGGGCTGCCCAGCCGCGCGCGCCTCAATGATCTGCTTGGCCTGCTGCGCCGCCTCGTGTTTCCCGGCTTTCATGACCCCCATCCGGTGACCCCCGACCAGGTGCAATCCCACTTGGCCACCTTGCTGCAGGCCGCCGACGCGCTGCTGCACGAGCAAATCCGCCAAAGCCTGCGCTATGCGGCCTGCGACAAAGCCCCGACCTCCTGCGATGATGAGGCCCGCCGCCTGGCCGATGCTTTTTGGGCGCAAATGCCCGAAATCCGCCGACTGCTGGCCACCGATGTGAAGGCCGCCTTTGACGGCGACCCGGCGGCCAGCCACACCGACGAAACCATCTTCTGCTATCCCGGCGTGGAGGCCGTGTTCGTCCACCGCATCGCCCATGCGCTGTTCAAACTCGGCATCCCCATGATGCCGCGCATCATGAGCGAGATCGCCCACGCCGACACCGGCGCCGACATCCATCCGGGCGCCACCATTGACGAATCCTTCTTCATCGACCATGCCACCGGCGTGGTCATCGGCGGCACCGCGGTCATCGGCAAGCGCGTCAAGATTTACCAGTGCGTGACCTTGGGGGCCATCTCCACCCGCGGCGGCCAGTCGCTGCGCGACAAAAAACGCCACCCCACGCTGGAGGACGACGTCACGGTCTATTCCAACTCCACCGTGCTGGGCGGCCGCACCACCATCGGCGCCCACAGCGTGATCGCCGGCGGCGCTTTTGTCACCGAATCGGTGCCGCCCGACCACACCGTGATCCCCACCCGCATGGCGCCGGAGTTGCTCTCCAAGCGCCCGCTGGACACCGACATGGGCGCGGGGATTTGATTCACATCGGCTTCTGGTAAAAAAAGAATTCCATCGACCCCACCTTGAAGGCGACCTGGTCATAACCGGCCACCCCGGGCAATTTCACACCGTCGGGCGTGCGAAAGACCACGATGCCGCCGTCCTCCATCTTGCCCAGCAGCGGTGAAAACAGCGCCATCAGCTGCGCCCGCTGGGTTTCGTCCTCGGCCATTTTGTAGGGCGGATCCAAAAACACCAGGCGCATGGCCGGCGGCAGGGCGTCAATCCACACCGTTGACAACGCGCTGGTGCCCAGCATGCGCCCGCGCGCGGCCAATCCCAAACCCTTCAGGTTGGCATCCACAATGTCGCGGGTGCGGCGGTCCTGGTCCACGAACAGGCAGGTGGCCGCCCCGCGCGAGAGGCATTCAAGGCCCATCGAGCCGGTGCCGGAAAACACGTCGGCAACGTGGAACGGCGTGGGGTTGCCGTCTTCATCCTCCGTGGAAAACATGCCCAGCGAAAACAACTTGTTGAACAGCGTCTCCTTGGCCCGATCGGTGATCGGACGGGTGGTTTTGTCGTCGTCGGGGGCCTGGAAGGGGCGGCCGCGGTGGGAGCCGGCAATGATGCGCATGGGTGTGGGAAGCGAAAGGGGGGAAATCCGCAAAAAATCACTTGCAAAACCTACTTGGTCCGGTGGGCCATGAAACGCGCCAGACGCACCAGCGGTTCGCCGCGCGCGCCGCACGGCAGGATAGCCGCTTCAGCTTCGGCCAGCATGCGGGCAATTTCGGCGCGGGTGCCGTCAACGCCATACACACTTGGGAAAGTGAGTTTTCCATGAGCGCTGTCTTTGCCGGTGACTTTGCCCATTTGCTCGGTGGAGACGGTGGCATCCAGCAGATCATCCACCGCCTGATACAGCACGCCGATGGTTTCGCCGTAACGGGTCAGGCGCGCCAACGCGGCATCATCCGCACCGGCCGCCAAACCACCCATTCGGCAAGCCGCGACCAACAGCGCACCGGTCTTGTTGCGGTGGATCAACTGCAATTTGTCGGCGTTTGAAAGCCCTTCGGGGAATTCCGGCAAGGTGTCATAAACCTGGCCGGCAATCATGTCGTTGAGCCCTTTGGCCAACTCCGCAAGCAGGGCCGGCGCGGTGGCGGCCGGAGCCCGGCCGGCCAGCAATTCAAAGGCCAGGCCCATCAGCGCATCACCGGCCAAAATCGCCATCGCTTCGCCGGCATGCTTGTGCAAGGTGGGCCGGCCGCGGCGCAAATCATCGTTGTCCAAAGCCGGCAAATCGTCATGCGCCAATGAAAACGCATGGATCATTTCCAGTGCGGCCGCCGGCGCCAGGGCGTTTTCGGCCGCCCCCCCCGCCGCCACGCAGGCATGCACCGTCAAAATCGGGCGCAGGCGCTTGCCGCCGCCAAGCAGCGCATAACCGCAGGCCCGGCGCAAATTGGCCGGCAAGGGACGCTCCAGAAGGAAGCATTCCAATTCTGCTTCGACAAGGCGGGCTGGGGCGAACAGGTCGGTCATGGGGTGAAGAATAACAATGGGTACCGCCGGCATTATTTCCCGCGCAAAGTCCGCACATCAATCACCGTCATCCCGGCGGCCCTGGCCGAGGCGATGCCCGGATCGGCATCCTCATAGGCCAGGCAGCGATGCGGATCCACGCCCAGTTTTTGCGCCGCCAAGGCGAAGGTTTCCGGGTGCGGCTTGGGATGGGTCACATCCTCCACCGTCACCACCGCGCCAAACCAACCGGTGATGCCCAGCACCTCCAGCGTGCGGGCCACCACCTTGCGGTAGCCGCCGGTGGCGATGGCCATCGGCTTTTTGCCCAAGTTGGCGCGGGCCACTGCCAGCACTTCGGGGATGGCCAAGGTGGTGTGGATGTGCGCCTCAAACGCCGCCTCTTTTTCCTCCGTCAGCCGGATGGGGTCCAGTGGCACGCCATGGCGATCCGACAGGATCTGCAGGATCTTTTTCGTCGGCACCCCGCCGAATCCGTAGAACACATCCTCGGGAAAGGGGATGCCCACCGGATCCAGGATTTTGCGCCATGCCACATAGTGGGCGGGCATGGTGTCGGCCAGGGTTCCGTCAAGGTCAAAAATGATGGCGTCGTGGGGCATAAGGGGGCCATTCTAGTGCCTATCATGCCCACCCCATGTCATCTCCCCGCCTGCTGGTTGCCGGTCTTGGCCTTTGCTCCCCCTTGGGGCATGGGGCATGGCCCACATTTGCCGCGCTGCTGGCCGGAAAATGCCTGACCGACCGCTTGGCACGCTACGAACTGGACACCCCGCCCGACAAAATCGTCTCCGGCATCGGCGGTGTGGCGGTGGCCCGCATCGTGGCCGACGACCCGGCGGTGGAACTGGCCGACCGCGCCGCGCGCGAGGCTTGCGAACAGGCCGGCATCCCTCTGGCGGAATTGGCCACCTTCATCGGCACCAGCAAAGGCGCGGTGGCGCAAGTGGGCCGGCAAACCGGCGAAAACACCACCACCTTTGCGCCCTCGCCCGAGTGGTATGCCTTGGGGCCCCACGGCTATCTCTCCGACCGCCTGGCCAAACGGCTTGGCATCCGCGTGATGACCCACACGGTCGCCGCCTGCGCCTCGTCCTTGGTGGCGCTCGACGCCGCCCGACAATGGCTGCTGGCCGACGACTCCCGCACCCATGCATTGGTCGTCACCTCGGAAGCGGCCCTGACCCCGGTCTTCATGCATTCGTACCAGCGCTTGGGCGTGCTGGCCCCAACCACCCTGGACGGCTACCGCCAAACACCGTTGGCGGCGCGGCGCGGCGGCTTCGTGCTGGCCGAGGCCGGCGCGGCGGTGGTTCTGCGCAAACTCAAGGATGACGAAACACCGCCGCAAAGCGCGGGCAAAGGCCCGATCGAACTGCTCGACACCGGCTGCTTGGCCGAAGCCTATGACCTGCTGCGCACCAGCCCCAGGATGGAGGCTGTCGAACACCTGGCCACCCAGTTCAACGCCAAACGCCCCCTCGATGTGCTGCACCCCCATGCCACCGGCACGCCGGAACACGACCCGGCGGAAGTGGCCGCCCTGGCCCGCGCAATCGGCAGTCCTCACGGCGCCCCCCTGCCCCTGTACGCCTGCAAAGGCGCGCTTGGCCACGGCCTTGGCGCCGCAGGCCTGACCGCCTTCATCCTGGCCTGCCTCTCCTGCCGCAGCGGGCGCATCCCGCCGATGAAGTGGCTAAGCGACGGGGTGATGGATTTGCCGGAGAGCCTGTGCGCGCAAGCGGCCGGGTGCATGGTCAAACCCGGCGCCGCCCATGCGGTGTTTGCCGCCGGCTTCGGCGGGCATACGGCCGGGGCGCTGGTGGCGGGGATGTGATCCGGCCCAATGCGGCGCGTGCGCCGCCGGGGGGCGGGCCATCGGGCCAAGGGGAGCGAATCACAGGCTAAAAAAAGGCGCCCTTTGGGGAGCCCTTTTTGCAGGATCACAAAAGGATCAGGCGGGCTTTCGGTGGCGCAGACGGTCAAGCACCACGGCAGCCAGGATGATGCCGCCGGTGACGATTTTCTGGATGGAGTCGTTCCATTCCATTTTGGAGCAGCCGATGCTGACCATTTTGAGGATTAGAACGCCGATGATGGTGCCCATGATGGACCCTTCCCCCCCGGACAAACTGGTTCCGCCAATCACGCAGGCGGCAATCACGGTCAGTTCGATGCCGTCCGCGATCGTGGCATCGCCGGTGCCGCTGATATGGCAGAACTGTATGACGCCGGCCATGCCAGCCATGCTGATGCCAAGCGCGTAGATCAATACTTTGGTGCGCGAGACGGGAATGCCGCAGAGACGGGCGGTTTCCTCGTTGCTGCCGATGGCGAACACATGCCGGCCAAAGGCCGTGTAACGCAACAGGATTGCCATGAAGCAGGCCAGTCCGATGAAAACCCAAGTCGCAGACGGCAATCCCAGCGGTCCGCGGCGCATGAAATATTCCATAAAGCCGAGGGCTTGCGGGTCCACCCGAATCGTTGTTTCACCCGCAGGAACCAGATTCATGGCGGTTCCGCGCAGGATGGCCATCATGCCCAACGTCACGATGAAGGGGGTCAACTCGATGCGGCGGATGGTGACGCGGGTGACGGCCCATCCTCCTGCGCCCGCTGCGGCAACCATGCCGACGCCCGCCAGCAATGCAATCCCAAGCGGAAGGTTGAAGGAAGGAACAATCTTGGTGGCGACGAGCATCGCCAAAAAGGCAGGAGCGACCATGCCGATATGGCCCACCACCATATTGCCGATCGCAAGGCCGGTAAGGATGCCGGTTCCCACACCGCCGGCCATGGCCAGTGCTGGAGGAGCCCCCAAACCCAACAGCAGTGCCGTCACGATGGAGACCAAGGCAATGGTGGAGCCCACCGACAAATCCAGGCCGCCTGAAATCAGGATGATGGTGGCCCCCAGCGCCGCCACCCCGACAAATGTGGATTGGCGCACGATGTCGGCGAGATTGTCAAGATTCATCCAGGCGTCGCGCAGGGCATCCAACCAGGATTTTTCCGGGTAGTCACTGTGCCGCTTGAGGGTGGTCAGAACGGCAAATAGGGCCCATACGAAGATCAGTCCGAACAGCGGACCCAGGATGGTTTCGTAGCGGCGCCAAAAGGTGATCAGCGGGGAAGTGCGCGGGGATGACGTAGGGCTGGACATGGGTGTTGGCGGGGGTGGCCGCAGGCTTTGGATGATGGAAAAGGGTTCGGAGGGCGGGAATCAGGTGGAAATCGCCTCGACCATGATGTCATGTTCGGTCAATTCCCCCACCGGCCGGGCGGCAAACAGCCGCCCCTTGCTCATGACCGCGATGCGGTCGCAGGTGCCCATGAGTTCAGGCAGGTAGGAGGACACCATCAGGATCGCCTTGCCCTCCTTGGACAACTGGTCAAGCAGTGCGTAAATCTGCGCCTTGGAGCCAACATCGATGCCACGGGTGGGTTCGTCCAAGAGCAGCACGTCGCACCGGGCGTGCAGCAGGCGGGCGATGGCTACCTTCTGCTGGTTGCCGCCGGAAAGCGAGGAGATTTTGGCAGCCGCGCTGGAGCATTTGATGGGGATCTGCTCGATCCACGGCTTGCAGGCGGCGGTCTGCTTGCCGGGGAACACCAAGCCCATGGGGCCCAGGTTCTTGAGCCAGGGTAGGGTGAGGTTGTCGGCGATGGAGAGGTTGAGGGCCAGGCCCTCGCGTTTGCGGTCTTCGCTCAGCATCCCGCATTGGTTTTTCCAGCGCTGCGCCGGCGTGGCGCTGCCGTTGAAGGTGCCCACGCGGATCTGGCCGGAGGCCACGCGGTCCAAGCCGAAGATGGCGCGGATGAGTTCGGTGCGGCCGGCGCCCATCAGGCCGGCGATGCCCAATATCTCGCCGCGGCGCAATTGCAGACTTGCGCTGGCCGGTTTGCCCATGGCGGAGGCCAGTTCGGACAATTCCAACACCACCTCGCCGGGCGTGCGCGCCGAGCGGGGATAGAGGTCGGCCACTTCGCGCCCGACCATCAGGCGCACGATGTCGGCATTGGTGCAGGCGGAGACTTCTCCAGTGCCCACCGAACGGCCGTCGCGCAGCACGGTGTAGCGGTCGCACACGGCGCGCACTTCCTCAAGGAAGTGCGAGATGTAGATGATGCTGACGCCCTCGGCGCGCAATTGGCGGATCAGTGAGAACAGGTGCTCGATGTCCTTGGC
Source organism: uncultured Phycisphaeraceae bacterium (assembly GCA_964556215.1). Lineage (GTDB taxonomy): Bacteria > Planctomycetota > Phycisphaerae > Phycisphaerales > Phycisphaeraceae > CANIYR01. Next base: position 92,396 of record CAZKVP010000001.1, read on the forward strand.
CGTGAGCGAGGAGGTCGGCTCGTCGAGCACCAGCACGCGGCACTTGAAGATCAGGCTGCGGGCGATTTCGATCAACTGGAGCTGCGCGTTGGAGAGGCGGCTGGCGCGGGTGTCGGGATCGATGTGCGGCAGGCCGACGCGTTCCAAGGCGGTTTTGGCTTTGGCCCGCATTTCACCCAGTTTGAGCACCGGGCCCACGGTCTGCTCCTGGCCCAGAAACAGGTTTTCCTGCACCGACAGGTGCTGGGCCATGGTCAGTTCCTGGTAGATCATGGCCACGCCCGCATCGCGGCCCTTGGCCGGTGTGGCGGGGGCGTAGGCGGCGCCGTCGAGGACCATCTCCCCCGAGTCGGGGCGGTGCGCGCCGGAAAGCACCTTCATCAGCGTGCTTTTGCCGGCGCCGTTCTCGCCAATCAGCGCGTGGACCTCGCCGGGGCGGATGTCCAAGGACACGCCGCCCAAGGCCACGGTGGGGCCGAAGGTCTTGCGGACGTCGCGCATGATCAGGCGGGGCGCAGCGGCGTGCGGGTCTTGGGCGGGCTCTGGCATGGGGTGTGAAAAATGCAAATGGAAAAGGCACGCTTAAAAAACGGGCGTCCGGGGAAGGGATGCCTGCGGGGTTGGATTATGGCCTATTTACAAAATATTCACCAAGGCACGGGCCGTCACTTGGCGGCCGGCAGCAGTTTGGCAATATCCGGGCTATAGGCCAACAGAATGGCGCGGATATTGGCGTCCTTGAGATTATCCTTGGTCACCACTTGGTAGCCGCTGTCCACTGATTCAGGCACTTTTTCTCCCTTGACGGCGGCCAGCAGGGTTTTCACGGTTTTATAGCCCATCACCTCCGGGTCTTGCACCACGATGGCGGCGATGTCGCCATCCAGCAAGCCTTGCACCAGCAGGGGAGTTGCGTCAAAAGCCACCATTTTGATTTGGCCGGCCTTGATTTTGCCGCTGGCCTTGGCGTCCAGCAGGGCGTTGTACAACCCAAGAGACGCCGATTCATTGGGGGCAAACACGCCGCCGGCCTCAACGATTTTGTCCATCATGGAGGTGGCCTTGTCTTTGGCCGAAGATTGATCCACGCCGGCGTACTGGTTGTCGGAAATGAGCGTGAGGTTGTTCTCCTTGGCAGCCGCCAGGAAGCCTTCTTCGCGCGCATCCGTACTGGCCGAACCGGGCTTGTAGCGCAGCAGCACCGTTTTTTTATTGTCACCCATGACCTTGGCCAAGGCAACGCCACCGGCATGGCCGGCCACTTTGTTGTCAGTGCCGACAAAACTGGCGTAAGTCTCGCCGATTTTGGCATCCAAGGGAGAATCGAAAATGATCACAGGCAGGCCCTTGGCGCGCAAGTCATTGATGGCTTGCACCGGGCTTTTGTCAGTGATTGGAGCCACTGCCACGCCCTTGACCATGGAGTCGCTACCCACGGAATTGATGATGTCCACTTGGCCAGAGGAGTCGTCGCCTTTTTGCGTTGCACGCCAGATGATCTTGGTGTTGGTCTCAGCCTCGGCTTTGTCCACCCCGCGCTTGACCGCCTTCCAGAAGGCGTGGTTTTGGTCCTTGGGGATGATCGCCAGCGTCACCCTGGCGGCGGCCTTGGTTTCGCCACCGGTGGCGGCGCCGGCGGCCGGCTTGTTGTCGCAGCCGGTCAGGGCAAGGGTGGAGAGTCCGGCAAGCGCAAGGGAGAGGATGAAGCGGCGGGTGGGCATGGCAAGGTTCCTGAAAAAAGAGGTCCGGCAATCATAGGGAACCATTTTGACCCTGTCCAGCCCATTGTTTCAGTTGCCACCACCCCGCTGCGGACCTGAAAAACAGCCGTTTAAAAAGCAGGCATTTGGAGCCTGGACGATTGCGTTTTGACCGCCGCTCACGCCGCCTTGGCCGACCCCATCAGTTCCCTGGCCTGCTGGCGGGTGGTGTCGCCGGCGCTCTTGCCGGCCAGCATTTCGGCCAATTCGCTCACGCGGGCTTCGCCGGTGATGGCTTCCACCCGGGTCTTGGTGACGCGGTTTTCGCCGTGGCCGCTGACTTCCTTGACGATGCGCAGGTGATGGTCGGCAAAGGCGGCGATCTGGGGCAGATGGGTGATGCACAATACTTGGCCACCAGCGGCCAAGCCCTTCAACTTGCGCCCGATCACATCGCCCAAGCGGCCGCCGATGTTGGCATCGACTTCGTCAAACACCAGCAAGGCGCCATCGCTGCACTCCCCAACCTCCGTTTTGCCGATCTCCATTTTGCCGACCTCGGCCTTGCCGGCGCCGATGCTGCCTTTGACGGCTTTGGCCGGCTTGGCGGCTTTGGATTTGTCGGCCAGCACGCTCTTGAGCGCCAGCATCACCCGCGAGAGTTCGCCGCCGCTGGCCACCTCGCGCATGGCGGCAAAGGGTTGGCCGGGGTTGGTCCTGACTTCAAAACTGGCGACATCCAAGCCCGAGGGTGCGGCCAACTCGGTTTGGCCGCCGGCCACCTTGGCCCCGTCGGCCGATTCCACCACCACCCTCACTTTGGCTTCGTTCATGCCCAAATCGCGCAGGGCATGCTCAATCAAGGGGCCGAGTTTGGCGGCGGCTTTTTGCCGGGTTTCAGACAAGGCGGCGCCGCAGGCGGCCAAGGCGCGGCAGGCGGCGGCCAGGTCGTCGGCCAGGGTGCCGCTGTCGCTTTGCTCGCGATCCAAACGGGTGATCTCAGCGCCAATTTTCTCGCGGTGTTCCAGCACGGCTTGCATTTCATCCTCCCCCGCCCCGCCCCGGCCGTACTTGCGGGTCAGGCGGATCAGGCCGTCCAACCGGCCACGCACTTGGGCCAGTTCGCCGGGGTCCACTTCCAACTTGTCGGCATAGCGGCGCAGGTCATAGGCGGCCTCCTGCACGGCGATCAAAGCGCCGCGCACCGATTCATGCAGCGGGGCCAAACTGGCGTCGGTTTCGGCCAATTCCGCCACTTGGCGCTCCACGCGCTGCAACTGGGTGAGCACGGCATCACCGCTCTCGGATTCATCCAAGGCCGCCACCGCACCCTCGGCGTTTTGGCGCAGATATTCCACGCTGCCGAGGATTTTTTCACGGGCCGACAAGGTGGTGAATTCGCCCCAAGCCGGCTCGATGGCGTCGATTTCTTTGGCTTGAAAACCGTACAACTCCAAGCGCTCCTGGCGCAGGGCGGCGCCGGTGACCAATTCCTCCTGCCGGGCGCGCAAGGCTTGCAAGCATTCCCAGGCGGCGGCGTAATGGGCGCGCAGCGCAGCCGAGCCGGCCCAACCATCAAGCACCGCCAATTGTTCGGAGGGCTTGAGCAAACGTTGGCCGTCGTGCTGGCCGTGGATGTCTACCAAATAAGCGGCAGCTTCTTTGAGCACGCCGGCCGCCACCGGCTTGCCATTGACCCGCACGCTGCCACGACCGGCCACACTGGCTTTGCGCGAGAGCACCAACTCGTCGCCCACCGCCAGCCTTTCATCCAGCAAAACCGACAATGCCTCGGCCTGCGAGGCACTGGCCAATTCAAACACCGCATCCACCCGCGCCTCTTCGCCGTCTTTCAAACCGCCGCGCACCATCTTGGCCAAGGGCTTCAACCCCAGCAAGCCTTCGATGGCGCCCAGCACCAAACTCTTGCCGGCGCCGGTCTGGCCGGTGAAGGCGTTGAGCCCGGGGCCAAGGGTGATGACGGCATCTTCAATCACGGCCAAGTTGCTGATGTGGAGTTCGCGGAGCATGAGGTTCCTTTTGTTCGGGTGATAGTCGGATATTAGGCATCACCCTAATACTTTGCAAACACCCTAACTTTTTGTGGAGAAGCCCCCTACTTCATCACCTCCCGCATCACCTCCGTCGCAAACGCACCCTTGGGCAGCAAAAAGGCCATCTCCAAACACGGCCCATCCGCATCCACTGAAAACGACAGGGCGGTTTCGCGCACCGGGATGCGCAGGGGGCGGCGGGCGCCGTGGGTGTTGTCGCCGCCTTGCTGCTTGCAGGCTGCCGTCAACGATTCCGGGGTGAAGCCGAATTCGGCCAGCACTTCCGCCTCCAACGCGCCCACCTCTGCCTCTGGCCGCAGCATGCTGTCGCCCCACAACGGGCCGCTGGGGGAAATTTCCAACTGTTCCACGCGGCCGCCGGCGGCGTTTTCCAATTCGGCGGTGGCTGCGTCCACGGCGAACAGCGAACCGTTGTCGTGCTTCATCGCCAGATCGCCGGGCAGCAACCGGTTCCAGGTGCCGGCTTCCACCCGCTTGGCCAGCACGCGGTTGAAGATGGCGGATTGAAAGGCGGAAATCAAAAAGGCTTGTTGGTCTTTGCGCTGACTGCTTATTTCCGGCGGGGCTTGGCCCAAGAGCAGCAAGCGGCCCATGTCGGCGTTGTCGCCGTCGCGACCAAAGCGCTGCTCGCCGACGAAATCGGGTGCACCAAACTTGGCCAAATAATCCAAGATGGGTTTGGCGCGCACCACCGCACCTGGCCCGACTTCACGTACTTTGAGCACAAAGCGGTTGCCGCCATGGTGACCCAGGCGCAATTTGTTGCCATGGCGGGCGGCTTTGACCACCCGCAACTGCTCGGGGTTGGCGCCGAGTTGTTCAATGCCTTGGGCGGCTTGCGAATCCTTGACGCCGGGCAGATGGATGGAAAGCCATTGGCGGGTGACCGCAACTTTGTCTTTCTGGCCGGCCAGGCCGATGGCCCGGCGCGTCACGCCAAAGGCGCGGCATGCCTGGCGCACGGCATCCTCGGTGGTGAGGTTGGTTTTCTCAATGAACAAAAACAAATGCTCGCCCGTTCCGCTGGGCTCGTACAACGGCAATTCTTCGACCAAGAAATCGCCGGGGCGCTGCTTGAAAAGGCCGCCGGTGCCGGGGAATTGGGAGGTGGCGTAGGGATGGGGCGTCATCATGATTCAGGTTATTGGGCGCATTATGAAAGAACCCCGACCGTCAGGGAGGGGACGCTCGCGCGCCATTCGGGCGACACTCGTCCCCTCCCTGACGGTCGGGGTTCTTTCAACGCGGCGAGCCGCCGCGTCTACTTTTTTTTAATCTTCCGGGACACCCTTGGCGATCAAATCGCGGAAGGCTTTGATCAGTTGATTGGTCACTGGACCAGGCTTGCCGCCGCCGATGAACCGTTTGTCGATCATCGACACCGGAATCACTTCGGCCCCGGTGCCGGTCAGGAACATTTCATTGGCCACATACAAATCGTGGCGGGTCATGTCCTGCTCGATCATCTCCAAGCCGGCCTGGCGGGCCAAATCCATCACCAGGTTGCGGGTGCATCCCTCAAGCGAACCGGCGGACAAGGGCGGGGTGATGACACGGCCGTTTTTGACCACGAACAGATTATCGGCGGTGCATTCGGCGACAAAACCCTGGTGGTTGTACATCACGGCCTCGAACACGCCGGCATCGATCGCCTCGATCTTGGCCAGCACATTGTTGAGGTAGTTCAAGCTCTTGATACGCGGCGAAAGAGAAGCGGGATGATTGCGGATCACGCTGCTGCTGATGATGGGCAGGCCTTTTTCGTACAACTCCTTGGGGTACAGGCGCAGGTCGCAGGTGACGATGAACACGGTCGGGCACGGCGAGTTGAAGGGGTTGATGCCCATCTCGCCGATGCCGCGGGTAACGCACAGGCGCACATAGCCATCCTTGCGCCCGTTGGCGGCCAAAGTCTGGCGCACGGCGGCGGCCAATTCTTCCTGTGTATACGGAATCACCATGCGGATGGCGCGCGCCGATTCGTACAGACGGCGCAAATGGGTCTCAAACTTCATGATCCGCCCGTTGTAGGAACGGATGCCCTCAAACACGCCGTCGCCGTACAGCAAGCCGTGGTCCATCACCGACACGCTGGCTTGCGCGGAGGGCACCAACTTGCCGTCGATCCAGACTTGGCCAAGCGGGGCGAGGATTTTTGCGGTGTCGGCTTCTTC
>CAZKVP010000002.1:0-4254 GCA_964556215.1 uncultured Phycisphaeraceae bacterium
GTTTTCACCCCAGTTTTCACCTCAGTTTCTACCGGTGGTTTCCGGGTGTTCCCCAACGCCGCCACATACTCCGCCGGGAACGGGAACTCCATCCACATGTCCGCCCTCGCCATCCCAGAACCGCGGGCGTCCCCAAACGCCGATATACCGCCGCCCCCCCAAAGGATCGGCCGCCCATGCGCACTACCCCTTGATGACTTCCCAGTGGCCGCCCTTGTCCGAACCCACCCGATGAATGTGTCCGGATGCCTTCAAGCGGGCCATTTGCCATTCGATGCCCTTGGCCGTGATCCCCAGTTGCGAAGCCAACACCTCGGTTGTCATCCGTGGATTCTCCGCCAGCAAGCGCAAAATCTTCTCCCTAGTTTTCTCCCTAGTTTTCTCCCTAGTTTCTTGGATGGGCTCTTGGCTTGTCCCCGGCGCCCCCAACGCCGCCACATACTCCGCCGGGAACGGAAACTCCATCCACATGTCCCCCGGCGCGTAGCGGAACTTCGGCTTCGGGGCGCCGGCTTCGCGGCAGGCTTCGACGATCCGCCGAATCCCGCGGCCCCAGGATTCGATCTCGCCGGCGCGGAAAAAGGCGTTGGCCAGCGACGGATTGAACGGGTGCGAGGAGTGGTCGCGCAACAGGTCGGCGGCCGTCCATCGGTCGGGCAATTCGCCGGGATTCCAGATTTTCAACTTGTCCGGATGGACGCGGATCTGCACCGGCGCGCCCACGGCGTAATTCCGGTGGATGAGCGCATTGAGCAACGCCTCGCGCAAGGCCGCCGCCGGAACCGGCAATGTTTCCAGCCGCCGGATCCCCCGGTAACTGATGAGCGCCCGAAGGTACTTGGTGATCAGAATGTCCGCAGTCTGCCGGACCTGGGTGAACAGGTCGCCATGAACCTCGTCGTGGTAGAGGATGTCGGTGTCGGTCCGGAAGTAACCGATCTTCACAAAGGCCCCGGTGATGAATTTTTCGGGATCCGGGTGGAACAACAGGACCGCCGCGCGCGTGAGGTGGTCGCCTTCCACCAAATGGAGTTTTTCAAGCAGCGATGCGGTGGAACCCTTCAGCGCTTTGGCATCCATGCGTTGGCCGTCCTTGGCCAACCGCCGGAATTCGGCGAATGCGGAGGATGAGAGTTCGCGGAAGGTCGCATGCGGAACAGGCACGCTGTCCCAGGTCCGCCCGTATTTGCGCAGCAGAAACTGGCTCAGCGCGGCACCCTTCAATTCCTGCTTGGTTGAACCGACGCGCAGGTGGTACTCGCCCTTGTAACTCACCGCGTTGAGGTAGGGTTCGACCACGATCTCCAGGTATTCCTTCCCGCCTTCCGCCTTCAGGTTCACGCATACCAGGATGCCCAGGATGTCGCGCACCTTGTTGGGGATGTCTTCCAGCAGTTTGCGGGCGTTGGGCAGGCCGACGACCACGCCCTTGTCATTGCGCCCGATATGCAGCACCCCGCCTTGCGCGTTGGCAAAACCGCAAATCCATTTCAAGTATTCATCGTGCCACGATTCTTTCCACTCGATGGATTGGGATTCTTTGCTCATGACGGCAATTGTACGGTTTTTGTTTGTATTTGTTGCCCTCACCCCCTTAACCCCGCCAACCTCTTCCACTGCGCCTCGAACCCCTGCGGCACCAACCCCAGCACCGTCAGCGCCTGTTCGACCGCCTCTTCCCACGCCGGCACCGGCTCCGGCAACGCCCGGCCCGGGGCGTTGGCCGGCAGATAGGCGTCATTGACATCCATGGACGATTCATGACTTGCTGTAAAGCGTCCGGGAGCCATGCGTCACAATGCCATCCACACGGCCAGGCCAAGCTTTGGTCCACACCCTTTCTCAATACCCTTTTCAAGGAACCCTCCCATGAAATCCGCCGCCTGCCTCATCCTCGCCTCCCTTTCCGTTTCGCTGGCCTGTTCCGCGCAACAGGCCACTTCGGCCGCTCCGACGGCTCCCCCGGCCGCGCAGAAGCCCACTATCGCTGCCGCCAAGCCGCTGACCGAATTGCAGCGCGACATGGTGAACATGCGCTTCAGCATGTTCATCCACTTCTCCCCGGCCACCTACCAGGAAAACGGCACGACCCGGCTCATGCCCGACCACGGGATGCCCCGGCAGGGCAGGGATGGGATCCTGGGGACCGCCGACGACGTCAGTCCGGCGCTGTTCAATCCGACGAAGCTGGATTGCGGCCAATGGGCGGACGCCGCCAAAAGCGCGGGCATGAAACTCGCCATCCTGACCACCAAGCACCACGACGGCTTCTGCCTGTGGCCGAGCAAATGCACCGACTACACCGTGGGCAACGGCTGCAAGCGCGACGTGGTCGGCGAATTCACCGAAGCCTTCCGCAAGCGCGGCCTCAAGGTCGGCCTGTATTACTCGATCCGCGACCGCACGGCCGGCATCGCCGACAGCCGGCATGGCGGCGTCTCGCGCGCCAAGGTTGATTTCATCAAGAACCAGCTCACCGAACTCCTCACCCACTACGGCGACATCACCTGCATCGTGTTCGACGCCTGGGGCAACAACTGGCACGAGAGCCCGAGCTTCGCCGAACTTTCATATGCGGAGATCTACCACCACATCAAGTCGCTGCAGCCGAATTGTCTGGTCCTGAACCACTCGCGCGACCCCAAAGTCGGCGACATCCTGCAGATCGAGGGCCATGCGGGCATCGCGTTGCCCGACGGTGCCGACTGGCCCGCCCAGTTGGGCAACACCCTCCAGTCCGACTGGTTCTGGCGCACGGACTTTCCGAAGCAGCCGCTCCGGAGCGTGGATTGGATCGTCAACCAGAACCTGATTCCCCTCAACAAGCGCAATGTGGTGTTCCAGCTCAATTGCGCCCCCAACCGCGACGGCTTGATGGACGCGAACGTCGTCAACCGTTTGGCCGAAGTCGGCAAGGCCTGGAAGGCGCCGGCGCCGCTGGAAACGATTCCCCAATCGTGGAAGGACTGGCCGGTCCCCGCGCCGGTGAAGAAGTAAGCCGTCGCACCAGGCCCCCCAAAAACGAAAAATCATGTCCATGAAACACGCCCACACCATCCTTCTCCTTGCCTCCCTCTGCCTTGGCGCCTGCGCCGCCGTCCCGCCGCAGGAGCAAGTCGCCGCGCCGGCCGCCGACGCGCCCAACTGGCTGCTCACTGCCGACCATCCCGCCAACGGCTGGATCAACAGTTATCCGGTCGGCAACGGCAGCCTGGGCGCCATGAACCTGGGCGCCTTTCCCAAGGAGACAATCTACCTCAACCACGACGCCATCTGGACCGGCCGCCAGCAGATCCCGGTCGCAGCCAACAGCCGCAAGGCCGACATGGACGAAGCCTTCGCCCTGTGCCTGAAGGGCGACTATGCCCGCGCGCAGGGTTTTTACTGCCGGGCCAAGAACAGGGGCAATGCGATATCGGGGTTCCAGGGGTTGGGGACGCTGGGGATCGAGCACCTGGGGGTGCAATCAGGCAAGCCGGCCGCGTGCGCCCGCAGCCTCAACCTGCAAACCGGGGAGTCCGTCGCCACCACCACGCTGGAAAGCGGCACCCTCACTGAGACGGTGCTGGCGAGCTACCCCGACCAGTGCATGGTCGTGCGTTTGGAAACCACCGATGCCAAGGGTCTGCATTGCCGGTTGAACGCCGGCCGTGCGGAAGGCGTCGTGAAGCAAACGGCCGAGGGCAACGAACTGTTGGTCGAAGGTCAGGCCGTCGGTGGCGGCACCAAGTTCTCCTTCCGCATCCGCGTGCTGCCGGACGCGGGCGGGCGCCTGACGGTGGACGGCGACACGCTGATCCTGCAGGGCGGGAAATCCGCCACGCTGCTCATCGCCTGCGCCACCGACTACAACCGCGACAACCCCCGTTCCCCGCGCACCGACGCGTGGGCCGCCGCAGCGCCGACGACCTTGGACAAGGCCACCGCCGTCGGCTACGAAAAATTGCGCGCCCGCGCTGCGGCCGACCATGCCCGCCTGATGAATGCCTGCGTCATCGACCTGGGTGCCACCGACCCGGCCATCGCCAAGCTCACCACCCCGGAGCGCATGGCCCTGGTGCGCAAGGGCGGACAAGATCCCGACCTGCTCGAAACCTTCTTCCAGTTTGGCCGCTACCTACTGGTGGGTTCCAGCCGTCCCGGTTCGCTGCCGCCCAACCTGCAAGGGTTGTGGGAGGGAAGCATGCACGCGGCCTGGTCCGGCGACTTCCACTTCAACATCAATGTCCAAATGAACATGTGGCCGGCCAACGC
>CAZKVP010000002.1:4354-6630 GCA_964556215.1 uncultured Phycisphaeraceae bacterium
GCAACGAGCCCTACTTCCACCTGCTGGAACGGGTCCACCAATACGGCAAGGAAACCGCCGCCAGCCTGGGTTGCCGTGGTTACAACGCCTGCCTCAACACCGACGCTTGGGGCATGTCGGATTTCCCTGGCGGTTCGCCGGAGTGGGATTCCTACGTGCTGGGCGGCCATTGGGCGCAGGAGCACCTGATGGAGTATTACCGCTTCACGCAGGACAAGGCCTTCCTCAAGGAAACCGCTTGGCCGATTTTGAAGGACGGTTCGCTGTTCATGCTCGACTGGATGCGCGAGGATCCGAAGACGGGCATGCTGATTTCCGGCCCCGGCGGCTCGCCAGAAAACGCCTTCCGCTACATCGGCCCCGACGGCAAGGAACACGGCGCCAACATCGCGATCGGCAACACCCACGACCACATGGTGGCGTGGGAAACCTTCTCCGACACCCTGGAATGCGCCAAGCTGCTTGGCATCAAGGATGACTTCACGGCGCAGGTGGAAAAAGCCTTGAAGCGCGTGCCGGCGCCGGCCATCGGCGAAGACGGCCGCCTCATGGAGTGGTACAAGCCCTTCGGTGAAGTGTGGATCGGCCATCGCCACAAGAGCCACCTTTACGGCCTGTATCCCGGCCACCAGATCACCCTGGCCGGCACGCCCACGCTGGCGAATGCGGCGGAAAAGTCGCTGACGGTGCGCATGGCCCCCGAAAACGCGCATGCCGATGCGGCCGGCCACACCGGCTGGAACCTGGCTTGGGCCGCCAACCTGTGGGCGCGCCTGCACCGGGGCGACCGGGCGTTGGCGACCATCGAGGAGCAGATGCGCACCCAGGTCAATGAGAACCTGTTCGACCGCTGCGGCGCCCCGTTCCAGATCGACGGCAACCTGGGCGCCCCGGCCGGCATGGCCGAGATGCTGATCCAAAGCCATGAGACGGATGCCGCCGGTAAGCCGATCATCCGCCTGCTGCCGGCTCTCCCCAAAGCTTGGAAGGACGGCAACGCCCACGGCTTGCACGCCCGCGGCGGGGTGGTGGTGGACATGGAATGGAAGGATGGCCAAGTGACCGCCTACCGCGTGCATGCCAAGCAGGCGAAAACGGCGGGCGTCGTGGTGAATGGGGAAACCAAGCAGGTGGCGGTGGACAAGGAATAACCCGCGGGACAATGCCATTTCCAAACAAGAAAACAAGCAAAAACCCGCCATTTTTGATGACGGGTTCTTGAAGCGGGCGAAGGGGTTCGAACCCTCGACATTCAGCTTGGGAAGCTAACGCTCTACCACTGAGCTACGCCCGCAGGCATGGGTGGAATTGTAGGAGACGCCCATGAATTTGCAACGCGGCCTTGGTCGCGGTGTTCAGGCTTCCAGCTTTTTGCGCAGGTAGTCGGCTACTTGGGCCAAGGGGATGCGCTCGGACTGCATGCTGTCGCGGTCGCGGGCGGTGACGCATTGGTCATTCAAGGTTTCGCCGTCAATGGTGAAGCACATCGGGGTGCCGATTTCGTCCATGCGGGCGTAGCGCCTGCCGATGGTCTGTTTGGCGTCGTATTCGACGATGAAGTGCTGGCGCAGTTCCATGAACAGTTTGTGGGCCACTTCGGGCAGGCCGTCCTTGTTGACCAAGGGGAAGATGCCGGCCTTGACGGGTGCGAATTTGGGTTTGAACTTCATCACCACGCCCGAGGGGCGCGATGGGTCGGGGGTGTAGGCTTCGCACAAAAGCACCAACACGCCGCGGGTCAGGCCGGAAGCGGGTTCGATCACATGCGGCACATAGCGGCTGAGGTCTTTGATCTCTTCCGGCGTTTTGCCTTCGGCTTTGGCTTTCTCCTGCGCTTCCTGATCGAAATAATCCAAGCGCTGCTTGGAATGCTCGGCATGTTGGGTGAGGTCGAAATTGCCGCGGTGGGCCACGCCTTCAAGCTCGCCGAAATCGGGGGCGCTGAAGGGGTAGAGGTACTCGACATCGGCGCAAGCCTTGGCGTAGTGGGCCAGTTTGTCGTGGTCTTTGAAGCGCAGGTTTTCCGGGGCGATGCCCAGCGACAGCCACCAGTTCATGCGCTGGGTCTTCCAGAATTCGTACCAAATCATGGACTCGCCCGGGGCGCAGAACCACTCCATCTCCATCTGCTCGAACTCGCGCGAGCGGAAGATGTAATTGCGCGGGGTCACTTCGTTGCGGAAGGACTTGCCGACTTGCGCCACGCCAAAGGGCATCTTGACGCGGGTGGTGTCCACCACGTTTTTGTAGTTGAGGAAGATGCCCTGGGCGGTTTC
>CAZKVP010000002.1:6730-29311 GCA_964556215.1 uncultured Phycisphaeraceae bacterium
CGCGGGTGGTGTCCACCACGTTTTTGTAGTTGAGGAAGATGCCCTGGGCGGTTTCGGGGCGGAGGTAGACTTTGTTGTCGTCAATCTGTTCAACGCCAGCCCATGACTCAAACATCAACCTAAATTCTTTGGGTTCGGTAAGTGAGCCGCCGCAGTGGGGGCAGGCAGGCAGGGTTTTCTTGGACGCATCTGGTGCTTCCAATCGTCCAGAAAGAACAAGAAGAAGTTGCCAGAATGGTATTTGAGCGGCGTTATTGTTATGCCGCCAAGTGGCTAGTTGGTCGTACACCAGCAGACGAGATTCGTCAGTTTTTTCTCGATTCAAAATTGTTCCAGGTGCTAATTTCCTTCCTTGTTTGCTCTGCATCCAACTGACAACAGAGGTTGGTGGAATTCCGTTGGGTGCAGTTCCCCAACCGACAACGGCGGACAAGTCAAAGGTTTCAAGAGGAGTATCTAGCCCGGTTGCCATGAGACTTTTCACCCATTCACTCTCCCGCAACATCTCTTCCACATGATCCGCCCGCATCAACTTCTTGCACTGATGGCAAGTGCACATCGGATCGCTAAACCCCTCGGCATGGCCAGAAGCCACCCAAGTTTTCGGATTCTGAATGATCGCCGTATCCAACCCCACAATCTGCACCGGCTCTCCATCAGGACCGATGGGGGGGCACTCGACCATGCAATGCCACCACCAGTCGCGGATGTTGTTTTTGAGCAGTGTCCCCAACGGCCCGAAGTCCCAGAAACCGTTGATGCCGCCGTAGATCTCCGACGCCGGATAGATGAAGCCGCGCCGCTTGCACAGCGAGACGATGTCATCCATTTTCTTGTCGGCGGGCGCAAGTTTGGCGGCGGAAGCGACGGGGGCGGGGGAGGCAGGGGCGTTTTCGGTGGACATGGGGCGTGTTTTGAAGAAAAGGAAAGGGCGTGGATTGTAGCCGCCTTTGTCATTTTTACGGACGCCCATCACAGGGGCGGGGATGGATCCTTAGGCCCGTTTTCCGACCAAAATCCGCGGCAGGTTTTCATGATCTTTGAGAATCCGCACCTCCAACCACCCCGCTTTGCGGGCCAGCTCCTCCGCCTGTCGGGCATGCCACGACGCCAATTCCAGCGCCATCCAGCCGCCGCCGGCCACCACCTGCGCCCCTTGCTCGATCAACGGGCGCAAGTGCGACAGGCCATCCGGCCCGCCGCGCAGGGCGGTGGCGGGTTCGTAATCCTTCACGTTGGCTTCCACCGCGTCCCACTCGTGGTCGGGAATGTAAGGCGGGTTGGACAGCAGATAGTCGCATTGTTCCCCGGCCAAGGGGGCCAGCAAATCGCCGTGGCGGAATGAAATGTGCGCCTCCACGCCGAGCATCCGGGCGTTTTCCTTCGCCACTTCCAAGGCGGCAACGCTCAGGTCGGTGGCGATGATTTGGGCGTTTTTGGTTTTTGGCAGGAACTTGGCCAAGGTGACGGCGATGGTGCCCGAGCCGGTGCCGATGTCGCAGAGGCGCAAGGTGCGCCCTTCCTGCGCCGGCTTGGCCTTTTCGGTTTCCAGCACGAATTCCACCAGCGTCTCGGTGGCCGGACGCGGCACCAAAGTGGCGGGGGTCACTTTGAAGGTCAGGCCGAAGAAGGGGGCTTTGCCGATCAGGTAATCAATGGGTTCATTCGCCAACGCCCGCTGCACCAAGGCGCGAAATTGCGCCTTCTCTTCCGGCGTGGCCAGGCGATCCACCTCCAGATACAGGCGCAACCGGTCGGGGTAGCCAATCACATGCGCCAGCAGCATTTCCGCCTGCCTTCTTGCGAAATCAAACCCGGCCTGCTCAAAACGCCGGGTGGTCCAGGCAAGCAGGGTGCGGGTGGTCCAGATGTCGGGGGTGGCGGACATGGGGAGGGGAGTATAGGCCTGGGCAAAGCACCGCCGTTTCGGCTATCCTTCCCGCCCCTTTCGCCTTGGCCGTGTGGTCTCGGCACCCCTTTTGGTCACTGCAAGCCACCTTAACAAGGCTTGCCCCTCCCAAGGAAAATCGTCATGGTCAAGATCCGTATGAAGCGCGTTGGTCGCCGTCACCGTTCCGAGTTCCGTCTGGTGGTCACCGATGCCCGCTCGCCGCGCGACGGCAAGGTGCTCGAAGAAGTCGGCACCTATTCCCCGCAAACCAAAGATGCCGCCAAGCAGTTCGCCGTGAACGCCGAGCGCGTGAAGTACTGGCTGTCGGTCGGTGCGCAGCCCACCGAAACCACCCATGACTTGCTGGCCCAAGCCGGCCTGGTGACCGCCCTCAAGCAGACCGCCCGCGACGCCAAGAAGACGGAGGAACTCCGCGCCGTCACCGCCGCTTCCAAAAAACTCCAGTTGGAGAAGGAAGAAAAGAAGGCCAAGGACGCCAAGCGGGCCAAGGAAGCCGCCTGAGTTTGAATTTCAAACCCACCATGACGCCCCGGGCGAAACACTTGTTTCGCCGGGGCGTTATTCTTTTGCCGCATGCACTTCGACATCCTCACATTGTTCCCGGACATGTTTCCCGGCGTTTTGGGCGCATCCATCCTCAAACGCGCGGCGGAAACGGTGTTTGATCCGGCCCATAAAGAGGACCGCGGCAGGGACCGGCCGCCGGTGGCTTCGTACGCCGTCCACAATTTGCGCGATTGGACCACCGACAAATTCCGCCGGGTGGACCAGCCGCCTTTTGGCGGCGGGCCGGGCATGGTGCTGCAATGCCAGCCGATTTGGGATGCGGTGGCGGCGGTCGAGGCGATGCGGCCGGCCAAGGCCAGGCGCATCGTGATGACGCCCACCGGGGTGCCGCTGACCCAGAGACTCTGCGAAGAGTTGGCCAAAGAAGAGCGCCTGCTCATCATCGCCGGCCATTACGAGGGGTTTGACCAGCGCGTGCTGGATGCCTTGGAGCCGTTGGAGATTTCCATCGGCGATTACGTGCTTTCCGGGGGGGAATTGCCGGCCATGGTGTTGGTGGATGCCTTGGTGCGGCTGCTCCCGGGTTCGCTTGGCGACAAGGATTCGGCCCATTTTGATTCTTTTTCACCGGGGGCCAAACGGCTGCTGGATCATCCGCATTACACCAAGCCCCGGGAGTGGCAGGGGCGGGAGGTGCCGGAAGTGCTGCTTTCCGGCAACCACGCCGCAATTGAAAAATGGCGCCAAGAGGCGGCGCTGGCGCTGACCCGGGCGCGACGGCCGGACTTGTTAGGCTGAAATTTGGAATTAAGAAAGGGGTGCCGGCTCCGTCTGCTTGGCGATTCGTGCATTTTTTGCATGATTTGCCCTTGTCCATTTGGCGCCCCTTCGGTACGCTTACCCGATTCCCCCCGTCACTTTCCGGAGCTTCCCATGTTTGCCACCCGTCTGCCCCGCCTCTGTGTTCTTTTGGCCACCGCCGCATTGTTGGCCGTTCCTCCGGGATTGGCGCGGGCGGCCGAAGTGACGGACCAGCAGATTGAAGATGCCATTGTGGCGTTCAAGGCAGCCATTTTGAAGTCGCAGACGCCGGACGGGCGCTTCCCCGGGCAATGGGACTCGGCGCATGGCGGCCCGGCAGGGGGCACAGCCATGGGCACGTTGGCTTTGCTTGCGGCGGGCGAGTCCATGCAGCGCGATGAAATTGAAAAGGCGCTGGCTTTTTTGGAGAAAACACCGGTTACCCAAACTTACGCGGTGGGTGTGGAGGCCCATGTGTGGTCCTACCTGCCTTTTGCCAGTTATTTGCCTTATGAAGACAAATTGCAAAATGCGGTCAAGCAGATTTTGGCGGCCAAAGCGGCCGGGAAAAACATGTTTTGGGGCAATTACAGCACAGTCGCCCCCTCCGGAAACGATGATTTGTCGGTGATGCAGTATTGCGTGCTGGGATTGTGGCAGGGGCGCAAGCGTGGGATTGCCATTGATCCGTACATGTGGGAGGGCGTGGCCCAGCACATGCTTAGCCGCCAAAACGGCGATGGCGGTTGGGGCTACCGCCCGGGGGATGTGTCAACCCAAAGCATGACTTGCGCCGGCTTGACTATTTTGTATGTGTGCCAACAGGAGCGCGATCGCTCCAAGATGAAGGCCGATCCGGTCATCACGGCTTCCCTTGACCGCGGCCAGGCATGGGTGGATAAGAACTTCACAGTGGAGAATGATGGCAGCCCTGTCTGGCATTACGGCTTGGATGGCTACCAGTATTACGGCTATGAACGCATTGCCCTAGCTTCTGGTCTGCGCTACCTCAAAGGCCAGGACTGGTTCACGGCCATCGCCGGCAAGATCGTCGCCCTCGGCGTGGCCGGCACCCCTATGCCGGAAATGCGCGCCTTCAAGCTGATGTTCCTGTCGCGTGGCAAATCCCCGGTGTGGTGCAACAAACTGATCGTCAAAGGTGCCAACTGGCGCAACCGCCCCAATGACATTTATTTCGCCAACGAGTGGCTGTCCGAAATGACCAAGGGCACCCTCAACTGGGTGGCGGTGGATGTGAACTCCACTTCCGACCGCTGGCTCAATGCGCCGATCAGCTACCTGTCGGTGGACTCCAAACTCACATTGGACGAGGCGCAGGAAAAGAACCTGAGGAGTTATGTGGACCATGGCGGCATTTTGGTGATCAATGCCGAAAACTCCGAGGGCGGCTCCTTCGCCCGCGATTTGGCGAAAAAACTGTACCCCCAATATCCCCTTGGCAAACCGCTGGCGGAAGGCATGCTGGCCGACGGTTTCCCCGACGGCTCGGTGCCGGGTGTGCAGACCGTCAACAATGGCGCACGCGACCTGGTGGTGGTGATCAGCGGCGACTTCGGCATGAAGTGGCAGTCTGATAGAACCCCGAATTACAACACCGGACCCTGGCGCTTTTTGTTCAACCTGTACCGGGTGGCCTCCGACCGCGGCAAGCGCGTGCCGCGTTTGATCAGCCCCTTTGAATTGCCCAACCGCGAGCGCGGCGCCGATGAGGTGAAGGTGGTGATCCCGAAATACAAGGGGAACAGCCAGCCCGAAAACAAGCCCTACGACATCATGGACATTTACGTGGGCAACCGCACCGGGGCCAAGGTCAAGACCGACATGGAGACGGAATTGTCCAAGTTGGGTGATTCCGACGCCTCCTTGGCCCACCTGATGGGCACCGACGCCGTCACCTTCACCCCCGAGGAGGTCGCCGCCATCAAGGCCTTTGTGGAAAAGGGCGGCACCGTGCTGCTGGAGACGGTGGGCGGGCATTACGGCAAGCACGGCATGTTCGCCTCCAGCGCGAAGGAAGCCCTGCGCGAGGCGATGGGGGTGGGCGGGCACCCCGCCGACACCCATCCGCTTGCGGGTGACAGCCCCCTGATCACCGGCATGGAATTCAAAAACATGCAGGACAACACGGCGATTGACCGCGTGCTTTGGCGCCAGGCCACCGTGGAGCGCGGCATGCGCGAGACCAAAATGCGCATCGAGGCCATCAGCGTCAAGGGCGCCGACGGCAAGGACCGTGACGCGGTGCTGTTCTCGGATGAAGACCTCACCCTGGGCATGAACCGGGTGCGCACTTATGGCATCAACGGCTACGCGCCGGACACCGCGCAACACTTCATGCTCAATCTCTTGGCGCAGTCTTTCAAGAACAAACCGACGGGCAAGTAAATGCTTTCCCCCTCCTGGCGCCCGCGCGTTTGGCCGTGCGTTTTTGCGGTGGCTTTGGGGATTGCCGGTGCCCGGGCGCAAGTTCCAACCGTTGCGGGATGGGCGTGCCTTGCCGCCGGCACGCTGCCGTTGGCACTTGGCGGTTGGCGGAAATGGCAGGGGCCGTCCGCCGCTTGGGTGTTTGCCGCCTGCGCATTGTGCGCCTGTTTGGGCCTTGGTTTGTTGCGGGGCGAACTTGCCGGCCATGCGGCGGACGATTCCATCGCGCGCTTGGCCGGTCCGCAGCCGTGTTTGCTGCGGGTATCAGGCACGGTGACGGGCGAGCCTGAAACGGCGGGGCCGGATGGCGGTGAATTCGCCGTTTTTTCACGCCGCACGCCGGTGGAGCGGTTTCAATTGGCGGTGTCGGGCGTGGTGACGGATGGGGGGGATGCTTTGGCGTCGGGCATGTTGGCCGTTTCGCGGCCGGTGGGTGGCGCGGCCATTCACGCCGGCGACCGGATTGAGATGCTGGGTTGGCTCTCGGCACTGAAAGGGCCGCAAAATCCCGGCGAATTCGACATGCGCGGGCACCTGATGAGAAAAGGGGTGGTGGCGCGCTTTGCGGCCGGCCAGGTGACCGTGGCGCGGGCGGCGGGTTTTGCCTCCCCGGCGCGTCTGCGCGCGCAGGTGGCCAAACGGGCCGGGGACTCGCTGCTGGCCGGTTTGCATGCGGACAAGCCGGCGCGCACCACGCTGCTTTCCGCCCTGCTGCTTGGCGCGCGCGGAGGCGAGGGGCAGGCCGAATTATGGCGGGATTTTCAGCATGCGGGCTTGGCCCATGTGCTGGCGATTTCCGGGGCCAATGTCGGCATCTTCCTGCTGGGTGTGTGGTGGCTGGGGCGGCTTGCATCGGGCCGTCCCGCCCGGGTGGCGGTGGGTGTTTTGGCGGTCATCTTTCTGTTTCTTCTGGTGGTGCCCGATGACACCCCGGTGCTGCGGGCCGGCGCGATGGCCGCGTTGTTGGCGGTGGCCTACGGCCTGGGGCGGCCGGTGCCGGGCCTGTTCGCCTTGGGCGCGTCGGCGTTGCTGCTGTTGCTGTGGCGCCCGATGGAACTGTTTTCGCCGGGTTTTCAATTGACCTTTGCGGCGGTGGGCGCCCTGTTTCTGTTCACGCGGCCCATGACCGACAAGTTGGAAATTTGGCTGACCGGCCGTCTGCCGATTGAAAATGCGGAGCGCCTGCCCCTGGCGCGCCGGCTTATGCGCAAAGCATTGCGCCTGGCGTTGGAGGGTGCGGTGGCCAGCACGGTGGTGTTTTTGGCGGTGTTGCCGATTCTCATGCTGCACTTTGACGCGGTGAGTCCGCTGGCTGCGGTGTTTTCATTGTTTGCGGCCCCGGTGGCGGCGCTCCTGATGTGGGTGGGTTACGCCAAGATCGCGCTGGGCCTTTTGTGCATGCCTTTGGGGGCCCTGTTGGCGTATCCCGCGGAGTGGTGCGCCGATGCCTTGGCCGCCATCGTTCATTTTTCGGCCCATCTGCCGGGGGCGCAGGTGGCGCTGGTGAAGCCGGCCAGCCTTGGCATGTGCGCCGCCGCGTTGGCGGGGATTTGGGTTGCGCTAGCGTGGTGGTGTCGTGAAGAAGCGGAGAATGCGCCCGTTCCCCTGCTTGGCAGGCGCAGGCGCCTGCCAAGCAAGGGGGCGGGTGCAGGGCTTCTTTTTTTGGCATTGTCCGGCCTGGTTGCCGAGCAAGTCCATGCTTACCACCTGCTGCGTTCGCCGCCCGGCTTGCGCCTGCACGCCTTGGCGGTGGGGGATGGTTCCTGCTTTGTGCTGGAAACATCGGAGCGTGCCCTGATGTTTGATTGCGGTTCGCGCACGCTGGCACATCCCGGCGAGCGGGTGGCGGTGCCGGCCTTGCGCCGTTTGGGTGTGCGTTCATTGGATGCCCTGATCGTATCGCATGCCGATCTGGATCATTTCAACGGCGCGCTGGAAGTGGCCGATGCCATCGGGGTGCGGGCCGCTTATCTTGGCCCCAGCGTGTGGGCGGAGGGCACCGCCGACGCCAACAGCACCTCCGGCGTGCTGTTGGCAGGTTTGCGGGCGCGCGGCATCGCGTGCCACCCCATTTTGCGCGGCTGGCGCATGGAAATGGGCCCGGGTGCGCATGCCGAGGCGCTGTGGCCCACGGCGCAAACCGCACCCACCGATTCCCGCAACAACCAATCCGTGGTGTTGCGCGCCTGCCAGGGGTCGCGCCGCCTGCTGCTGGCCGCCGATTTGGAGGCGGACGGCATGCGCAACCTATTCAAGGTGGAACGGGATCTCAAAGCCGAAGTGGCCGACCTGCCGCACCACGGGGGTTTCGTGGCCGAAAGTCCGCGTTGGCTGGCGGAGGTGGCGCCCCTTGAAGTGATTCAATCCTCATCCTTGGCGCGGTTTGAGAGCGAGAACAGCCGGCAGTGGACGCCGTTGTTGGAACGGGCAAACGTGCGGCGCCAGGTGACGGGGGAAAGCGGATGGGTGAGGGTGGTGCTGCAAGAGACTGCCGGCGGCGAAAAATGACCGGCGGGCGGGTATCCTTTCCATTCTTATGCCCACCCCACTTTCCGATTTCTTCAGCCTGCTCACGCGCGGCGGCCCGGTGATGTACCCCATTTTTGGGTTGTCGGTGATTGCCATGGCCATTGTGTTTGAGCGACTGTGGTGCTTGCTTTCCTGGAATTCCACCGCCGCCCACAAGGTGGCCGCCGACATGGCCCGCCACCTGCGCGCCGGCCGCATCAACGAGGCCAAGGCGTTGGCAGCGGCCAGCGACACGCCGTACGGCGCATTGGTGCTGGACATGCTGGCGGAGGAAAAACCCGGCGAAGCCCTGGCTGCCGAGGCCATTGAAAAGCAGGATGCGCGCATCCACCGCGGGTTCGCCTTTTTGTCCACCGTGGTGACGGCGGCGCCGATGCTCGGCATTCTGGGCACCGTCTCGGGCGTGATCCACGCCTTTCACGCCATCTCGATGGCCGGCAAGGAAGGCGCTGAAAAAGCCGCCGGCAGCGGGGTGGATTTGCAGGCCCTCTCCGGCGGCATCGGCGAGGCGCTGATTGCCACCGCCGCCGGCATCGGCGTGGCACTCTTGGTGCTGGTGCCGCACAATATTCTGCGCGCCAAGGCCGACCGCACCACCGCGCATTTGGAGACGCTGGCGCAGGCGGCGGTTTCGTCGCCTGCGAATGCGTGAAAAGAATCCCCAACGAACAAGGGGTGGCTGCCCAAGGCAGCCACCCCTTGTTCGTTGGGGATTACAAGCCGTATTCCTTCCAGCGTTTTTTCACCAACACCTCAACCTCCGCCGTCATCTTCAAAATCTCCGGGAAGTCCCGCACCGCATGCCCGCCACACTCCTCGCCCTTCCACTTCGGCGTGGCGTCGAAACCGATCTTGTGCCCCGCGCCCAAACGCGGCGCGGCGTGATCCAAAATGTCCAGCGGGCCGTTGACAATCTCGATGTCGCGGCCCGGATCGCAGTTGGCGCACAGGTGGAACAGCACCGCTTCGTGGTCGTGCACATTGACCGATTCATCCACCACCACGATGCTCTTGGTCCAGGCCATCTGGCCGGCGCCCCAGATGGCGTGCATCACGCGGCGGGCTTGCAGGGGGTATTCCTTCTTGATGCTGATGAAGGCGCAATTGTGGAAGGCGCCAAACATCGGCAGGTCGTAGTCGCAAATGTCGGGCACCAAGGTTTTGAGCAGCGGCAGGAACACGCGCTCGGTGGCTTTGCCGAGGTAGTAATCCTCCTGTGGCGGCAGGCCGACGATGGTGGTCGGGTAGACGGCGTTCTTGCGGGTGGTGATCGCGGTGGCGGTGAACACCGGGTAGCGGTCGGGCAGCGAGTAGAAGCCGGTGTGGTCGCCGAAGGGGCCTTCAAACACCGCTTCTTCGCCCAAACTTGCGCCTGTGCGCGGGTCAAAGCCCACGCCGCCGGCCTTGGTGGAGACATAACCTTCAATTACGATTTCGGCATCGGCGGGCACCTGCATGTCGATGGTTTTGCATTGCACCAACTTCACCGCTTCTCCCTGCAAAAAGCCGGCCAATAGCAATTCCGAAATGCCCGGCGGCATTGGCGCAGTGGCGGCATAGGGCATGACCGAGGAGCCGCCCAGCACGATGGCGCAGGGCATGCCGCGATCGTGTGAACCTTGCGCTTCGTTGAGTTTCTTCCACGCGCGCCAGTGGCGGGCGCCGTCGTGGTGCATGTGCCAGTGCATGGCGGTGGTTTTTTTGCCCAAAAGTTGCGCCCGGTACATGCCGATGTTGCGGCTGGGCCGGGGTTCGCCGGCCGGTTTGCCGGCGTCGTCGGGATGGATGGTGAAGATTTGGCCGAGGGTGATGTAGCGGCCTTGGCCTTTGTCGGTTCCCGCTTGTGCCGGCGTGAGGTTGTAGCCGACGGCGATCGGGTCGCCGTCGAGCGGCCAGCACTTGAGGATGGGGAAGGTGGTGAGGTCGATGTCCTCGCCGGTCATCACCACTTCTTGGCAGGCGCCGGATGAAACGATTTTCGGCGCAAGGTTGGCGACCTTGACCAACTCCCAGCCCTTTTTCATTTTCTCGATCAGCCCGATCGGCGGCTCGGGCTTGATCAGGTCGCCAAGTTTGTCGCCGAGGGCATCGAAGCCACCGTCTTCACAGCCAAGCGCAAGTTCGAGGCGGGAATAGGAGCCGAAGGCGTTGATTAGCAGCGGATATTTGGAGCCTTCGACATTCTCGAACAGCAGGGCCTTGCCGCCGAGGTCGTGGTGTTTGGGGTCGAATTTGGGGGCGTTTTTGCTTGGGTTCGCCGCCTTGGATTTGCTCACCTGGTCGGTGATGGCGGTGATTTCGAGGATGGGGGAGACTTGCGCTTTGATGCGGTGGAGTTCGCCTTTGTTTTCGAGGGCGGCGATGAGGGTGGCGAGGGTGGGGGAGTGGGGCATGGGTTATTTCTCCGCATCAAGTTTCATGAAACGCACCAAGTGCGGGGCGCCGCGCAGGAGGTAGAGGGCAATGATGGTGTAGATGCCCAGCCCGAGTGCCGCATGGTTAAAAGCGGTTTGCGCCATGGCGGGTGTTCCGATGATCCCATGTCCTTCTGATTCAAACAACACCTGTTTGATGGAAAAAGCGAAACGTGGAAGGAAGAGCAGGGTTTGGGTTGCGAAAAAGACACCAAAGATGCGGAAGATCAGGGCGATGACCTCCTGTTTTTGGATAGGCGTTGCAAAGGGCTGCGCATCCACCTTGCATAAGTTCAGGAGATGCGGGGCCCCGCGCATCAGGTAAGCAGAAGCGCCGAGTAAAAAAACAAGGGCGATGGCGCCCCATATTTGCAATTCAGAATATGGACCATCCGCCGGGAAGTCACGACGCCAGAAAACTGAAAACGCTTGGATCTCCAACAAGACCCGGGCCATCAGGTAAATGCCACCCGTGCGAAATGCGATTTGAAGGATGTCTTTTTTGGTCATGGGGTGAATGATAGGCGCTCATCCCTATGCCTTGGCGGGCCAACGGCCCGCCCTTTACCTTAGCCCAGGCCGCAGGCCTGGGGCGGCGGCGAAAAGAGAAGCGGCCTGAAGGGCCGCGCTATTTTGGGAAAGTCTTTTGTTTTTCAGGTTGCGCCACATTCGCAATCGACTCCACCCGCAGCACCCGGATGGGCGTCGGCTTGCCATCCTTGAGAATGGTACGCGTCAGGATGGAAAACCCGATGCGCGTGGAGGTCGTCAAAGTGCCGCCACCGTTTTCCTGGTACTCGACCATGTGATGCCCGTTTTCATCGGGGAGGAATCGGTAGCGGGAAAATCCTTCGTTGTTTTCCTTCTCCCGCCCGACCCATTCGTCACTGCGGGCACGGAGGCCGGAAGCCTCATTGCGGTTGCGCTCAACGGCATCCAGGTTGATTTCCGTCATGACGGGCTCTTCGTTGTCCGAAATCCAACAGCAGACTTTTTCGAAAAATTCCGGAGGGATGGCCGGATGTGCGGGCGTGGCGGGCGGGTTGCCGGCGCAAGAGGCGCAGAAGGCGGCGAAGGCGACGACGGAAAAATTCTTCATGATGTGTCTTTTTGTCGTTGTTTCCCGCACCCCTCCGGGGTGCTGGTTTCCCGCTAATCCCCGGCGGTGTCGCTCGGCTTCGCCTCGCTCAACCGCCGGCTACAAGGCTGTCAGCCCTTCGGGCTGGCGTGGTGCCATTCTACGCGCCTTCAGTGCGCAAACAGGCCGGCTAAAGCCGACCCTCCTACGGCAACTCCACCCCCGTCCCCGCCTCCACAATCCGGTAGCAATCCTCCCGTTCCAGCCTCACGGCCAGCGCCGCCTGCGCCTGTTTCAGCCGTTCC
The DNA here is from genome assembly GCA_964556215.1 of uncultured Phycisphaeraceae bacterium. Taxonomy (GTDB): domain Bacteria; phylum Planctomycetota; class Phycisphaerae; order Phycisphaerales; family Phycisphaeraceae; genus CANIYR01. The sequence continues at coordinate 18,722 of CAZKVP010000002.1, forward strand.
ACCTTCGTCGTCCCCACGATGGCCACCGGCCGCGCCGGGTGGCACAGCACGAAGGCCAGGGCGATGGCCGAGCGCGTCACGCCCTCGCGCTGCGCCAGTTGATCCAGCACTGCCAGCAATTCGGCGCGCGGCCCGCCGGGGATTGCTTTTTCCCCGTCTGCCAACAGGCCGCCGGCCAGCGGGCTCCAGGCCATCGGCAGCAGTTTCATTTGCACGCATTGGTCGAGGGTGCCGTCGAACAGCGGCGCCAGGTGATGGGCGGAAAACTGCGGCTGCACGCTGGCCAGGGCGAAGGGCAGGTGGGCCTGCAAGGCCGCCACTTGCGCCGGAGAGTGGTTCGACACGCCCACTTCGCGCACTTTGCCGCTGTGGACCAAGGCCGTCAGGGCGCCGGCCACTTCCGCCGGCGGGGTGAACAAATCCGGCCGGTGGATGAAATACAGGTCGAGGTGGTCGGTCTGCAGGCGCTTGAGCGAGGCTTCGCACGCGGCCGTCAAATAATCATGGCGGGCGTCATAGGGCACGCCGGGGCAGAGGCCGCCCTTGGTGGCCAAGACGATTTTTTCGCGCAGTTTGGGGGCGGCTTTGAAGGTCTGTCCCAGTTGCGCCTCCACTTCGCCAAAAGAGCGGCCGCCCCAATCCAGGCCGTAGACATCGGCGGTGTCCACCAGATTCATGCCCAGTTCCAAGGCGCTTTCCAGCAGGGTGCGGGTGTCGCAGCCGCTGGCGAATGTTTGGCGCCAGCAGCCCAAAGCAAGCGGGCCAACCCCAAGGTTGGAACGTCCAAAAGAGCGGGCGGCGGCATGGACCAGGGATGTGCGCATGGTTGGGACGTTTCAATAGGGGTCGTCAATCAGCCCGCGCATGTATAGGAAACGCTTGAGGTTCCGGCGCAACAGATAGCCGATGGCGGTGGCACAGGTGAGCAGAATGCCGGCGCCAATGGCGATGGCCAAGGCCACCGAAATGCCGGAGGTGGAGGCGCCGGAGCGCTCCCGCGCCGGGGCGGCCGGTTGGCTGGTCAGGGCTTGGTCTTTGACATTGACCTGTTTGCGCGACAAGTCCCTGGCCTCCGGCCGTTGGCGCAGGATTTCGTCATAGGAAGGCGCCGTCGTGGAATCGTCGGCGTTGGGGGCAGACTTGTGTTGGGGGGCACCCGCGTCTTCACCCGCATCGGGCGAAGGGGGGGGCAGCAGCTGGATCAGGGGCGCAAACGGGCGGAGCATCACGGCAGTTTACGGTTAAGTCGGCCGTTATTTGGCGGCGGGTTTTTCCGCGGAAGATTTTCCGCCCCCGCCGATGCGTTCTTCCAGCGCCCAGGCACCCCCGCCGGTGAGGGCCAGCACCAGGCCGAAGGCGGCCAAGGTGGCGCCGTGCAAAAAATTGTTGTCCGGGGACACGGCCGCCGAAAAGGCGGTGGCGCAGTGGATACCCACCAGCACAAACAGCAGGATGCCGGCCACACGGGTGAACAGGCCCAGAATCAGCAGCAGGCCGATGGCCAATTCCAGCCACGGCAGGAGTTTGCCGTAGGTGTCAAACACATTGTCGGCCAGCCAATCGGGGTGGAAAGCCAGCCTGAAGGGATTGTCTTGGGCGTTTTTCAGGACGATCCAGCCGGCCAGAGCAAATGAAAGGCCAAGGGTCAGCCGGGCCAGTAGCAGGGCGAGATTTTGGGCAAAAGTCTTCATGAATACATTATCGGCCGTTGGTGGAATGAGGGTGGAATTAGCCGCCGCGCATTTCCTTTGACCTGGCGATATTGGCGGCCAGGGCCTGGGCGATGGTTCCCGTCAGATTGGCTTCGTCAAACACCCGGATGGCCTGTGCGGTGCAGCCGGCGGGGGAGGTGACAGCCCGGCGCAAGGCGGCCGGGTCGCCGTAGGCATCTTCGTCTTGGGTGAGCAAAGCCACCGCCCCCATCAGGGTTTCAATCACCATGGCGCGGCAGGCGGCGGGGGGCAAGCCAAGGTCAAGGGCGGATTTTTCCATCGCCTCGGCCAGGTAGAACAGATAGGCCGGGCCGGAGCCGGCCACGGCGGTGAAGGCATCCATTTGGTTTTCAGCCAGAGGCAAAATGGTGCCGGCGGCGGCGAAGAGGTCCATGGCGCGTTCCTGGTCTTTTTCACTCACATCGGGCGCGTGGCACAGGGCGGTCACCCCGTAGCCCACCGCCAGCGGCATGTTGGGCATGGCGCGCACGAGTGCGGCCTGCGCGGGTGCGATGGCCTCGGCAATTTTCGCCAGCGACAGACCGGCCATGATGGAAATGAGCAGGGTGCCCGGGCGCAAGTGCGCTGCGATTTGGGGGGCGACAAGTGCGAAGAATTGCGGCTTGCAGGCAATCACCACCATGTCAGCTTGGGCCAGCACCGCCAGATTGTCGGTCGTGGTGCGGCAGCCCCAGCCGGCGAAAGTGCCGAGGTTTTTGTCGCTGGGCGCCGCAGTGATGATTTGCTTGGGGGCGAACAGTTCGGCATCGATCACACCCTTGGCGATGGCCTGCGCCATGTGGCCGGCACCGATGAAGCCGAGGGTGGGGAGAGGGGTTTTGATTTTCATTGCGGTCCCTTCCACTCGCTGCGCGCCTTGGCAATCGGCGCAATTTTGGCTTCCAATGTTGCCCGGTCACCGGTCTCAATCAATTGCTCAAACTCAGCCACTTGCGCCTTGAATTGCGCCAAGGCATCCAGCGTCGCCTCACGGTTGGCCAAAAAAATGTCCGCCCACATGCCGGCGTTGCCGGCCGCCAGCCGGGTGGCATCCCGGTAGCCGGTCGAGGCCACGGTCATGCCCTGTGAGCATTCGCCCACGGCGGCCAGCGCCAGGCTGGCCAAATGCGGCAAATGGCTGACCGCCGCCACCGCGCGGTCGTGGGCTTCGGGCGAGAGGCGCAGCAGGCGCATGTTGAGCAGGGTGCCCCAGAGCATTTCCACTTCGGCAATGGCGCGCGGTTCGTCGTTGTCGCACACGGTGAGCACGCAGGGTTTGCCGGCGAACAAATCGGCGCGGGCCGCCGACGGGCCGGATTTTTCACCGCCGGCCATCGGGTGGGCGCCGATCACCCGCCGCGCGTTCTTGAACACGCGGCGCGCCGCGTTGGCCACGCTGGTTTTGGCCGAGCCGGCATCGGTGACGATGGCAGTGGGGGGCGCAAATGCTTCGATCTGGCGGAAGGCGGCTTCAAACGAACCCAAAGGCACGCACACCACCACCAGGTCGGCCTTGGCCAAAGCCTCTTGCGGGTCGCAGGTGCCGTGGTCAAACGCGCCAAGGGCCAGCGCATCGGCCACACTGGCCGGGTTGCGCCCTTGCGCCACCAAACGGCCTTTGTACCCGGCGCCGCGCAGTGCCAGGCCTAAGCTGGCACCCAGCAATCCGGCGCCAATGATTGTCACTTGTTGGGCTTGCAGCATGCGGTCTAAACGGAAAGGGGGGTGGGGTGGCCAATGCGGGCAAATGGGCTAAACTTCGCACACCAGCCGGCTTGGCAGGACGCCAAAGGTCGGCCAGTTTACCCCGAGAACCCCCACGCAACATGAGCGAATACACCGGCACCTACGAATTGGATTTTGAGCGCCCCATCACCGCGCTGGCCCGCCAGATCAATGATTTGGAGGCCGGCGCCGGCGCCGCCCCGCGCCACGGCGACACCACCCGGAAACTGGATTTGACCACCGAAATCGCCAAACTCAAGGAATCCCATGCCGCGTTGCTGGCCAAGACCTATGAGGCGCTGCCACCGGCCGACACAGTCAAAGTGGCCCGCCACCCCGGTCGCCCGCAGTCCATTGATTACATCAAAGCCTTTGTCAAAGACTTTACCGAACTGCACGGCGACCGCCACTTTGGCGATGACGCCGCCATCATTTGCGGCTTTGGCCGCATCGGCACCCGCAAGGTGATGGTGATCGGCCAGCACAAGGGCAAAGACACCGCCGACCGCATTGCCGCCAACTTCGGCTGCGCCCACCCCGAGGGCTACCGCAAGGCTTTGCGCTGCATGAAGCTCGCCGAGAAATTCCACCTGCCGGTGGTGACCCTGATCGACACCCCCGGCGCCTACCCCGGCATCGGCGCCGAGGAGCGCGGCCAGGCCGAAGCCATCGCCGTCAACCTGCGCGAGATGGCCCGCCTGAAAACCCCCATCGTGTCGGTGGTCATCGGCGAAGGCGGCTCCGGCGGCGCTTTGGGTATCGGCGTGGCCGACCGCTTGGCCATGCTTGAATACGCCTGGTACAGCGTGATTTCCCCCGAAGGCTGCGCGGCGATTCTGTGGAAGACCGCCACCCCCGAAAACAACGCCGAAGCCGCCCGCGCTTTGAAACTCACCGCCAAAGACAACATGAGCCTTGGGACGATTGACGAAGTGGTCAGCGAACCTGTCGGCGGCGCCCACCGTTCGCCCTCCAAGGCGGCGGAATTGCTGGAGGCGTGGATTGGCAAGACGCTGGATAAGTTGAAGACGGAGAAGATGGAGGTGCTGCTGGATAAGCGGTATGCGCGGCTGCGGAAGATTGGGGAGGTGTCGGAGTGAAAAAGAAAAGCGCATGGTTTATGAATTTGTATCTCAGCGATGCGGATGGTTTGCGCCAGTGGGGGCAAGCCGTTCGGGTGATTGGGATAGTTACGCTGGTCTTTGCACTCGGCATGTTGCTGTGGTTTAAAAATCCAACTCCAGGCACCATGTCATTGCCGATGCTGCTTGGGATGGTTTTTTCCGTTGGTGGATCTGTTGCTAGACAGGCATCCCGCGCCCTCAAATCTTCTGAATCCCGCATCGAAAAACTCGAGTCCGAACTCCGCGACCTAAAGTCCAAATTCGAAGCCCAAGACGCCAAAAATTAACCACCTCTCGCCTCCAACGGAGGCACGGATTTGAAGCCCAGGGTAGCCCGCGCTTTGGCGGGATACCCTGGGTTGTCATTTGTATTTGCCACAACCCGGAATGGGTTGCGGATTCCGCGACCCGTTCCGGGTCGAATTTCGTTGTGCCTTGCACCCAGGGTCTCCGCCGCCCAAGCGCGGCGGCGACCCTGGGCTAAATTCCGGGTCGCCGTTGGCGACCAAACCAAGCTCCTGCTATCATCCCAATAGATAAGAACTATTCTTAACCCCAGAAAGGCCCCGCCATGTCCACCCTCACCATCTCCATGCCTGATTCTTTGCGTGAATTCGTCGAGCACCGCGTGTCCACCAGCGGCTACGGCAATACCAGCGAATACATGCGTGAGTTGGTGCGCCGCGACCGCGAGGGCATTGCCAAGGCGCAATTTGAGATGGAGTTGTTGAAAGGGTTGGAGGGGGAAGGTATCCCTGTGAATGATGCGTATTGGGAGAGGAAAAAACTTGCGTTGTTGGCGCGGTTTGAAGAGCAGCAGGCTGCGCGGTTGGCTGCGAAAGTGGGGCAGAAATGAGCACGCTTAATGTGGTGGTGTCGCCATTGGCCAGCGAAGACGAGGATCGTCTCTCGGGCTGGTTTATGGGACAGAGTTTAGATCTGGCGCGTCGATTTTTAGTGGCAACTCAAGCAACTTATGCTGATCTTGCACAAGAGCCTGGCATGGGTGCCTTGTACGAATGTGACATGCGCCTGCTTGAGGGCATGCGTAAAAAGGGTGTTAATGGTTTTTTGAATTACCTGATTTTTTACCGTGTCGAAGGCCGCACCTTGCGCATTCTGCGCGTGCTGGATGGTCGCCGTGATTTGCCCAAAGTGATTGCGTGGGAAGTGCATGAAGAGTCAGTGCCTTATGGCACCCCAATGGATGATGTGGCAGCCAAAGCGCAATTGGATGTGGAGTTACTCAAGGGACTCAACAGTCCCGTTGCTCATCAAATGACGGTTGAGGAAATTCCTGCATACTTGGCTGAGCGCAAGGCCGCGCTGCTGGGCAGGCATGATTCCATTTCGTCTCACCCCGCCCCATGACCCGCCTCCTCCCACCCCTTCTCCTCCACCTCCTCATCCTCATCGCCCTCATCCTTGGCGTGCCGGTTTCTCCGCGGCCGGCGGCGCCTATTGTCACCACGCTGGGTTGGCGGATCAGCCCGACCAATTCACGGGTGGTGAAGTGGTCCGCCCGCCCGCCCGAGGCGCATGACCTTTCCGGCATCGCTTGGCTTGGCGGCGACCGCTACGCGCTGGTGAGCGACAAGGGGGGGCGCCTGCTTTGGGGCGAAATCAAGGTCGATGCCCACAGCGGTGCGGTGATGTCGGCCCGGGTTTTTCCAGAGGTGGCGCACCTGCCGGGCTGCTTTGATGTGGAGGGCTGCACCGTGTCGCCCGACGGCCAAACCTTGGTGGTCAGCGACGAGCAGGACGCCGGCCTGACCGCTTTTCCCCTGTCTTTCGGGGTTTCCGGTGCGCTGCGGCCATTGGCCAAAGAAGCGCCCATTTTCAAGGATTTTCGCAACAACCTGTCGCTGGAATCATTGGCTGCTTGCGTGGATGGGACCGGTTATTGGACCATCAATGAAGACGCGCTGGTGGGCGATGGGGCTTGCGCCTCGCTGCCTCCGGAGGCGGGGGCGTGGTTGCGCCTGCAAAAGGTGGGATTGGACTTGAAGCCCGTGCGCCAGTGGGCGTATTTCAGCGACCCCATCCCCGGCGTGTTGCCGATTCCCGGCGCGGTGAACGGGGTGTCGGATCTGCTGGCCCTGCCCGATGGCCGCTTGCTGGTGTTGGAGCGCGGCTTTGGCACTTCGGGTTTTGCCACCCGCTTGTATCTGGTGAATCCCGAAGCAGGGTTGCCGGATGCGGCCTTGGTGGCGCATTTGGATCGGCCGCCCCACATGGCGCCATTGGCCAAAAGCCTGCTGTTTGAGTGGAACGGCCGCCTTAACTTCGAGGGCATCACCCTGGGGCCCAGATTGGCCGGTGGTGCCCGCGTGCTGCTGCTGGTGGCCGACGACGGCGACCCCATTTCCGCGCCGGGCCTTTTGGGGCTGAAATTGGAGCCGGTGGAAAGCAGGTAAAATCCGCGCTCCTCTTTTGATTCCTCCACATGCTTCGTTTCCGCCGCAAACTCCGCCGCCAAGCCATGCGCGAGCCGCACATGGACCTCATCCCCCTGGTGGATGTGGTGTTCCAGATGCTGTTCTTTTTCATGATCGCCATGACCGTGATGTCGCAGGTCAAGACCCGTTCGGTGGCGATGGCCAATGTGGTTCATGGCGAGAGCAAAGGGTCGTTGGGTGGCGTGGCCGGCAAAGCCTATTTTCTGAGGGTCAATGGCTCCGGACAGATCCTGCTCGATGATCAAATCGTGGCGACAGGCGACTTGGATGCCAAGTTCAAAGCCATTGCCGCCGAAGACGGCGCCACCTTGCACATGGAGTTGGAAAAACAGGGATCCTCCGACCGCGCGCCGGTGTTGTTTGACCTGTATCAGCGCGTGGGGGCGGCGGGCATCCCCGCCGTCACCTTCACCCAGTCGGAAGGGTTGGGTGCATCTCCCCAACCCAAGGCGGTCCCATGAAATTGCCGGCAAAATTGCCAGTATGGATCCGCGACAATGCGGTGGTGGCGGGCTGTTTGGCCGCCTCGGTGCTGTTCAATCTGTTGCTGGTGGCGGTAGCCCAAAAAGCCGCCTCGCGCGGCGGGGTGATCGTGGTGGCGGTCCCCGCAGGCAAGCCTGCCGCATTGCCGCCCGGGACGGTGCAGGCGCCGCCGGGGGCCAAGCCGGCCAAGCCTGAAGCGGTGCCGGACGAAAAACCCCAGGCAAAGCCCAAGGAAAAACCGCCGGCCCAACCGCCGGAAAAAAAAGCCCCGCCCAAGCGCGTGGTGCAGGAGAAAAAACCGCAAGCCGCCCCCCAAAACAAGCAGGCCAAACCCGGCAACGCCGATCTGGTGCCGTTGGCCTGCGAAGCCCCCGAGCCGATGGGGGTCGAGGGTGCGCAACTGCTGCGCATTGAGATTGAAAACCGGGGCACCGAATCGGCCGGGCCGCACCATGACGCGTTGTTTTTTTCTCAGGATGACCACTTGGATGCCAAAGACGCCCCGCTTGGCATGATCGAGGCCGGCGGCGAATTGCCGGCCGGCGCCAAGCGTTGGCTGCGGTCGCAGGTGCTCCTGCCCGACAAGACGCCATCCGGCCGCGGTTATCTCATCATCGTGCTCAATGCCGATGGGCAGATGCCCGAAACCAATCATGCCAACAACCAACTGGTGGTGCCGGTGATGGTGGACGCCAGTTCCAGTCCGCTTGGCGATCCCAATGCGCGCCCGCGCACCACGGTGGCGTGGATTTCCAGCAAAGATTTGCGGGAGTTGAAGGCGCGCCAAAGCGTCACCCTTCAGCCCGATGTGCAAAACGAGACCGAGGCGCAAAAACAGGCCAAACTGCACAACCAGCCGGGGGCGAAAGACGCCAAGCCCGAGCCCGGCCAAGTTAAACCCAAGACCGCGGAGCCGGTGGCCAAAGCGCCGGAAAAGACCCCGGCCCCGCCGGCGGACAAGGCGCGGGACAAGCAGGAAAAAGCGGTGGCGTTGGTGAAAAAAGAAACGCCCAAGCCTGAGGCAAAAGCCGGCCCTGGGCCGGTGATCCCCCCCAAGGTTGCGGTTGGCCCCAAGCCTGATGCCGCACCAGGCAAGCCGGCGGAACAACCCGTGGACAAGAAAAAACCGGGGCGGGCGGCGCCCGCAAAAGAAATCCAAGTTGCGCGCGCCCCGGGACAAAAACCCGAAGTTGTGCCGGTGCCCAAAGAAAGAGGCGGCGCCAAGACGCAACCGGGTGCGCAGCCGGAGCCGGAGAAGACGCCGCAGGACGGCGGTGAAAAAAAACAGGTTGCCGCATCGCCCGACACGCCTTCAGCCCCCGCGCCCGCCACCGCCGGCGAGGGTGCCACCGCCACCCCGCGCGACACCTCGTCGGCGCCGGCCACCCAGTTGGAAGAGAGTGATTTGGAGCGCCAACCCGGCGGCGTGCTGGTGGGGCAGGGGATCAAGGTCAACACCGTGCGCATCCGGCCGCCGGGACCGGCGGCGCAATATCAGGGCGTTTCCCACAATCCGCGTGCGGCGGTGACATTCAACGCGCAAGGGCGCGCCGTCAAGGTGGACATCATCGGGAAAAGCGGCAACGACGATTGGGATGAAGCCGTGCGCCAGAGTTTGATCCTGTGGACCGCCGAAGGAGACAAGGTGAAAGACGGCGGTTTGGTCCTGCGTTGGACCGTCATTTTGGGCGGTCAGGATTAACCGGCCATTGCCGCGATCGCCGCCGCATACTGCCTGCTCACCCCTTGCCGCGAACGGATCACCGCCACGCCTTTTTGCGCCATGGTGCGCGCGGCTGCCGGATTGGCGAGCAAGCGCGCCGCTTCGGCCATCGGATCGGCGGCGATGGCCAAGCCGCCCGCGTTTGCCAGGGCATCCACCGCATCCTTGAAATCGCCGTGGTGCGGGCCGATCAAGGTGGGCTTCCCCAAGCCCACCGGCTCAAACGGATCCGATCCGTAAAGTCCCAGAAAAGAGCGGCCCACCAGCGCCACATCGGCCAGGGCATACGCTTTGCGCAGTTCGCCTAGCGTGTCGAGGAGGAAAACCCGGGGAGCACCGGCATTTTTTCCGGCCGGGAGTGCCGGCATCCTGCCGGCTTGGCTTCGCCGCGCCGTCCCCACCGGACACAACGCGGCCACTTCCCCAAAGCGCTCGGGCTTGCGCGGGGCCAGCAGCAATTGCACGCCCGCCGGCAAGGTGCGGATGAGCAGTTCTTCTTCACCCGGCCCGGTGGAGCCGGCCACGATCAGCGGCTTGTTGCGGTCAATGCCAAGGTCTTTGGCCAAGGCATCGGCGCCGGCCACGGCGGCGGGGTCTTCAATCACGGCCGAATCCCATTTCATGTTGTCCAACACCCGCACTTGGCGGGTGCCAAGGGCTTTGAAGCGGTCGGCATAATCCTGGGTTTGCACCAGGGCGCTGGTGATGCGCATGAACATGGGCGCAACCAAAGCCCGCGCCCGGGCATAACCTTTGAAGGAACGTTCCGACAGGCGTCCGTTGGCCACCACAAAAGGAATGTTGCGCGCCAAGCATTCCATGGTGATGTGCGGCCAGACTTCCAATTCCATGGCGACGAACACGTCGGGCTTGACCCGGTCAAGCAGGCGCGAAACGGCGAATGAGAAGTCAAAGGGGTTGCGCACCACGGGCACTTCGAGTGGCGCGTAGATTTTCAGGGCTTGCGCCATGCCGGTGTCGGTGGTGGCGGCCACCACCGGGCGGCAATTGAGCCGGCGCAATTCCGCGACCAAAGTGCGGGTGGCATTGACTTCGCCCACCGACACCGCGTGGATGAGGATGGTCTTTTGGCCGTCGGGCGCCGGCGGCAGCATTTCGCCTTTGCCAAAACGCGCCGCCCAATCCGTTTTGTGTTTGCCCTTGGCCGCCCAAACGAGGGCGGCAACGGGCATGGCAAGGGCGTAGAGGAGGTCGAGGGGGCGCATGATTGATGCTGAAGGGGGAGGGATTGTAAAGGCAGGGCGCCCCGGTCCGCCCTGCCTTATTCTGCGTGTCCATGAGTCATCTTTCCCGCATCCAGGAACTCGCCCGCCAAGGCCTCGCCCTTGCCACCGATGCCCGCG
>CAZKVP010000002.1:29411-87120 GCA_964556215.1 uncultured Phycisphaeraceae bacterium
CGCATTTCGCCATCGAAGGTGCTCCGGGCGCGGCGGTACCGGCGGTGTTGCTGGCGCTGGCGGCGTTTTAGGCAAGGCGTTTTCACTGTACTCATCCGCGACTTTTATGCACCCTGCCGATCTTGACTTGCTGGTGGAACTGGCCGCCGACTGCATCCGGCGCGGCGCCCACGCGCGCGGGGCGGAAGCGTGCGTCAAGGTGCTGGGCGCCGCCCCGGAACATGCCGGGGCCATGCGCATACTGGGCGTGGCCCTGCTGGCCATGGGCCAGGCCGGTCGGGCGATCCCCGTTTTGCGCCGCACGGCGGCAAATGATCCGCACAATCCCCAAGTGCATTTTTTGCTCGGCGAGGCCCTGTCGCAAGCCGGCGAAATGGCGGCGGCATTGGCAAGTTTGCAGCAAGCGGTGCGGTTGTCGCCCGGCCATGGCGCGGCGCATCATGCGCTGGCCGGCATTTACCGGCGCAATTTGGGTGAGATGAAAAAAGCCGCCGACCATTTGCGCCAGGCCATGGCCGCCGAGCCGGAAGCGGCCGGCCATCACAGCAGTCTGCTGCTCACCATGCACTACAGTTTGGACTGGTCGCCGGATGAAGTGGCGGCCGAGCATCGGGCGTTTGGCGCGCGTTTTGCGGATGTCGGCATTGCGAATCGCCGTTTATCGGATGTCCCGGCCGGGCGCAAATTGCGCATCGGTTACGTGTCGGCGGACTTCCGCGAGCATCCGGTGGCGCGCTTCATCGAGGCGCCGCTGCGCTTTCACGACCGCCGGCAGTATGAAATAGTCTGTTATGCCGACGTGGAGCGGACGGATGCCACCACGGCCGAATTGGCGGATTTGGCCGGCCATTGGCGCGACATTTCCGCGCTGTCTGACGGGCAGGTGACGGAACGAATCACGGCCGACCGCATTGACATCCTGGTGGATTTGTCCGGCCATTCGGGTAGGAACCGTCTCAAGGTGTTTGCCCGGCGGGCGGCCCCGGTGCAGGTGACTTATCTGGGTTATCCGGACACCACCGGCCTGTCCGCCATGGATTACCGGTTGGTGGATGACGTCACCGATCCGGCCGGCCCGGCCGATGCGCGGCACACCGAAAAACTGGTGCGGTTGCCCGGCTGCTTCCTGTGCTACACGCCGCATGGGCACGCGCCGCCGGTGGCGCCTTTGCCGTGCTTTGCGCGGGGGGGCATCACCTTTGGCAGTTTCAACAACTTTGCCAAAATCAGCCCGCAATGGGTGGCATTGGCGGCCCGTGTGTTGCAGGCGGTGCCCGGGTCGCGCTGCTTGCTCAAATCGCCGTATGCCCGCAGCAATGATGGTGGACGCGAGCAATTGCAGGCGCGCTTCAATGCCTGCGGCATTGCGTCAGAGCGCGTGGTGTGGATGCCCTTTGACAGCGATCCCACGGTGCATTTGGCCCGTTACGGCGGGGTGGACATCGCCTTGGACACCTATCCCTATCACGGCACCACCACCACTTGCGAAGCCTTGTGGATGGGAGTGCCGGTGGTTTCCCTCTTGGGTGAGACGCATGCTTCAAGGGTGGGCGCAAGTTTGCTCAAGTCGGCCGGGTTGTCGGAATTGGCGGCTGGCGGAACCGATGATTTTGTGCGGCGCGCCGTGGCGTTGGCCAGCGATCCCGACCGCCTGCAAGCCTTGCGTCAAAACATGCGCGAACGGTTGCAGACGCTGACTGATGGCGCGGCCTTCACCCGCCAGTTGGAGCAGGCGTATGCGTTGATGGTTCAGAACGCGCCCTGGTGATGACGCACCGTGGGCATGCCGCCCTTGGGGTCAAGCTCCACGCCAAGCACATCAAAGCGCACCGGGCGGTCCTTGAGTTCCGGGCGCTTGGCTTTGAGTTGGGCGGCCAATTCCTTCAGCTTGGTTTTTTTGGCCGTGCCCACCCGCCGTTCCGGGCGGAAGCGGGTGGAGACGCGCTTGGAACTGGCTTTGACTTCCACCACGATCACCTGCGGTTTTTCCGGGCGTTCGCACAGCAGGTCGATTTCACCGGCTTTGAGGCGCAAATTGCGGGCCAGAATTTTGAATCCGTTTTGGGTCAGATAGGCTTCGGCCACGCGCTCGCCGGCGGCGCCGGTGGTCATGCGTTTGAGAAGGCGAGAACGCAAATAAGTTTGCAGGCGTTGGCGGAACCAGGTGATCATGGGATGGGGGAGAAGATGGATGAAAATCAGTGGGCGGCGTAGCGGGAAACGGTGATGGCAAGCAGGGCTTCAACCATTTGGCCGACATCCGAGCAGGATCCCTCCTGCGCGGCCTTGGCGTAGACTTGGTTGGTGAATTTCGTGCGTTGGGCTTGGTCAAGAATGGCCCGGATTTCCAATTGCACATCGTCGAGCGGGCGGGCTGCGGGGGGGGCATAGGCGGTCAGCCCCACGAACCAGGTGTTTTGTTTGGCGTCCAAAATGGGGCCTGACCAAGCGTCTTTGGTTTTGAGCCCGGCAATGGCCTTGTTGAGTTCGGGGATCCGCAGGTTGGGCGCGCCCTCAATGGAGTCGGCCCAAGCGCCGCCCTGGCCGGGATTGAAGCGGTTCCACTCCGTGTTGGCGGCGACCTGTTCAAAGGGCTTGCCTTGGGAAAGCTGCGTGGCCACGGTCATGCCGGCCAGGGGCGAACTGGCCTGTATCAGGCGGATTTTCCGCATCTCCTGCTTGTTGTAGTCGGCGAAATGGTCGTTGTAGAAGCGCTCGATGTCGCGGCGCGTGACGTTGACCAGCGGGTTGACTTTTTCAAACATGTAATAGTTGACCACCTGTTTTTCGCGAAATTCCCTGAGTTCCTGCTTCAAGGTCAGGCCGCGTTCGCGGGAGAAATTGGCTTCCGCCAGCGCCAGCGAGCCTTCGCCGTATTGGCGCAGCAACTCCTCGCGGTGGCGTTCAACGATGGAATCGAGTCCGTTGCGCTGGCCGTCCTTGAGATAGGCTTCGGCCTTGGTCAGCATTTGCGCCCGGCGGATGGCGGAGATCAGTTCGCCGGAAATCAGTTTGCCGGCTTCCTCGGTGAAGGCGCGGCGTTCCAAATCCTGTCCCAGGCGCATCAATTGCGGTTCGATGGGGGCGAGGATCTGCCCGGCATACAGTGGTTTGCCATTGACCTGGCCAAGCATGGCGTCCAAAGAGGCGCCTGGTTTCCCGGGATCGGCCACAGCGGTGCCGGTGGGCATGGGCCGGGTGCCGCCGCCGGTGAGGTTGGCCGGATGGAAGGCGGCTTCATCGCGGGGGTTGTTCCACTTTGAGCCTTTGGTTTGGCAGGCGGCCAGGGTGAGCAATGAGGCGGCAAAGAGCAGGCGGGGGAGGGGGTGCATGGACGGGGATTGTAAAGGGATGCGGGCGACATCTTGTCGCCTGCGGCGGGCGATCCTGCCATTTCGGCACCTCCAAGCCGCGTGAATCGGCCAAAAAGGCCTTTTTTTATTGGCATGCACCTTGTACAAAGCATGGGGGCTGGCCGCTTGCCCGACTTTAATCCTTCCCAAGGAACTTCCATGGACCTCAACAACCTCACTGAAAACACCCGTGCCGCCCTGCTTGAGGCGCAAAATCTGGCGGTCACCGCCGGGCACGGCGCCGTGGATGTCGAGCATCTGCTGTTGGCCTTGTGCCGCCAGCAGGACGGCTTGCTGCCGCGCCTGCTCGACAAGTTGGAGCGGCCTGCCGCCTTGGTGGCCGGCGAATTGGAAAAAGACCTGGCCAAGCGTCCCAGCGTTTCCGGCCCGGGCGCCCATGCCGGCGCGGCCGGCGAAGTGCGCCTGACCCAGGCGTTGGCGCAAGTCTTCGCCCGCGCCGAGGCCCACAAAAAAACGCTCAAAGACGAATACCTCTCCGTCGAGCATGTGGTGCTGGCCATTCTCGACAAACCCAAAGACACCAAAGCCGGGCAGATTTTGGGCGGCCTTGGCATCACCCCTGACGCCTTCCGAAAAGTCCTGCTGTCGGTGCGCGGCAACCAGCGCATCACCAGCGACAAGCCTGAGGCGACCTATGAGGCACTCACCAAATACGGCGTGGACCTGGTCGCTTTGGCCAGGACCGGCAAGATGGATCCGGTCATCGGCCGCGACGAAGAGGTGCGCGCCGTGGTGCGCATTTTGTCGCGCAAGACCAAGAACAACCCCGTGCTCATCGGCGAGCCTGGCGTGGGCAAGACCGCCATTGTCGAGGGTTTGGCGCAACGGATCGTGCGCGGCGACGTGCCCGAAGGGCTCAAGGACAAAACCATCTTTTCGCTCGACATGGGTTCGCTGATCGCCGGCGCGAAATTCCGCGGCGAGTTTGAAGAGCGCCTCAAAGCCGTGCTGGCCGAAGTCAAGCAGGCCGAGGGGCGGATCATTTTGTTCATCGACGAAATCCACACCATCGTCGGCGCCGGCAAGGGCGAAGGCGCGATGGATGCCGGCAACCTGCTCAAGCCCATGCTGGCCCGCGGTGAGTTGCACTGCATCGGCGCCACCACGCTGGACGAATACCGCAAGCACCTGGAAAAAGATCCGGCCCTCGAGCGCCGCTTCCAGCCCGTGCTGGTCGAGCCGCCGACGGTGGAGGACGCGATTTCCATCCTGCGCGGCATCAAGGAGCGCTTTGAAATTTACCACGGCGTGGCCATCGCCGACGGCGCCCTGGTCGCCGCCGCCACCCTGTCGGACCGCTACATTCCCGACCGCTTTTTGCCGGACAAAGCCATCGACCTGATGGACGAAGCCTGCGCCATGGTGCGCACCGAGCTTGATTCGGCCCCCGCCGAACTCGACGCCGCCGACCGCCGTCTGATGCAGCTTGAAATCGAGGAAGCCGCTCTGAAGAAGGAGGCCGACGCCGCCAGCAAGGCGCGGCTGACGATCCTGCGCAAGGAATTGGCCGACATCCGCGAAAGGGCGGGTTCCCTGCGTGCGCGCTGGCAGGCCGACAAGGCCACCGCCGGCGCCGTCAAGGGCGTGCGCGAAAAGTTGGAGGCCGCCCGCCGCGAGATGGAGCAGGCCGAGCAGAAGTACGACCTCAACAAGGCCGCCGAAATCAAATACGGCCTCCTGCCCGCCCTGGAAAAGGAGCTGGCGGGCGCCGAGGCCAAATCCAAGGCCGCCGATGGCGGCATGGCCCGCGAGTCGGTGGGTGAGGACGAAATTGCCAAGATCGTCTCGCGTTGGAGCGGCGTGCCCGTCTCCAAATTGCGCCAGGGCGAGCGTGAAAAACTGCTGAAGATGGAGGAAACCCTGCACCAGCGCGTGATCGGCCAGGAAGAGGCCGTGCGGTTGGTCAGCGACGCCGTGCTGCGCGCCCGCGCCGGCATCCAGGACCCCAAGCGGCCCACCGGTTCGTTCCTGTTCCTGGGCCCCACGGGTGTGGGCAAGACCGAACTGGCGCGCGCATTGGCCGAAACCCTGTTCGACTCCGAAGATGCCATGATCCGCATCGACATGAGCGAATACATGGAGAAGCACACCGTCTCGCGCCTGCTTGGCGCCCCTCCCGGTTATGTGGGCTACGAAGAGGGCGGCCAGCTGACCGAGGCCGTGCGGCGCAAACCTTTCAGCGTCGTCCTGTTCGACGAAGTGGAAAAGGCCCATCCGGAAGTTTTCAACGCACTCTTGCAGGTGCTTGACGACGGCCAATTGACCGACGGCCAGGGCCGCAAGGTGTCGTTCAAGAACACCATCATCATCCTGACCAGCAACCTTGGCAGCCGGCATTTGCTGGATGCTTCGGTGGAAGGCGGAGTGGGCGAAAAGACCAAAAACGCCGTGATGAGCGAGGTGCGGGCGCATTTCCGCCCCGAGTTCCTCAACCGCATTGATGAGATCGTGATCTTCGCGCCCCTGACACTCAAGCAGATCGGCCGCATCGTGGACCTGCTGGCCAACCGCCTGCGCGAACGCCTGGCCGACCGGCGCATCACGTTGCGCATCACCGATCTGGCCAAGGAGAAGATCGCCGAAGCGGGCTACGACCCGGTGTACGGCGCCCGTCCGCTCAAGCGGTATTTGCAGCGGGTGGTCGAGACCCGGTTGGGGCGCAAATTGATCGCCGGGGAAATTCCAGATGGCGCCACCGTCACCATCACGGCGGATGACAAGGCGCCGGATGGGTTGGAGATCGAGGTGAAATGAGCCGTCCGGAGAGGCGAAGGCTGGGGCGCCCGCACGCCAAGCAAAAAACCGCGCATCTGCGCGGTTTTTTGCTTGGCGTGCGGGTGTCACCTTACTTCGCCTCTTTTCCATTCACCGTCAATGTCGTTGTCGCCGGGCGCTCCGGGTGGCCGAACCACGCATGGTTGCCGCCGTCGAAGTGCTTCTCCATGGTCTCCACCACTTGCGCCATGTTGCCGTCTGGTTGCACCCAGCCGCCTTCAATGTCGGGGAAATCCACCTTGCAGTTGGCGCACTTCTTGCCGTTGTAGAACTTGATCGGGCACCAGAAACTTTCGACGTTGCGCAGCATTTCGCTGCCCAGCGACCACACGCCGGTCATCCAGTCGCAGTACAAGCACCATACCAGGTCGTGGCCGACCAGGCCGTCGAACTTCTGGCGGCTGACATTGATCCATTCGCCGTGGTTGTAGCGCGGCAGGCGCACCGTCCAGACCAGCAGGGGATAGGTGAAGAGTTCCGCGAAGCGCACCGACCAGAACACCGGCACCGAGATCGCCGTGACCCACAGCGCCAGATGGTTGCGCACCGGGCCCACGCGCCGGTTGAGGTACTTGACGATGCGCGGCCCGCGGGCGGCTTCCTTGTTGCAGCATTCGTGCAGCCGGCACCAGGTGACCAGGCCGATCGCCTGGCCGACCACGCAGGCCGCCACCGCCAGCCAGTCGCAGCCCCACACGCCGGCTGCCACCCACGGCACCCAACTGAAGCCGGCCACGATCAGGTCGAGTCCGGGGGCCTTGATGCAGGCATCCGCCAGCGCCGGGTTGAGTTTGCGGACCTGGGTGAGCAGGCCGCCGCCCAGGAGGATGAGCAGGGCGGGGCCGAGGAACCAGGCGAGGTGGACGAGGGTGAGGTGGGGCATAGGGGGGAAAGGGTAACCGCAGGATGAAAAAACCGCCCCCTTTTCAGGCGGCGGTTCTTGACGGTTCCAAGAGGGCCGGTTTAGCCGACCACGAACTTCGTGAAGGCTTTGACTTCCACGCCCTTGGGCAGGATGGCCTTGACCTGCTGCTTGTCGTCGAGCACGTAGGGCTGGCGGAGCAGGGCGATGGAGTCGATGAACTTGTTGAGCTTGCCGACGGCCATTTTTTCGGCGATTTCCTGCGGCTTGCCGGAGGCTTTGGCTTCGTCGATGGCGATGGCTTTTTCCTTGGCGACCAGGTCGGCGGGCAGGTCGGCTTCGCTGATGCCAAGCGGGGCCGGCACGGAAGCGACCACATGCATGCCAAGGTTGGCCAGCACTTCGGCCGTGGCCGGGCCGGTGGTGTCAAGGATGGCGGCGACCTTGCCGGTGAAGTGGACATAGGCGCCGACCTTGTGGCCTTCGCCGCCGTACACCACGCCGTTTTTGAATTCCATGGTTTCGCCGAATTTGATGCTGATGCCGCTGATCAGGGCCTTCATCTCGTCGGTGCAGGTCACCTGCCCGGGGGCCTGGTTGAGGGCCAACTTGGCCAACTGCTGAACCACGGTGACGAAACCTTCGTTCTTGGCGGTGAAGTCGGTCTCGGTGTTGAGTTGGACCAGGGCGCCCTTGCTGCCGTCGGCGGAGATGGCCGAGGCGATTTGGCCTTCGGCGCTGGTGCGGTCGGTGCGGCCGGCCATCTTGGCGCCGTACTTCTTGCGCACGATGTCGGCGGCGGCTTCCATGTCGCCATTGGCTTCGGTGAGGGCTTTTTTGCATTCCATCATGCCAAGGCCGGTGGAATTGCGGAGTTCGTTGACTTGGGCGGCGGTGATTGCCATGGGGTTGTTCCTAATGTGGACGCGGCGGCTCGCCGCGTCGGGGATATGAAAAATAAGAAAAAGAAAAGGGCTGGCGGTGAAGTTCCGCCAGCCCCTCGATTTGCTGGCTGCCTGATGGCAAGGTTGGCTGAAGCCAACCCTCCTTAGGCGGTGAACTGTGTGCGGCTGGAGCGGCGGCGGGGTGCGCCCTTGTCGTCGCGGCGCTCCGGGGCGCCCTTGCTGTCGCCGCCGGCGTCGACGGCTTCCGCCTTGGCCTTGGGCTCGGCAACCTTGCGGTTCTTTTTGCCTTCGTTGATGGCTTCGGCCAGTTGCGACACCACGATTTCGATGGCGCGGATGGCGTCGTCGTTGCCGGGGATGGGCAGGTCGACCATATCGGGGTTGGCATCGGTGTCGATCAGGGCGATCACCGGGATGCCGAGTTTCTTGGCTTCCTTGGCGGCGTTGGACTCATAGGACACGTCCACGATGAACATCGCGCCGGGCATCTTGTTCATGTTGCGGATGCCGCCCAGGTTGCGGGTGATCTTTTTCTTTTCGCGGTTGATCTGGGCTTCCATTTTCTTGGAATACTTGGTGATTTCGCCGGTTTCGACGATTTTCTCAAGGTCGGCCAAGCGCTTCAAGCGCAGGCGGATGGTCGAGAAGTTGGTCAGCGTGCCGCCGAGCCAGCGGTCAACCACGTAATGCATGTCGCAGGCCTTGGCGTTGGCTTCGATGATCGAGGCCGCCTGGCGCTTGGTGCCCACGAACAGCACATCCTTGCCTTCGCTGGCGATTTTCTGCAGGAACTTCTTGGCCAAGAGGATGCCCTTGACGGTTTCCTTCACGTCGATGATGTGAATTTTGTTGCGCTTGCCGAAAATGTACGGGCGCATCTTCGGGTTCCAGTGGGTGGACTTGTGCCCGTAGTGGATGCCGGCGTCCACCAGGTCTTTGACCAGGGTGGCGGCGGTGGTGGGGGCCTTGGCTGCGGGGGCTGCGGTTTCAACTGCTGCGGTTTCAACTTCCGACATGGAATGCTCCTTTTGAGCTGGGTGCGGGGCTTGCGATGTCCGGGAGGGACCGAGCACCCGCGGCGTTTTGACCCGTGGATTGCGGCGTTGCCAAGCGCCGCACGGGGTGCCTTCATCAGTGGATGAAGGCGGGGAGGAATCATCCGAACACCGGATGAACAGACGGTTTGCACCGATGCCGACACGTGGATTTGAACCACGGACCTAGGGCTTATGAATCCCTCGCTCTAACCAACTGAGCTATGTCGGCGGCTTTGCCATCTTATTGATGGGGCGGACATTCTAGCCACTGGAAAAATTCTGGCAAATCGGGTTATTCTTCGGCCATGAACCGAAAAATCGCCCTTGCCGCCGCCTGTTTGGGTTTTACCGCCGTTTTGCTGGGGGCGGTGGGGGCGCATATGTTGCCCAAGCCACTTGATCCGAAATATGTCGAGGTGTGGCGGATGGCTGCCCATTATCACGGGTTGCATGCGCTGGCCTTGTTGGCACTGGCCGCGTGGCGTACCGACAGCCGTTGGGTGGCGTGGGCCGCCCGGGCTTGGGTGGTCGGGGTGGTGATTTTTTCCGGCTCGCTTTACCTGTTGGTGCTTGCCAGGGCCGGTTTCGGCCGGGCTCCGGCGCCTGTCTGGCCGCCCGTCGGCGGATTGCTGCTGATGGCGGGTTGGCTGCTTGCCGGCGTGGCGGCGTGGCGTGAAAAATAATCAGCGCGCCACCACATAGCAAAGCCAGGCCGCATGCGGCGTGCCGTCGGTGGCGGGTTGGTAGACGGGATTGCCGTCTTCGTCGGCCACATCGGTGTCCCACCAGATTTCCACCTGCTTGAAGCCGGCTTCGGCCAGCAGTTCGCGGATTTCCGGCACCGTCCACAAACGCCAGTCATAGGTGAAGGCGTTTTTCAGCGTGGATTTGTCGGGGAAGCGGAAGTGGATGTGAAACAGCGCATCATGGGTGATGGGGTTGAAATCCTCCTGGCGCCAGACATAGGTGAAGCGCTTGAGTTTGTTTTTCGCCGCTTTGCTTTTGCCTTGGTTCAGGCGTCCGTCGGCCGGATAACGGATGGCGCGGGTGTCTTCCTGGTCTTCAAAATGGCAGTCGCCCCCGCCCATCAAATCCATCACGAACAGGCCGTCTTTGGCCAGGTTTTTGCGCGCGGCTTTGAAATACTCGCGCAGGCCGTCGCGGGTTTTGAACAGGCAATAAGAGAAGTTTTCCGCCGCCAACACATGCGCTTTGGCGCTCGGGGTGGCCCGCACATCGCCTTGGATCAGGGTCAGGCGGTCGGTTTCTTCGGGCGACAATTGGTTGTGTTCCTGGCCCCACCACACCGGCTCGGGATCAAGATCCACGCCAATGGCGGTGCGGCCCGCATCGCTGCGCAACCAAGCGGCGGCCACGGCATGGGTGCCGCAGAAATCTTCGCGCAGGATTTTCGGGCTCCTGCCAAAGTGGTGTTGGTACACCTTTTCAAAGAAGGCAATCTCGTGGTCGGAGGATTGGACGGACAAGCCGTAGAGTTCGTATTTATCGGCGCGGGTGGCGAAGGACATGGTGGGTGCGGAGGATGGGGTGGGGCGGAGGAAAAGGGGATTGTAGGAGGCCGGCGGACAAGGCCCTAGATTCCCGAATGCATTCCCGCATACGGTTTCTGGGCGGCGATGATTTGCGCCTCCTTGGCCAGCATCCAATCCCAACGCGCCTCCTGCTCCGCGCGGTCGGCGCCGGGCAGTTCCAGCGCCAATTCCAAAAAAGCATGGAAGTGGCCGTGCTCGGCCGCCCACAGCCCCTTATACAAACGCAGCAATTCGGCGTCCGCGCCGGGCGTGTTTTCCAACTCCGCCGCCAGGCAGGCGAAGCGCTCGCAGGAGCGCAACTCGATCAGGGCCGACACCATCAGGCGGTCGATGGTTTCGAGCTTGCCCGCCCCGGCCCGCACCAAGGCGCGCAGGTCGGCGGCATACGGGTTGCTGTGGCCTTTGCTCAGGGAGCCGCCGCGCTTTTCAAGCAGGCGCAGCACCAAGCGCAAGTGTTCGGTCTCGTCGTTGGCGATGGTGGTCAGGCCGTGCACCCAGCCTTCGGGGGCGGCGCCGCCCAGGTTGCGGTCGCTGGGCCAATGGGCCACCAGTGACAGCGCGTTGGAGGCGGCCTTTTTTTCCAGATGGGCGTGGTCGTTGAGCAGGCCGCAAGGGTCTTGCAGTTGCGCTTTGGCCCAAGCTGCCGGCGTGTACCAGTGCAGGGGGCAATCGACTTTGCGCATCATGTCGGCGGCGGAAACGGTTTCTTTTTGACTCATTGCCCGGCCCGCATCAAGTGATAATCAAAGCCGTCGCACAGCGCCTTGAAGCTGGCGGCGATGATGTTGGTGTCCACCCCCAGCGTGCTGAAGGTCCGCGGTTGTTCACCGGAGGAAGAGAAATCCACCCGTACCCGCACTTGGGCGGCGGATTCGGCGGTGGGGTTGACCACCCGGACCACATAATCGCGCAGGTGCAATTGCGCGATGCGCTGGCCGAAGGTGCGCGACAGGGCGAAGCGCAGGGCCGAATCCAGCGCGTTGACCGGGCCGTCGCCCTCGGCCACATGCAGACTTTCCTTGCCTGCCACCAGCATCTTGATGGTCGCCTCGGTGGTGGCGCCGTAGGTGCTGCCGGCCACTTCGCAGCGGTAGCGCAAGGGCTTGAAAAAATGCGTCCGCGTGCCGAGCATCTCGCGCACCAACAGTTCCAGGCTGGCCGGGGCGTCCTCGAACACCCAGCCGGCGTGCTCCATATCCTGCACCCGCTCCAGAATCTGTTTTTGCAGCGCCTTGTTCTGCGCCAACTCCGGCTGCGCCGCCAGCATGGTCGAGGCGATGTTGGAAACGCCCGACAACTCGCTGACCAGGATGCGCCGGCTGTTGCCCACGCTCTCCGGGGCAATGTGCTCGTAGGTCCACGCGCCCTTGCCCACCGCATGCACATGCATGCCGCCCTTGTGGGCGAAGGCGCCCGGCCCGGTGTAGGGCTGGCCGGCGGCCGGCACCGTGTTGCAGCGGGCGTGGACGAAGCGCGACAGTTCGGTCAGTTGCTCCAGCGCGCCCGGCGCCAGCACTGCGCGCTCCAACTTGAAAGCCGCGTTGCCGGCCATGGTGATGAGATCGGCGTTGCCGCAGCGCTCACCGATGCCGTTGATGGTGCCCTGCACCTGCACCGCGCCGCCGGCCACCGCCGCCATGGCGTTGGCGATGGCCAGCCCGGCGTCGTTGTGGGTGTGGATGCCCAATTGCGCCTCGCCCCCGGCACAGAGGCCCAGCGTCTTGAACGCGGCGGCGGTGGCGGCGCGGACTTCTTCCGGCAGCGAGCCGCCGTTGGTGTCGCACAGGACGAGGCGGGTCGCCCCGCCTTTTAATGCGGCTTGGAGGGTTGCCAGCGCATAGGCCGCGTCGAACTTGTAACCGTCGAAAAAGTGTTCGGCGTCGTAGAACACCGCCCGCACCTGGAGCGCCTGTTTGCAGTGGCGCACGGAGTCTTCGATCATCGCCAGGTTTTCTTCGCGCGTGACATTCAAAACCTGCTCAACCTGCGCCGCATGGGTCTTGCCGACGATGGTGATGACCGGCGCCCCGGATTCCACCAGCGCCTTGAGACCGGCGTCTTCGGCCGCCAAAACGCCGCGTCGACGCGTCATACCAAAGGCGCAAATTTGCGCGTGCTGCCAATGGATGGTTTTGGCTTCGGCGAAGAAGGCCGCGTCCTTGGGGTTGGAGAGCGGAAAGCCGCCCTCGATGTAGTCGAAACCCATTTCGTCCAGCCGCCGGGCGATGGCGATTTTGTCGGGCAAAGTCAGGCTGATGCCAAGGCCCTGGGTGCCGTCGCGCAGGGTGGTGTCATAGAGTTCAAGGCGGGCATTGGGCATGGGGGGGCATGATAAACGGAGTCGGGGCGCCCCCGTCTGCCGGCGGACGGGGAATTTCCCGGTCACGCGGCCCGTTCCGCTTTCGGCGACTTTCCGCTACCATCCCCGGTTCCCCATATTTTGGCGGGCGCACTTCGCGCCCGCATCGCCGCACCGCACCTGAAAGATTTTTTGCATGTCCAAGGAAGAAATGATCGAGTTGGAGGGTGAAGTCATCGAGGCCAAGCCCAACGCCATGTTTCTTGTCAAGCTCGAGAATGGGCACCAGATCATGGCCCATATTTCCGGCCGTATGCGCAAGTTTTACATCCGCATCCTGCCCGGAGACAAGGTGCGCATCGAGGTGAGCCCTTACGATCTTAACAAGGGTCGCATCACCTATCGCCAGTGATCACAAGAGGTTCCGCCTGTGCGCCGGGGATTGGGCCGGGCATGCACCGGCCGGATTTTTCTTCCAACACGCATCCTGACAATCCGCTACAATCTTCGCCCCTCGTTTTCCCAATTTTCATCGAAAGGTCAGTGCCATGAAGATCCTTTGCTCGCTCAAGAGCGCCAAAAACCGCCATGCCGACTGCAAGGTCGTGCGTCGTCGCGGCAAGGTGTTCGTGATTTGCAAGTCAAATCCGAAGCTCAAAGCCCGCCAGAAATAAGTCCCCTTTTCCTTCCCGAAGCCAGGATCCCGCACCGGACCGTGTCCGGACACAGAGAGTGGATCCGCAACCAACTCCGAGAGAACCCCATGCCACGTATCGCAGGTATTGACCTCCCCGACAACAAGCCCACGCGCATTTCGCTGCGCTACATCTATGGCATCGGCCCCGCACAGGCCGAAGTCATCATTGAGAAATGCGGCCTTGACGGCCAGGCCCGCGCCAACACGCTGACCGAAGACCAATTGGCCCGCATTGCCAAGTGCCTTGAAGAAGATTTTGTGATCGAAGGCGCCCTGCGCCGCCAGATCAACGACAACATCAAGCGTTTGCGCGAAATCAAGTGCTACCGCGGCGATCGCCACCGCAAGGGCCTGCCGACCCGCGGCCAGCGCACCCGCACCAATGCCCGCACCCGCAAGGGCCGCAAGAAGACCGTGGCCGGCAAGAAGGCCGTCAAGGCCAAGTAAGTCAGCCGCGCGGACCGCCGGTTTGATTGTCCCACTTTTCTTTTCAACACTCCGAAGCCAGGTTCCCGCCGGTGCCGCCCCCAGGGCCGCGTGACGGAAAGTGGAACCGCTCAACTTCCAAGGATTGCCACCATGGCCGCAGAAACCCCCGTCAAGAAGTCCTCCTCGACCCGCCGCAATGTGTCGCGCGGCATCGTGCATGTGAAGGCTTCCTTCAACAACACCATCGTCACCATCACCGACCTCAACGGCGAGACCATCGCTTGGGGTTCGGCCGGCACCGTCGGCTTCAAGGGCTCGCGCAAGAGCACGCCCTTCGCCGCCAGCCGCGCCTCCGAGGATGCCGCCAACAAGGCCAAGAAAATGGGCCTGACCGAAGTCGAAGTCCGCATCCGCGGCGTCGGCCCGGGCCGCGAATCGGCCGTCACCGGCCTGCAGTCGGCCGGCATCAAAATCACCGAGTTGCAGGATCACACCCCGATTCCGCACAACGGCTGCCGCGTCCGCAAAGCCCGCCGCGTTTAATGTTTGGCGCCGACCCGACCGCCCGGGCGACATTTCGGCAAGCCGTCAGGTTTCCGTTTTGCGCATCCGTGCGGTTGTGTCTTTTCCCGCTTTCCCGGTGCAGATGTTGGTTTGGCCGCCGCGCGCAGGGCCAGACAGACGAAAACCCGGGCCTTCTTCTCCCACTGCCGCACACACCACCTTTTAGGGACCTCAACTATGCGCATCCGCTGGCGTGGCCTCGAACTTCCTCATCGCGTCCTTGTCGACCGCGAGACCCTTTCCGCAACCTACGGCAAATTCACCGTCGAGCCTTTTGAGCGTGGGTTTGGCACCACCATCGGCAACAGCCTACGCCGCATCCTGCTCTCTTCGCTTGAAGGCGCCGCGGTCACTTCCATCAAAATCAAGGGAGCAACCCACGAATTCACCTCCATCGAAGGCGTCCAGGAAGATGTCACCGACATCATTCTGCGCGTCAAGGATCTGGTTGTTGCGCTCGAGGGCGACGCCCCCCGCACCATGAAGCTCAATGCCCAGGGCCCCGGTGAAGTGACGGCCGAGCTCATCGAAGCGGATGCTTCGGTCACCATTCACAACAAGGATCAGGTGATCGCCACCCTCAACAAAGAGATGGACTTCGACATGGAGTTCGTCGTGGAGAAGGGGCGCGGTTACATCCCGGCCAGCGAAGCCTACGAAACCGGCGGCGAAATCGAAGTCGGCGCCATCCGCGTGGATGCCACCTACTCCCCGGTGACGCGCGTGCGCTACAAGGTGGAAGACACCCGCGTGGGCCAGAAGACCAACTACGACAAGCTCACCTTGGAAATCTGGACCGATGGCACCGTTTCCCCGGAAATGGCCTTGGTGGAAGCCTCCAAGATCCTGCGCAAGCACACCAACCCTTTCGTCCAGTACTTCGAGCAGGGCGACGATGTCGCCGGCCCGGCGCCGGAATTGCCCGCCATGGACGATGCCTTGGCCGCCAAACTGCGCACGCCCCTGGCCGACCTTGGCCTGTCCATCCGCCCGAGCAACTGCTTCGAGGCCGCCAAGATCACCACCGTGGGCGAAGTCGTCCGCATGACCGAAGACCAGCTGCTTTCGCTGCGTTCCTTCGGCCAGGCTTCGCTTGACGAAATCAAGGAAAAGATCACGGGCCTCGGCCTGCAGATCGGCATGGAACTTCCGGCCTAAGGCCGGTTCCAGCCAGGGGCCTTTGCCGCCCCGCCCGCGCGTTGCGGGCATGACGGTGGCGCAGCCTTCCGGTTGCGCCCCGCCCCCCGGAACCTTTTGTTCCGGGAGTGTCCGGGCCATCCGTTTCGTTCGCGGATGCACCCCCAACAAGTCCAGGAGACTCCATCATGAACCACAGCATTTACGGTCGCATCCTCGGTCGCAAGAGCAACCACCGTTTGGCCATGTTCGCGAACATGTCCGTCGCATTGTTCACCCACGGCTCGATCACCACCACCATCCCCAAGGCCAAGGCCCTCAAGCCCTACGTCGAGCAGTTGATCACCGCCGCCAAAACCGGCACCTTGGCCGGCCGCCGCCGCGTGGTCGCCGGTTTGGGCTGGGACAAGCCGATGGTCAAGCATGACCGCGACGAAGCCGTCACCCGCAACAAGTTCGGCGAAATGACCGACGCCCCGACCGTGTCGAAGCATCTCTTCGATGTGATCGCCCCGTCGTTCAAGGGCCGCACCGGCGGTTACACCCGCATCATCAAGCTGGCCAAGCACCGCTTGGGTGACGGCACCGACCTGTGCGTGTTGCAGTTGGTGACTGATGGCCAGAAGACCAAGCCCGCCGGCACCAACCCCCGCCGCGTCAAGGCCAACAAGCGCACCGTGTTCGCCGCCAAGGCCAAGGCCGCCAAGGCCGCCGCTCCGGCCGCCTGATACGGTTGAAAGTAAAAACAAAGAAAAAGCCCCGTTAAGCGGGGCTTTTTCTTTTGGGATGAATTTGGCGGTTTCATTTGCCGCAGGCGTTGGCGCAAGTGAGAAGTTTCAGCGCGCCGTAAGCCAGGGGGGCGATGGCGATGGGCGAATCCAGCACGTCAATCAGGCCGCCAAAGCCGGGCAATGCGTTGCCGGAATCCTTGACGCCGGCATCGCGCTTGAACATCGAAGCGAGCAAGTCGCCGCCTTGCCCCAGGATGGCCAATGCCGCGCCAAAAATGGCCGCCGTCAGCGGACAGCACAGGGGCAATACTTGGCCACCACCCAGTACCGAGACCGGCAACACCCATTGTTGGAAGCCCACCGCCACCAAAGCCGAGAAAATCACGCCACCGGCCAATCCCTCGCGGGTTTTGGCCGGGCTGATCCACGGGATGAGTTTGGTTTTGCCAAGCGCCCGGCCGGTGAAATAGGCGCCGATGTCGCAGGATTTGGTGGTCATGATGACGGCGATGGCGGCAGGGATGCCGAAATCCATGCGCAGCAAAATCAGGAAGCCGGTGAGGACGCCCAAGTACACCGCTGACAATGCCACCGCGCCGCCGACCATCAGGGCGCCTTCCGGGCTGCGGGTACGCTTGGCATGAAGGTACATCGTCCATAGAAAGAACATGGCAATGGCGCTGGCGGGCAGGTGTTGCCAGCCGGCAGGCAGCGGCTTGAGGATTTCATATTGCGCGCAAAAGGGGGGCAGCCATACCGAGAGCGGCAGGCTGACCATCCCAATCAATGCCGCCACGACCACCGTCGGTGTGGTCACCGGAAATCCCTTCGCCTTCAAAAACCGGGCAAATTCCACGCCTGCCAACCCCACCGCCAGCGCCGCCAAGGCCAGAAGCGCCACGCCTTTTGGCCAGCCGTGCTGTTCCAGTGCGTAGTCGCCAGCGAACACACCCACCAGCAAGGCAATCAAAATCGGTCCGAAGATCAAACGGTATTTGAGCATAGGGGACGGATAGTACACTCCACATCCCATGCTTGTTTCCCTTCGCCTATGCCGCTTCATTTTGCCCTTGGCCGTCCTGTGCGCTTTCTTTGCGCCGGGTGCTTTGGCTGCGGATGCGCCGCGCCCCGGTGCCGTCGGCGACAGCGGGCACTTGTGGTTGGTGGCGCCGGCGCCAGCCGCAGGTGAGGGGTGGCAGGCGCTGTACCGCCATCCCGGGCAGGCCGGTACGGTGGCGCTGGTTCCCGGCGGCATTGCGGTGCCGGCTGCCCTGCCCGACGGCGCGCCGGCCATCTGCGCCCACGCCGGCACGCTGTATGTGGCGGGTTTGCGCCCCGGCGGGGGCCTGCAGGTGGAGGAATTGCAAGTGAGCGAGCCCACCCAGTCGCAGCAAGGCTTGTCCCTGACCCGGCGCATGTTGGCGGTTCTGTCGCCGGCGGCCAAACTGCTTGCCATGACCGCTGACCGGCAAAAAGTGTGGCTGGCGGTGGAGGCGGCGCCGGCGGATGTGTTTACGGCAATGCGGGTGGAAACAGACATTGACGCGGCAGGGAACGGCACGCCCAAGGCTTTGCCTTTGGATTTGGCGCTGGGGTTGCCGCCGGGCACGGTCGGGCAGGTTTCTGGCGAGGCGCCGTCGCCAGCCGTGGTCGGGGCGCCCATTCAATTGTCCGTCGAAAGAAAATTACTTTTGCTGCGCGTGGAGGGCGGCAAACTTGTGCTGGCGCGCCCGTTTGATGCCGCCCCGAAAGCGTGGTTGGCCAGCGACGGAAAGCGCATGCTCTTTTCCCGCTCCATCGGGCGGGTGTGGTTGGGCGATCCCGCGGCATTGCATCCTTTGGAGGGCCTCGGGGGTTTCACCGATGCGCTGTTCGTCGGCTCCCAGCCCGTATTGGCCAACCTTTCCCTTGAACATGTGCTTGGCGAATCGGCTTGGTCCGACATCCTGCGGGTGAAGTGGAGCGTGCTGCGCGAATCCCGCGCGCCTGCCGGCGAATGTTCGCTGCCCCTTGGCACCGGCGAAGGCTACGGTTTGGTGGAGTGGGAGGGGCATGCCGCATTGGCGCGGGTGTCCGCCGGCTTCAAGCCCGGTCAATTGGCGGCCACCCTGCTCCCGGTGGATTTGAGGGGCGGTGTTTTGCCGGCGGTGGAATTGCTGCAAACCGGCGTCCCCAAGACTGACCGCGGCCAGGTGTTCTGGCTGCTGGCCGGATCGGTCGTGGTGGCTTTTGTGCTGATGGGGTGGACGTGGCGGCGCGGTCCGCGTTTGCTGCCGCATTTGCCCACCCATCTCAGACGGGCCGGCTTGCTGCGCCGGGCCGGCGCGCTTTTGATCGACCTGTCGCTGGCGGTGGTGCCGGTGGCCATGGTTGCCGGCGTTCCGGTGGTGGAAATCCTGCGCAATTGGCCCAATCTTGGCGATCCGTCGGACTTGTCCGACATGCGGCTGGGCTTCGTTTCGGTCGGTGTCTTCATCCTGCACACCCTGCTTGGGGAATGGCTGTTTGGCCGTTCGGCGGGCAAAGTGATGATGGGCATCGGGGTGGTGGGGCTTGACGGCAAGCGCGCCCCGTTCTGGCGGATCCTGCTGCGCGGTCTGCTCAAATGGATCGAATTGCTCAACCCCATGCTGGCCATCATCGCCGTATTTTCACCCTTTGGCCAGCGTCTGGGCGATTTGGTCGCCGGCACGGTGGTGGTATCCATCCGCAAACCCGGAGAACCCTAATGCCCGCAATCCATCCGCCGTCCGCCGTCATCCTGCTCTCCGGCGGCCTTGATTCAGCCACCGTGCTGGCGATGGCCAAAGCCCGGGGCTTTGCCTGTCACTGCCTGTCTTTTGACTATGGCCAGCGTCACACCCATGAATTGAAGATGGCCGCCAAACAGGCGCAATTGCAGGGCGCTTTGAGTCACCGCATTGCCAAGGTGGACATTGGCGCCTTCGGCGGCAGCGCGCTGACGGCCGATATCAACGTGCCCAAAGACCGCAGTGATGACGCCATGACCCACGGCATCCCCATCACCTATGTGCCGGCCCGCAACACGGTGTTCTTGTCCTACGCCCTGGGGCTGGCCGAAGTGCTGGGTGCGCGCGACATTTTTGTCGGCGTCAACGCGGTGGACTATTCCGGCTACCCCGATTGCCGGCCGCAATTCATCGAAGCGTTTGAGAAGTTGGCCAATCTGGCGACCAAGGCCGGGGTGGAAAGTCTGGAAGCCGGCCGCGGGGCGCACTTCAAGATTCACGCGCCGCTGATTGACCTGACCAAGCGCGCCATCATCGAGCAAGGCACGGTGCTTGGTGTGGATTACGGCCAGACCAGCACCTGCTACGACCCCAAGCCGGACGGCAAGCCGTGTTTGCATTGCGACGCCTGCCAGTTGCGCCTGCGGGCGTTTGCAGAGTTGGGGTGGACGGATCCGGCGACGGGGTGAGGCGCGGCTTTAGCCGATCCATTCTCAGCGACCCGCAAGTTGTTTTCCACAAAACTTCTTTTTTTTGCCGACCCACAGCGCATCCCGTCATAATCCCAAACATGCCCCATCCATTTCCCGCCACGCTCAAAGCCAAGATTGCCAACTTCGCCGAGCATCGGGCTGCGTATGTGCAGGGAAATTACAACGAAACCCAGGTCCGCCGCGAGTACATCGACCCTTTCTTCGAGGCGTTGGGCTGGGATATCGCCAACAAAGAAGGCAGCGCCCAGGCTTACCAAGATGTGGTGCATGAAGACAAAGTGAAAGTCGGCGGCGCGACCAAGGCGCCGGATTATTCCTTCCGCATCGGCGGCACGCGCAAGTTCTTCGTCGAGGCGAAGAAGCCTTCGGTGGACATCAAGGATGATTGCGAGCCGGCCTTCCAGTTGCGCCGCTATGCCTTTTCCGCCGGACTTGCGCTGTCCATCCTGACCGACTTCGACGAGTTCGCCGTCTACGACTGCCGCCACAAGCCCAGCCCAAAGGACAAGCCGGGCAAGCACCGCCTGTTCTATTGCAAGTTCGACGAATACGAGAAGCATTGGGATTTCATCGCCGGGCACTTCTCGCGCGAGGCCATTAAAAAAGGTGCCTTCGACAAACTGGCGCAGGAGAAAGGCGGCAAGCGCAAAGGCACCGCCACCGTGGATGCCGAGTTTTTGGCGCAATTGGAAATCTGGCGCGAAGATCTGGCCCAGAACCTGGCCCTGCGCAATCCCGACCTCGACACCGAGGGCCTGAACTTCAGCGTGCAGGCCACCCTCGATCGGCTGGTCTTTCTGCGCATCGCCGAAGACCGCGGCATCGAGCCGCTGTTCCAGTTGCAGGGCAGCGTCAACGGCACCGGCGTCTACGGCCGCTTGTGCGGTATTTTTCGCCACGCCGACCGCAAGTACAACTCCGGCCTGTTTCACTTTGATGAGGATGAAAAAGGCCGCGACGGCCACGCCGACACCCTGACCGGCTCGCTGCAAATCGATGACAAGGTGCTCGCCGGCATCATCAAGGGCATGTACCCGCCCGAGTGCCCCTTCGCCTTCGAGGTGATGCCGGCGGAAATCCTGGGCAGTGCCTATGAACGCTTCCTGGGCAAAGTCATCCGCCTGACCGACGGCCACCGCGCCAAGGTGGAGGACAAGCCGGAGGTGAAAAAAGCCGGCGGCGTGTTCTATACCCCCGCCTACATCGTGCAGCACATCGTGCGTGCCACGCTGGATCCGCTGCTCGTCGGCAAGACCGCCGCGCAAGCCCTGAAGTTGCGCGTGCTGGACCCCGCCTGCGGCTCCGGCTCGTTCCTGCTTGGCGCCTACCAATACCTGCTCGACTGGCACCTGACCGAGTTGCTGAAGGACACCGACAAAAATAAAAGCGGCAAGCACCCCCACTTGGTGGAAACCCAAGGCGGCTGGCGCCTGTCCGCCCGCTACCGCAAGGAACTGCTGACATCCTGCCTGTTCGGCGTGGACATCGACGCGCAGGCGGTGGAAGTGACGAAATTGTCACTCCTGCTCAAAGTGCTGGAAGGCGAAACCGAGGCGACCCTGGGCAACCAGTTCAAATTGTTCGCCGAACGCGCCCTGCCGGATTTGGATGCGAACATCCGCTGCGGCAATTCGCTGATCGGGCCTGATTTCTACACCAGCATGCTGGTGGACACGCTGACCGACGCCGAGCGCAAGCGCGTGAACGCCTTCGATTGGAATGCGAGTCAGGCGGGAACCCTGGGAGCGCGGCCTTACAAGGCCGCAGGAAAAAAGAAAGCCGAATCCAGCGGGCTTGTAAGGCCGCGGTCCCAGGGGTTTGGATTTGACGCGGTGATTGGGAATCCGCCGTACATCCGCATCCAAGCCTTGCAGGAATTTGGGCCTTTGGAAGTGGAGCATTACAAAGAAGCCTACAAATCGGCGGCCAAGGGCAATTACGACATCTATGTGATCTTCGTGGAGAAGGGGCTGGCGCTGCTCAACAAGGGCGGGCGGTTGGGGTACATCCTGCCGCACAAGTTCATGAACGCCCAATACGGCGCGCCGCTGCGGGCGGTTTTGTCAGAGGCCAAGGCGGTGGAATCGGTCGTGCATTTCGGGGATCAGCAGGTGTTTGATTCGGCGACGACTTACACATGTCTGTTGTTCTTGAACAAGGGCGGGTGTGAGAAGGTGGCGGTGGAGAAGGTTGGGGATTTGGAGGCTTGGAGGGAAGGGGTGAGTGGGGAACGCGGGGAAGTTGCGCTTGAGAAGGGGGAGGGGGAGTGGAATTTGAGTGTGGGGGGAAATGCCGAATTGCATGCGAGGATTCGGGAGGGGCGGCCGACGCTCGAAGAGGTCACGACCCGCATTTTCCAAGGCATCAAGACCAGCGCAGACAAAATCTACATCGTTGAAGAACGCGCTGAAAAGGCGGATGAAATCAAGATTTTTTCGCCACAGCGTGAAGAGGAATTTTGGGTGGAGAAAGCGTTGTTTCATCCGCTCATCAAGGGCGGAGATAGCCGGGCGTATGCGATGACGCGCACCGAGCGGCGGATTCTGTTTCCGTATGCCAAGCAGGCGGATGGGAAGATGGGATTGATTCCGGAGGCGGTGTTGGCGAAGCAATATCCCAAGACGCTGGCATACTTTCAGGCGAACAAGAAGGATTTGGAGGCGCGGGAGAACGGCAAGATGAAGGGGCCGAAGTGGTATGCCTACATCTATCCAAAGGCATTGGATGTGATGGGTCTACCCAAGATATTCACGCCGGATATTGCGCCTGGGGCCTCGTTCTCATACGACCCGACGGGTGAGTGCTTCTTCACCGGCGGCGCAGCCGGCGGCTACGGCTTGCTGCCCAAGGATGGGCTGGACCCGCGCTACCTGCTGGCGCTTCTGAACAGCAAACTTCTCGAAGGCATGGTGCGCGAGACGGCCACGCAGTTCCGTGGCGGATGGTTCAGTTTTGAATCGCGGTTCATTCGGTCGTTGCCGATTCATGTGCTGAACCTCAAGAACAAGGCGGAGAAGGCGCAACATGATCGGATTGTGGCGTTGGTGGATCGGGTGACGGAGTTGAAGTTGCGTTTGGCTTCGGGCGGGTTGGCGCCGCCAGAGATGGTGCGGGTGGGGAATGAAATTTCGGGGATTGAAGGAGAAATTGAGGGAGTTGTGGTGGGGTTGTATGGGGTGAACGATCCAAGGAGGGACAAGTGAAGCAGCCTAAAAAATTGCCCGTTCCATCAAGCCCCTTGTTTGAAATGAGTTCACCGGATATATTGACACCAATCATATCCCTAACTCAAGAAAAGCCCATGGACTCTCTCGAACGCGCTTGGTACGAGGAAAAATTTGAAAACCGTTTTCTTCGTGCCAAGGCAGAAGCATTCCAAACTTTTTTCAACGAACTGATGGCGCGTGCATATCCCAACGGAGATTTCATGCCCTGCCGTCCGTGGGGTGCCCAAGGGGACAAAAAAAATGACGGATTCCATAAATCCGCCAAGCGTCTTTTTCAGGTCTATGGGCCAAATAAAATGACTGAAAGTGCAGCGAAAAATAAAATGACGGAAGACTTCAACGGCGCACTTGCGCACTGGGGGACGCACTTCACATCTTGGGTTTTCGTTCACAACGCCGACAATGGCGTCCCGCCGCATTTTCAGGAATTCATTCTCGACATGGAGGCAAAGAACCCAGGCGTCAAGATTGACATGTGGGGACTTGAGGAATTGAGGTCTGTCTTTCACACACTGCCGCACGGGAAATTGCAGTCTTGGCTTGGTCACGCGCCGTCCAGACAAATTCAGGCCCATTTGGGATTTCAGGACATCAAACCAATTCTGGACGGCATCTCTGCGAAAGAACCGAATATGGACGCCGCTGTGGGAATTGTTCCGGCAGGAAAACTCCAAGCGAACGATCTTTCTTCAAGCATTCAGGGGCTATTGCAGGCAGGGATGCGAAAGGCTCCATTGGTCGAGCAATTCTTTCAGGATTGGCATGACGAGTCCTATGGGGCGCGCATAGCCGAAGCATTCAAGCAGCAATACGCCAAGTTGAAAAATCAGGCCCCGCCTAGCCATCCCAATGAGATTTTTCAAAACCTAAGGAGCTGGGCAGAGGGTGTTACTCGTCCAACACCAGAGCGCGAAGTTGCTACCTTGGCCATTCTGGCCTACTTCTTTGAGCGATGCGACATCTTTGAAGCCCCACGCCCCATCACATCATGATTCTTCCATCGAAACACCTTAGCCAAGACAAGGCCCTGCTAACCATCGGGGCCAAGGTGTTGCATAGGCTAGACCGCCCCAAAACGGTTTCCTCTGTGTGGGAAGAGGTCCGTGGAGGTGGGGCCAAAAATCGTCTGCCCTCACTGTCCTATGATTGGTTCGTTTTGTCCATCAGCCTGCTCTACAGCTTGGGGGCTATTGAACTGCAAGGTGGCGTGTTGAAGAGGAAAATTTCATGATCCATAAAATTCACAGTTCGCTTCAATCCTTCAAGACCTTGGAATTCAAACCAGGGCTTAATGTTCTGCTGTCACAAAAAAGCCAAGGGGCCAAAGTGCGCCAGACACGCAATCGTGCCGGGAAAACAAGCATGGTTGAGATTGTGCATTTTTTGCTCGGCGCCAGCGCAGATAAAAAATCTCTTTTTCTTGGGGAGACACTTCAGTCAGCCTTTTTTTCTATGGAAATCGACCTCCGTGATGCCATGGAGGATGTGGCTCGAACAGGCCAAGAAAAATATAAAAACAAAGTCAGCCTGCTGACTGGTTCCAAGTCAGTTGCAGAGTGGAGAGAGCAGTTGGGAGAGGCTTGGTTTTCCATCCCCGACGAGGAAGGGGCTCCGGCCTTTCGTTCTCTTTTTTCATATTTTGCGCGTCGAGAACTTGATCATGGATTCAATGAGGTTGCCTCCTTTGCAAAAAAGCAGGGAGAGGGCGCTCGTCAAATGGCAATCATGTACCTCTTGGGACTGGACTGGAAGATTGCCCGCGACTGGCAAAGAGTTCGTGATAGAGAGAAGCAATTAAAAGAAGTGGAAAAAACGGCTAAATCTAAGGCATTTAGTGCGATTGTTGGCAAATCGTCGGATTTGCGGACGGGGCTTGCTCTCTCAAAGGATCGCCGCGATACCCTGCGAAAGGATATTGCGGCCTTTCGTGTTCATCCCGAGTATGCCAAACTAGAGCAAGAGGCCAGTGCAATCACGCGAAAGGTAAATGAACTGGCGGATGCAAACACGATGGATCATGCGGCCATCAAGGACATTGAGGCCGCTCTGGCTTCTGAAAATCCGCCAGCAACCATTGAACTTCAAAAAATGTATGAGTTGGCAGGAATCACTCTGCCCGGGCTTGTTCAAAAACGGTACGACGAAGTTCGGGAGTTCCATGGCTCCGTGGTTCGAAATCGCAAGGATTATCTTGGGGGTGAACTTTCCCAAGCGAAGGAGCGAATCCAAAAACGGAATGCGGAGAAAGAACAACAGAGCAAGCGCCTCTCGGAAGTCATGGCTGTTCTCAAAAGCCATGGTGCCTTGGCGCAGTACTCCGCGATCCAATCTGAGTTGAACCGCCACGAAACGGAAGTGGAGATGCTGCAAACCCGACTTGGTGCGGCAGAGCAACTTGAAAGCGGAAAGAACGAGTCGGAGATCGAACGGAATCGTTTGCAAGAACGTTTGCGGAGAGATTTTCATGAGCAAGATGCGCGTGTTGGTGACGCCATCCTTGCGTTTGAAACAACCTCCCGTCGTCTCTACGAAAACACAGGCGCAGGAAGTTTGAAGATCGATGTATCCAGAAATGGGCCAATTCTTAATTTTCCCATTCAAGGTTCTCGCAGCAAAGGCATTCGCAATATGCAGATTTTTTGCTTCGACATGATGCTGATGCGCCTATGCGCCAAGCGGGGGATTGGCCCGGGATTTTTGATTCATGACAGTCATTTGTTTGACGGTGTAGATGGGCGACAAATTCAGGAGGCTCTGCAAATTGGCGCGGAAACCGCTGATGAATTGGGATTCCAATACATCGTGACCATGAATGAGGATGATGCTTACAAAGAGCGGAGCGCGGGCTTTGATCTGGATAAGTATGTCCTGCCTGTGCGGCTAACAGACGCCACAGCTGATGGCGGCCTTTTTGGGATTCGGTTCGATTAAAAATAATGGCATTCAATAGTTTTTCATCCATCCCCAATAACCCTGGGACCGCGGGCCTACAGGCCCGCCTGAATCCACCCCACCCCCATACAGCGGCCTTGTAAGGCCGCGTTCCCAGGTCTGCATCCCTTCCCTCATCTTCCCCATGCCCCACGCCCCTCCCGACCTCAAGCGTTTCCTCGCCGCCGCCAAGCGAAACCTCCGCGCCTTGCGCAAGGAGAAAGAGACCCACGGCTTCTACGACGATGGCGGCGGCAAGCGGTACCGCGTCGGGGTGTATTTCGTCCTTGCCGGCAAGACCGACGACGCGCTCGACTACTTCCGTTGGTACGAGTCCGAATTCCCCGACGACTGCGGCGAGCCGCTGATGTTCCTGTTCTGGGCCTTGGCCGAGCTGCGTGCCGGTCATCCTGACGCGGCTTGTGCCCGTCTCGCCCAAGCCATGGCCGGCAACTTGCGCCTGGTGCCCAACCTGCTCGGGCAACCCGTGCCGCATGAAGACGCCAAGGTCCATAGCAGCAGGCCCTATCTGGACGACTCTGGGTTCCTGGATGAATACCGCCCGGCGTTTTGCCCAGGGGAGTTGGAGTGGATTTGCGCCACCTACGACAGTCCGGCATTGAAAGACATCCGCAAGATTCGGCGATCATGTCCAAGCCAATAACCCTGGGACCGCGGGCCTACAGGCCCGCCCGACTCCATCCCATCCCCATACAGCGGCCTTGTAAGGCCGCGTTCCCAGGTCTGCATGCCTTCCATTGTGTTTCCCTCTTACATTGCCCCCATGCCCACCCCCGTCACCCTCCCCGACATCCAAGCCGCCGCCGCCCGCATCGCTGGCGGGGTGGTGCGCACCGACTTCGCCTTGTCCGAAGCCTTGTCGGGCAAGGCCGGGGCGCAATTGTTTCTCAAGCATGAGCATCACCAGCGCACCGGGTCCTTCAAGGAGCGCGGGGCGCGCAATAGCCTGCTGCAATTGTCCGATGAACAGAAAAAACGCGGGGTGATCGCTGCCTCGGCCGGCAACCATGCGTTGGCGCTGGCCCGCCACGGCAAGTTGCTGGGCATCCCCGTTACGGTGGTGATGCCGCGTTTTGCGCCGATGATCAAGGCCGAGCGCTGCCGTTATTACGGCGCACGGGTGATCCAGTCCGGTGAGCACCTGCTGGAATCCAAAGAGCGGGCGCAAGTGCTGGCGACGCAGGAAAACTTGCGCTACATCAACGGCTACGACGACCCGGCCATCATTGCCGGGGCCGGAACCATCGGTTTGGAAATGCTTGCGGATGTCCCCGACTTGGATGCGTTGGTGGTGCCCATCGGCGGCGGCGGTTTGATCGCCGGCATTGCGCTGGCGGCCAAGGCGATCAAGCCCTCGATTCGCATCATCGGCGTTGAGCCCGAGCGGGCGGCCTCATGGACGGCGGCCCTGAAGGCGGGCGCGCCGGTTCCGGCTGCCATGGAGCCGACTTTGGCGGACGGCTTGGCGGTGTCGGTGGTGGGGGCCAATGCTTTTGCTTGGGGCCGCAGCTTGATTGACGAGGTGGTGTTGGTGGATGAGCATGACATCGCGCTGGCCATCCTGCGCTTGGTGGAGTTGGAAAAAGCGGTGGTCGAGGGTGCCGGTGCCACCGGCCTGGCGGCGGTCTTGGCGGGAAAAATCCGCGGTTTGCAAGGCAAAAAAGTCGGTTCTGTGCTGGCCGGGGGCAACATCGATTCCACCATGCTGGGGCGCATCATCCAGCGCGGGCTGGCCGCCGACGGTCGCATCTGCCGGTTCTCGGCACATATTTCCGACCGGCCAGGCGGCTTGGCGGCCTTTTCCAAGGTGCTGGCCGAAGAGGGCGCCAGCATCGTGGACATCACCCACGACCGGATTTTCGGCGGCGATGAAATCGCCAATGTGTCGGTGCTGTGCACGGTGGAAACCCGCGATTTGGCCCATATCGACACGCTCAAGGCGCGGCTGGACCGGGAGGGCTTCGCCACTTCGTTCCATGGGGTGCCGCGGTAAAACGCCATTTATGCCGCATCGCCAAGATTTCACGGTGGCCCCACGTTCGCCTCATGGGGGCCTAAGATCATGCCGCCCGTGTTCCCGACCTCAAACATGGAGACGACAATGGAAATGGAAATCGACCTGGCCGAATGGGGCTTTGTGCCAACCGCCCAAGACATCAGCGCCGCACTCGCCAACCCGTGGGATGCCAAAGCCGAGTGGGGCATGGGTGATCCGGATTTTGATTTTGAAACGGCCGATGACGGCGACCAGCCCATGTGGCCGCGCGGGTAGGGGGCGGCTTGCCGGGGGCTTGGCACATGAATTGTTCAAGTGAAAAGGCCGGTTTATTCCGATCGAGCAAAATGGACGATATTCGGTGATAATGCCCCCGCCGGCCGGTTGCCGGTTTCCACCCCTCCATTTTGTCCCCTGAAAGGTCTGCCATGCGCTTGTCGTTGCTTGCCGTTCCCGCCGTTTTTGTTCTGGTGTCCTCCGTCGGTTGCAACAGTGCCCAACGCGTGAAGTACAACGTGGATGGCACCGCCACTGCCGTTGAAGAGCCCACCTATGCCCCGGCTGCACCCGAAGCCGCCGCGCCGGCCCCGGCCGTCGAAGTCATGAAGCCCGCTCCTGCGCCGGCCCCCGAGCCGGTCGCTGTGAAGCCCGCGCCCGCCCCGGCTCCGGCTCCCGAGCCGGTCGTCAAGCCTGCCAAGCCCGTCAAGCCGGCACCCGTTGCCGCTGCGCCCGGCGCCACCACCTATACCGTGCAAAAGGGCGACACCCTGCAGAAAATTTCGCAGAAGACCTATGGCACCACCAAAAAGTGGCCCCAGATCATGAAGGCCAACCATATGGCCAGCGACAAGATTCGCGTTGGTCAGAAGTTGGTGCTGCCGGAAATCAAGTAAAAAAGCAGACGCGGCGGCTATTCGCGTTCCCCCTGAAACAAGTAAAAGACAACGCGCGCCGAGCATTCGGCGCGCGTTGTCTTTTACATTGTTCTTCTGAACGCGGCGGGCCGCCGCGCCTGCTTTTTCAATCATCCAGCGGGATGCCGCCGCCCTCGGGCCAGTCGGCCAGATGGCGCCTGGCTTCGAGCATGGCGGCGGTCAGCGTGTGGCAGACCTGTTCCACTTGGTTTTCCGTCATGCGGTTGAACATGGGCAGGCGCAGGGTGCGGCGGGCCAGGGCTTCGGCCACGGGCAGGGCCGGGCTTTTGCCGGCGTTATTGGCCGGCAGGGCGAGTTTGTGGGCGCAGCGCAGGGCCGGCGCCACCTCGATGTCGTGGCGGGTCAAGTGGCGCAGAATGCCGGTGAATTGCCCGGCGCGGTAATCGGTGGAAAGCCGCGCCC
Organism: uncultured Phycisphaeraceae bacterium; assembly: GCA_964556215.1. Taxonomy (GTDB): domain Bacteria; phylum Planctomycetota; class Phycisphaerae; order Phycisphaerales; family Phycisphaeraceae; genus CANIYR01. The sequence goes on from CAZKVP010000002.1 coordinate 58,750, forward strand.
ACAGCACCGGCCAGGCGTGCAGTTTCTGGCCTTGCAAGTCCGGCAGCACCAAGTCCGGGTTTTCAATCAGGTGGCGCAAATAGCATTCGGCGATGGCTTGGCGCTTCTGGAGGATTTCCGGCAGGCGGCGCAATTGCATCTGTCCCAGGGCGGCGGCGAAGGGGTGCATGGGGGCGCCAAGCGGCGGCAGGCCGGCGCCGTCCGGATTTTGCAGGATTTTGCGCGCGGTGTCGGCCAAAGCGTCGTCGTCGGTGACCAAGATGCCCCCGCCCAAGGTGGACAGCGGCGCGCCGGGGCCGAAATCAAACACGCTGGCGCGGCCGATGGAGCCCAGCGTGCGGCCGGCGATGCTCGAGCCGAAGGCCTGGCCGCCGTCCTCGATCAGGGGGATTTCCAGCCGGCGCGCGCTGGCCGCCACCGCCTCCACGCCGGCCTGGCCGGCCACGGCCACGGCCACCACAATGGCGCGGGTGCGCGGGGTGAAGGCCGCTTCGATCGCCGCCGGGTCGGCCACCAATTGGTTCAGGCTCACATCCACAAAGACCGCTTTGGCCCCCAGCGCCAAAATGGCGATCAGCGTGGACCCCGGCACCAACGCGCTGCAGATCACCTCGTCGCCGGGTTTGAGGCCAAGGCTGGCCAGTGCCGCCCACATCGCCGCCTGGCCGGAGGTGGCGGCAATCGCGTGGCGGCGGCTGCAATGCACCGCCACCATGGTTTCAAAGCGCGCCACGGCGTGGACGTCGGCGCAGGCGGCGGCGTATGCGTCCTCCGGCAGGATGTCGGAGTGGGTCAGGGGCACGATGGCATGGGGCATGTCCCAAAGTGTAGTGGGGCGGCGGCGTAAGTCCAGAAAAAAAGGCGGAATTCCCGCCCAAAGACGCAGCCAAGGCGCGGCCAAGGGGCGGTTAAGGCGCGGCCAAACGCCCGGCCTTTTCCCGGCGTAAAATCCCCCTCCCTATGTCCATCACGCCCCACGCCATCGACCAGTCCACGCTCGCTCCCGAATTCGCCCGCTACCACCGGCAGATGTTGCTGCCCGGTTTCGGCGTCGAAGGCCAGCAAAAACTGATGAATGCCACCGCCCTGGTGGTCGGCTGCGGCGCCTTGGGCACGGTGATCGTCAACATGCTCGCCCGCGCTGGCGTGGGTCACCTCATCGTGGTGGACCGCGACTTCATCGAATTGACCAATCTGCAGCGCCAGATCCTGTTCGACGAACAGGATGTGCGTGATGCCATCCCCAAGGCCGAAGCCGCCAAGCGCAAGATCGGCCAGATCAATTCGCAGGTCAAGGTGACCGCCATCGTCGACGATGTGAACCACACCAACATCGAGAAGTTGGCCGGCATCGGCAACGACGCCTACGGCAAGGTCGACATCATCGTCGACGGTGTGGACAACTTCGAGACCCGCTACGTGGCCAACGACTGCGCCGTCAAGCACGGCATCCCCTATGTCTACGGCGGTTCGGTTGGCACCGTCGGCGCGGCCTATGCCATTTTGCCGCACACGGCGCCGGCGGGTGAGGGCCGGACTTACTGGGAAAAGCACGGCCTGGCCACCCCGTGCCTGCGCTGCATCTATGAACAGGCCCCGCCGCCGGGCGTGAACCCGACCTGCGACACGGCCGGCGTCATCGGCCCGGCCGTGTCCATCGTGTCCAATTACCAGGTGGCCGAGGCGCTGAAAATTCTGACCGGCAATTGGGACCGCGTCTCGCGCTCGATGCTCTCCTTTGACCTGTGGGAAAACACCTTCCGTCAGTTGAAGGTGCAAAAGGCCTACGACGTGGGCGAGTGCACCTGCTGCAAGGGGCGCAACTTTGAATTCCTTGACGGCATGTTTGGCTCCTCGACCACCACTTTGTGCGGGCGCAATGCCGTGCAGATTTCGCCCAAAGCGGGTGAAAAGGCGCAAATGAATTTCGACGAGATCGCCGCCCGTTTGAAGGGTTTGGGCACCGTCACCGCCAACAAATTCATGCTGCGCGCCGACATCGTGGACCAGGGTAATCCCTACGAACTCACGGTGTTTTCCGACGGCCGCGCCATCGTGCGCGGCACCAAGGAAGCCACGGTGGCCCGCAGCGTGTATGCCAAGTACATCGGCGGATAGGAGCGTCGGTTGTAGCCGACCTGTTGTACGGGCGCCAAACCAAAGACTTGGGAATGGCGAAAATATTTCGTCATTTCCAGGTCTTTTGCCTTATTCAAGGTCGGCCAAAGCCGACCCTCCCCTATGCCCCGCCGCCGATCCAGTTCCGCTTCCAATGCCGCCATCGGCCAGGGTGCCCGCATGCTTGAAGGCAAGCATTGGTTGGCCGGCATCCTGCTGATCGCCCTTGGAGTGGGTGTGTGCCTGTGGCAGGGCGGCCAACTTGGCCAAATCGGCCAGCCTGAAGCATCTTCCGGCGGCCATGCCCCGCCGACACCGCGCCATGCCCAGAACCGGCCCGCCGCCGGCCGGGTGTCGTACTGCTTTGACGGGGATTCCTTCAAAATGCAGACCGCCCAAGGCGAGCAGGAGGTGCGTCTGTGGGGGGTGGATGCGCCCGAGCACAAGCAGCCCTTCGGCGAGGAGGCCCGCGCCTTTGCCAAGCGCCATTGGGAGGGGCAGGAGGTGGAAGCGATCGGCGACCACGGGACCGACCGGTACGGCCGGCGTGTTTTGGAAATGCGCCTCAAGGGCGGCCCGGTCATCCAACGCCTGCTGCTGGACAACGGGCTGGCGTGGCATTACCGCCAATACGCCGGGGAGCGCCTGGATTTTGCCGAGGCGGAACTGGCGGCCCGCAAGGCGGGGAAGGGGTTGTGGGCGCGGAAAAATCCGACGCCGCCTTGGGAATGGCGCAAGGCGCACAAGCAATCGGATTAGGGCGACGCGCGTCCAAGGAGGCGGCGGGGATGCGGTCCCAAGGGACCTGTTGTGCCTTCAGTGCCGGCCCTGCCTTAAACCAGATAGGTCGAACTGTTCAGCCCGCTGGTGTAGAAGTCCTTGAGCAATTTGGCTTCCTCCACCGTCAGTTTGCCGGCCTGCACGGCCTTCTCCACCGTTTTGCCAAAGTCACGGCGCAGGTCGTCGGGGTCGAACTGCACATACGACAGCACCTCGCGGATGGTGTCGGCTTCCACCACTTCCTCAACCATCGGCGTGCCGTCCGCGGCCACCGACACATGCACGGCGTTGGTGTCGCCAAACAGGTTGTGCAGGTCGCCCAGGGTTTCCTGGTAAGCGCCGATCAGGAACACGCCCAGTTCATAGCGCTCGCCGGTGTAGGGGTGCAGGTCCAGGACGGGTTTGTTGCCATACTCGCCGATGAAGTTGTCCAGTTTTCCGTCGGAGTCGCAGGTGATGTCGGCCAGGATGCCGTGGCAGGTGGGTTTTTCCGCCAGGCGATGGATGGGCATGATGGGGAACACCTGGTCGATGGCCCAGGCGTCCGGCAGGCTCTGGAAGATGGAGCAATTGCAGAAGTAGATTTCGGCCAACTGGGTTTCCAGATGGTCGAATTCTTCCGGCGGATTTTCCATCTGCGAGGTGATGGCGTGGGCTTTGGCGCAAATGCCGTAGAACAGGGACTCGGCCATGGCGCGCTCTTTGAGCGGGCAATAGCCCAGGTTGAACAGCGACAGCGCCTGGTCGCGCGCCAGCACGGCGTCGTGGTAGCACTCGCGGTAGTTTTTTTCATCCAGCGCGTGGTAGGCTTCGTACAAGGTGGCCACCGGTTGGGTCAGCTCGGCGATCTGTTCCTTGCTCTGCAGTTGCGCCGTGCGGAAGCGTTCAAAGGCGGTCCAGCCCATCACGTCCATGATCAGCACGCTGTGATGGGCCACCATGGCGCGGCCCGATTCGCTGATGATGTTGGGATGCGTGATGCCTTCGTCGTCGCACACCTGCTTGATGTAATAGACGATGTCGTTGGCGTATTCCTGCAGGGTGTAGTTGATGCTGGCGCCGTCGGTGGAACTTTTGGAACCGTCGTAATCGACGCCAAGGCCGCCGCCGATGTCGAGGATTTCCAGCCCGCCGCCTTCCTTCTTGAGATCGGCGTACACGCGGGCCAACTCGGTGATGGCGCGCTTGACCGAGGCGATGTCGTTGATCTGGCTGCCGACGTGGCAATGCAGCAGTTTGAGGCAGTCAAGCATGTTTTCGGCGCGCAACTCATCCATCATTTCCAGGATTTCACTGGCGAACAGGCCGAATTTCGAACGCGCGCCCGACGACGATTCCCACCGGCCCGCCCCGCGCGCCGACAGTTTGATGCGCACGCCGATTTGCGGGCGCACGCCGTGGGCTTTGGCATGCTTGAGGATCAGCTTGAGTTCGGAATATTTTTCGACGACGGGGATGATGTTGCGGCCCAATTTGCCGGCCAGGATCACGGCCTCGATGAAATTGGAATCCTTGAAGCCGTTGCAGATGATCGGGGTGGCGTCGTCGTCGACGATGGCCAGCACCGCCAGCAGTTCGGGCTTGGAGCCGGCCTCCAGCCCGAAGCCGTGCGCCTTGCCCAGTTCATGGACTTCCTCCACCACATGGTTCTGCTGGTTGACTTTGATCGGGTACACCGCGCGGTAATTGCCGGTGTAGGCGTGTTCGGCGATGGACTTGGCGAAGGACTTGGCGATTTTTGCCAGGCGGTCCTGGAGGATGTCGGTGAAGCGGATGAGCAGCGGCGTTTCAAGCCCGCGCTGGCGCAGGGAATCCACCAGGGCCTTCAAGTCCACCTGCGGGCCTTTTTTCTTGCCGTGCGGACTGACGAACACGTTGCCGTTTTCACCGATGCCGAAATAGCCGGTACCCCACTGGTCGATGCGGTAGATGCGGCGGGCGTCATTCAGGGTGAACGGCGCGGGCGGCAGTTTTTCGGAGGCATGGCCGTTGCCGTCTGAATTGCCGTTGGCAGTACCAGTGGCGGCAGGTTGGGCGGCGTGGGCGGGGTTGGCCATCAGCGGAGTTTCCGGGGCAGGGGGCGGGGTGAGGGGGGAGGGAGGGAATGATAGCGATTGCGATAGGTCGGGTCCGGTGAGAATTTCACGACCCGGTGGCGGATTTGATCCCTGAAATCGAAGCGCTACTCCCCTTCGTCGCCACGCATCTGCCGGATCAGCCGCTCCATGAAAACCGCCTGCGCCAGCAGGATGGGCCAGTTGTTTTTGGCATTGTCCAGCACGGTGGCGGCGTAGAGGTATTCGCCGTCCGACAGGGGGCAGCAGACGGCCACGGCCGGTGCGCCGCTCTCAAGGCAGGTATCCCAGGCCACCACCGCCGTTTGGCGCTCCGCGGCGGCGGCGAGCAGATTGGCGTCCGGATGCAGCGCGGCACCCTGCAGGGAACTGGTCTGGGTCTCAAAGGCATCAAAGGCGCCGTCCTTGATGCGGAGGATGGCGGCCGCGTTGGCGGGAAAAAGCGTGCCGACGGCGAAATCGCACAGTGCCTGGCGGCGCTGGACCGCGTCGGCGATTTTCCCTTGGCGCATGCCAAAGGCCTGCACTGCGCCCAGGGTGGCGGCGCTGATTTCGGGCGCGGTTTGGCCGTTCACGGTGCTGATGTCGCGGGCCTTGGCGTGCGGGGCCGGCAGGTTGGCTTCGGCATCGTTTGCCGCCGGATTTGGCGTGTGGGTGGCGGGCGCAAGTTCATTTTCGGAGGGTGAAACGACCCTGAGCGGCGCGTTGATGCCGGCAGCCTTGTTGCGTTGCGCTGCTTCCATCAATTTTTGTGCGGCGGCCAAGGTGGCCGCCGCCGGCTGAATCACTTTGATGACTTGGCGCGGCTTTTCGGCGGCTGGCAATTCGACCACGGGCGGCGGTGACGGCCGGGCGGTGATGACTGCGGGTGCGGGCGGGGGTGGAGACGCCGGCAAAGGCGCAGTTGCGGATGTTTCCACGGTGGCAGGCGTCCCCGCTTGCGTGTCTTTCCGGCGCTGCGCCGCCTCCATCATTTTGCGCGCGGCGGCCAGGGTGGCCAGCGCGGGCGGAATCATTTGGGTGCTTTGGCGCGGCGGCTCCTGGGCGGTTTCTTCGGCGGCTACTTCCGTGGCTACTTCCGTGGCGGGCGCCTGCGCAACGGCGGGTGCTGGCGTTGCGGCAGGCGCACGGATGGGTTCCACCGCGGCGGGCGTTTCCGCAGCGGCGGGAGTGCCGGCTTGCGCATCCTTCCTGCGCTGCGCCGCCTCCATCATTTTGCGGGCGGCCAGAAGGGTGGCCGGCGCCGGCTGGATCACATTGGGGCTTGGGGGCTGATGCGGCTGCTCCACGGGCGGCGCCGCAGCTGCAGCCTGCGGCAAAGCGTCGGGCGCGGGGGGCGCTTCGAATGAAATATCGACTTCGTCCGGCGTTTCATCAAGCACCTCGTCGTGTGCTTGGTCGGGCATCTCTTCGGACACGTCTTCCGACACTTCATGAGACACTTCCTCGGGTATTTCCATGGGCGCATCGTCCGGAAAATCAAGGGTGATGATGTCCTCTTCCTCATCATCATCATTTGCAGCCTCCGGCTCTGGCGGCGGACTTGGCGGATTGGGCATCGGGGATGCGGGCGGCGCGGAATCCTGTGGCGTTTGGGGCAGTGCGGGTTCAATGGCCGAGGATCCGCCGGCCGAGGATCCGTCGCCAAGCTCGCCGATTGGAATGATTTCGGGATCGCTGCCGGCCGCGGTGGAGGTTTGGGAGGTCCTTGATTTTGAGTTGGTGTTCTCGGGTTCGGCATGCGGCAGCGTGCTTTTGGGCAGGGTGCCCAGCACCAGGATGTGCCTCTCGCCGTTGCGTCCGCCGTTGCCGGCGGGGGATGTCCTTTGTTCGACGATGAATTTCCAATGGGCGATGCGAATCCGGTCGCCGGCTTTGAGTTTGCGGGTGCCCGCGAGTTTGTCGCGGTTGACAATGGTGCCGTTGTGGGACTCAAGGTCGGTCACCTGCGGGCAGCCGTCCTTGCCGAGGCCGACCTCGGCATGGCGGCGGGAAACGCCGGAGGACACCAGGCGCACATCGGCGCTGGTTGACCGCCCGAAACAGGTGGCCTGCGTCCCCAGGGGAATGGTGTGGATTTTTCCCTGGGAATTGACCGACAGCAGCCACTCGGTGGCGGAAGCATGACCCATGGCGAAACTCCTGGTGAGCGGACGCTAAGAAACGGTGAATCCCGAAGGCGGGCGCGGCCTTGCGGGCACCCCAAGATGCAACAAAGGGTAGCGCCGCACGGTGAAAACGCCAATTTTTTTTTCAATCCCGGTGATCTTTGGCCACTTCCGCCGCCGACAGGCAGCCTTCAGCCACGGCGTGGGTCGGATGCCTGGCCAGGCGCACCTCGGAGATGGGAACGGGAAAGTCCACTTCCTCCAATTCGCGGCGGAACAGGCCGATGAAGCCGCGGGCTTGGGCCAGGCCGCCGGCGCAAACGAGCGGAATGGGGCGGTTGAATGAGGGCACATCGTCGGCGCGGCTGAACTTTTCGCGGATCATCTCGATGGTGTAGCGGATGAGCGATTGGCAGTAGATCGAGATGGCCTGCCCCGCGCGGTCCGAGGGGGTGAGCAGGTTGATGCTTTCCTCCTTGATCGCGCAGGCCTGGCTGGCCGGGATGCCGATGGCGCGCGCCACATTCTGGTCAATCCAGTCGCCGCCGCGGGCGATGGCAAAGTGGATGGCCGGGATGGATTTGTAAAGCACCGAGACGTTGAACGAACCGCCGCCGCAGCAGACGGCGATGCCGGTGTAGTCCGAGTGCGCCAAATCCGAAAAGGCCAGTGCGTTGGATTGTCCGATCTGGGTCGGCGTGTAGCCCAGGGTCCGCAGCATCTGGGCGACCGCCCCGCGGTGGTAGATGGCGTTGCCGGCGGAGTCGATGGGGTCGGCCGGCATCGAGACGGCGCAGGATTCACCCGGCACTTTGGCTTTGCCGATCACCTGCTCCACCAGTTCGCGCAGCATGGGCAGGGCCATCGCGTCGCCGGGGTTGACCACGCCGGCGGTGACGGGCTGGCGGACATCCTTCTCAAAGATGTTGGAAAGCACGAAGGCGGGGTCGCCGATCACGCAGGCGCGGCCCCCGATGGTGTGCCGCCGGATGTCCAGGCGCGCCAGCATCTTGCGGGTGAACTCGTCGCTGCGCACATCGATGAAGGCGTTGCGCTGGGCGTTGTGCACCAGGGAGCCGTCCGGGCGCTTGGCGACGCCCACCACGTGGGTGGTGCCGATGTCCAGGCCTTTGCCAGGCAGGGTGTCGTCGGAACCAAAAGCGGAAGTCAGGCGCCGGTAGAACCCGACTTCTTCTTCGGTGCCCGTCGGGGCGATGATTTCGGTGAGTACGCTCATGGTGTGCTTGGGAAGGGGCTTGAAAAAAGCACTTTTTCACGCGGAAAAAGTGCTTTTTGGAGGCGGCAGTGGGCCGGGTCAATGGCTGGCGGCGGCCACGGCTTCGGCGGCCCCGACGGGGGCGATGGCCGAGGGGTCGGGTTCGGCCGTCATGGCCATCATCAGGCAGCCGCGCGCGATGGCGTGCAGGGGCTGCGGAGCCACGCGCACTTCCTTGACGGGGATGGGGAAGTCGATCTTGGCGAATTCGGCCTCGACCAACTTTGCAAAGCCGGGGATCATCGGCGTGCCGCCGGCGAGCACCACGGGCACCGGCTCGTTGAAGCTGGGCATGTCGTCGGCCATGCGGAAGCGTTCGGCGATGGCGGTCAGCACGTGGTTGACCATGCTGGAGAGGTAGATGGAGACGGCTTCCTGTTCGCGGTTCTGCGGCTTGGTGACGTCGAAGCCGGATTCCTTGATCATGGTGGCCTTGGCCGGCTTGACGCCCAGCACGTTGGCCACGTTCTGGTCCACCCAGTCGCCGCCGCGCGAGACGGCGAAGGTCAGGGCGGGCATCGAGCGGTACGACACGCAGACGTTGCCCATGCCCCCGCCAAACGAGATGCCGATGCCGGTGAAGTCGTCGTTGGCCAGTTCGGAGAGGACGACGGCGTGGCCTTCGTTCACTTCCTGGGCGGCGTAGCCCATTTCACGCAAAATGGCCTGGAACACGTCGCGGTGGTAAATCACGTTGCGGTCGTTGTCGATGGGCATGCCGGGTACCGAGAAGAACAGGGGCTCGCCGGGGACGGCGGGCTTGCCGATCAGGCTCTCGATGAGCAACTTCATCACCGGCACGGCGGCGGCTTCCTTGGGGGAGATCAGGCCGGAGGCCATCGGGCGGCGGGTGTTCTTGTTGAGGACGTTGGCCAATTCAAAGGCGGCGTCACCCAGCACGTACATCTGTTTGCCCTGGACCACGTACGGCACTTTGAGCCGGGTGAGCATGGCCTTTTGGTGGGCGTCAAGCGGCACATCCACGAAGGCGTTGCGCTGTTTCTTGACGGTGATGTTGCCTTCCGCGTCCTGGACGGCCGAAAGCAGGTTGGCGGTGCCGATGTCGAGACCTTTGCCGAGGGGTTGCTGTTGCATGATGAAATGGAAAGAGGGTGATTCGAAAATGCGCCTTGTGCGCGGGTGATCCGGGTGAGTCTAATCAAAGAAAATTGCGGAGGCAATCTTTTTTTGCACAAAAGAAGGGTTCAGGGCTTGGAGCCGCCCTGCATGGCCTTGAGTTTGGCCAAGGCGTCGTTGGATGCGCCCTTGGAAGTTTCCTGCTTGACCTTGGCATCGGCCAGGTTGCTTTCCATGCCTTCGGTGCTGAGCAACTGCTGCATGGTGACAGCGCTGGGGCGGTATTCCACATCCTCGGCGGTTTCGCCGTTTTTGAGCGACATGATTTTGCGGCCCAGGGTGTCGCCCAGGCGCATCATCATCTTTTCAAGGTCGGCGCCGGCCTTGTCGTTCTTGCCGGCGGATGCCTGCGCCTGCAGGGTGCCGATGCGGTTTTCCATCTGTTGGCGCATGGAGAGCATGTATTCGGCCAGCGTCGCCGAATCGGCGTCTTTGCGCGTTTCTGCCTCTTCGATGGATTTGAGCCGCTGGTCCAGCATGGATTGCATTTGCGCCACGGCCTCGGGCAGGGCTTCGCCGCCGCGCTTGCCGGCGGATGCCGCGGCCTCCACCTGAACCAGGCGGGCGTCGAGGGCTTCCTGCATCTGGGCCAGGGCCTTGGTGAGGCCCTCGTTGTCGGCGCCCGAGCGGGCCAGCATGGCGTTCTGGGCGGCGCTGTGCGAGGCTTCCTTCAGGGCGGCCTGCATTTTGGATTCAAGTTGCGCCTGCATGGCGGCCATCTGCGCGGCCATTTGCGCGGCCATCTGTTCGCCGGCGCGCGAAGTCTCGGCGGCCGAAGCGGAACTGGCATGGGTGCGGGCGGCGTCCTCGAGCTGGCGGTTGCGCGCCTCCAGATCCTTCACCCGCTCGGTGAGCTGCGCCACCACGGCCTGCTGGCTGCGCGCGCCTTCGTCGAAACGCACGCGGTCCTGCTCCTGCGCCAATTTGCGGTGCATGATCATCTGTTGCTGGAGGTTTTCCACCTCGCGCAGGAGCGAATCCTTGTCGCGGTTGGCCTTTTCCTTGAACATGTCCTGTTCCTGCGCCAGGAGGCGCATTTCCATCTTGGTCTCCTCCATGATGCGGGTGCGCTCTTCATGCGTCATGGCGGAGGAGCGCATGCCAAGCACGCGGTCCACGGCCTCCTGCAGCAGGTTGTTGAAATGGTTGCGGTCCAGCACTTGGATCTGCTTGAAGCCCTTGGCTTCCAGTTCTTTGACTTCGAAGGTCTGGCCGCTGGTGTCCACCAGTTGCTTGACGTCCAAGGTGGGGGGCGTGGTGTTGCTCATGGCTCTTTGGGTGTGGTGTGGCGCGGGCGGCGAAGGGGGCGGGGCGGTGTTCCGCCGGACGAAGCCGGAAACAAGTGATGCGGCAAGATTATCCATCCTTGGCCAAAAAATCCATATTTTTTTTGCAGTTTTTTTTGCCGGGGCCTCCAAGGCCGCGTTCGCGCGGTTTTTGGGCCTATCCTTTCCCCATGCTTACCCTCATTCTTGGCGCCTCCCCCAATCCCGACCGCTACGCCTTTTTGGCCCAGCAGCGCCTGATGGCCGCCGGCCACGGCGTGCTGCCGGTCTCGCCCAAGGGCGGCGAGATTCTGGGCGTGCCGGTGGTGTCCGACTTGGCCGCCGTGATCGCCGCCGGCACCAAGGTGGACACCGTCACCTTGTATATCGGGCCGGAGCGCCTCAAGCCGATGGCGGCGGATCTGATCGCACTTGCGCCGCGCCGGGTGATTTTCAATCCGGGGACGGAAGATGAAGCGGTGGAGGCGCAATTGAAGCAGGCCGGCATCGTGACGCAAGAGGCGTGCACCCTGGTGCTGCTGGGGACGGGGCAGTATTGAAGGATAGAATTTCCCCGTCATGACATCAACCCTTACCGACCTCCTTTCCGCCGGCATCCATGATGGCCTGCACCTTGGCGCGCAAGCCTGTGTGATGCGCGATGGCGTGGTGGTCGCCGATATTGCGGTGGGCCAGGCTGCGCTCGGCGTGCCCATGCGGCCGGAGACCCTGATGCTGTGGATGTCGGCCGGCAAGCCCATCACGGCGATGGCCCTGGCGCAATTGGAGGAGGCGGGCAAAATCAACCTGGACCAGCCGGTGCCCCATTGGCTGCCGGAGTTTGCCCAAAATGGCAAAGAAGCCATCACCTTGCGCCACCTCTTGACCCACACCGGCGGCTTCCGCTCGGCGCGCTTCAAATATCCGCAGGATTCCTGGGAACAGGTGATATGCGCCATTTGTGCCGCGCCCCTAGAGCCCAATTGGGTGATTGGCGAGTCGGCCGGTTACCACCCGCAAACCTCTTGGTTTGTGTTGGGCGAGATTTTGCGGCGCGCCTCCGGCATGGAGATCGGCGATTACCTGCGGTCGCAGGTGCTGGATCCGCTGGGCATGTCCGACGCCTGGCTGGGGGTGCCCGGGCGCGTGTACGACGATTACGCGGCCGAGGGGCTGATTGCCGCCATGCCCACCACCGCCCTATCGATGCTGCGGCCCACCGGCGACACCGGCACCGCCAAAGACTGCATGGTGGTGCCGCGCCCGGGCGGCAACTTTTTGTGCCCGGCCAACCAGTTCGTGCATTTCTATGAAGCCCTGCGAATGGGGGGCGCGCTCAATGGCCGGCGCCTTTGGCAGGAGGCAACCGTCGGCAAGTGGACGCGCAAGCACCGTATCGGCGCCTATGACCAGACCTTCCGCCGCATCGTGGATTTCGGCCTGGGCTTCGTCTGCGATTCCAAGGAGCATTTGCAGGCTGGCGAAGACGGCGATGAGATTCCCTACGGTTACGGGCGTCACGCCAGCGGGCGGGCTTTCGGCCACAGCGGCTACCAATCATCGGCGGCGTTTTACGATCCGGCATGCGGCCTGGTGGCCGCGGTCTGCTTCAACGGTTATGCCGGGGAAAAAGGCCACAGCGAGCGCATCAAGCCGGTGCTCAATGCGCTGTATGAGGCGTAGGGGCGGAGCCCGCTTCGTTGCGCGGCCGTGAAAAAGACCCCAACCTAACGACAACGCGCGCCGAATTGCTGACGCGCGTTGCTTTTGATGGGTTGTTTCCAACGCGGCGGGCCGCCGCGTCTACTTTTTTACTTCGCCCGTTTATAAAACGGCAGCGCGCAGACCTTCGCGGTTTCCTTGTTGGCGCCAAAGGCGATCTCCAGCGTGTCGCCGGCCTTGACCAGATTGGGTTTCACAAAGGCCATGGCGATGGGCACATTGAGCGTGGGACTCATGCAGCCGCTGGTGACCTTGCCGATGACCTGGCCGTTGGCGAGGATTTCCGCGCCTTGGCGCGGGGTGCGCCGGCCATCCATCTTGAGGCCGATCAGGGTTTGCGGCACGCCGTTTTTGAAGATGGCTTCCAACGCGTCCTGGCCGATGAAGCGGGGGATTTCCACCTGGGCATCGCTGGCTTTGTCCTTGTCCAGACTCACGCCGAATTTCAGGCCGGCAGACAGGGGGTCGGTCGTTTCGTCGAGTTCATGGCCGTAAAGCGGCATGCCCGCCTCGATGCGCAGGGTGTCGCGCGCGCCAAGGCCGGCCGGTTTGATGGCGCCGGAATCGCCCTTGCCCATCAGCAGTTCATAGGCGTATTTGGCGGTTTTGGCGCCAAGGATCACCTCCACGCCATCTTCGCCGGTGTAGCCGGTGCGCGAGACGACCAGCTTGACGATCATCAAATTCTTTTCGGTGAAGTGGTAATTCTTGAGCTGCGGGATGGTGCTGGAGATTTTGGACACCTGCTCCATCACTTTGGGGCCCTGGAAGGCCAGCATGGCGGTAGATTCGGTGGCGTCGTCCATTTCGACCGCCAGCGCTTCGGCCTTGATCACGGCATTGAAGTGCGCGGTGATTTTGGCGCGGTTGGAGGCATTGCAGACCACCAGCCACTTGCCTTCAAGGCGGTAGACCAGAATGTCATCCATCACGCCGCCTTTTTCATTGCAAACCAGGCTGTAGCGGCACTGGCCCACCGCCATGTCGGAGACCTTGCGGGTGCACACGCGCTCCAAAAATTTGCGGGCGTGGCGCCCGGTCAGGTACAGGCGGCCCATGTGCGACACGTCAAACATGGCGCCGCTGGTGCGGCATTGGGTGTGTTCTTCGATGATGGAGCCGTAGAGCAGGGGCATTTCCCAGCCGGCGAAATCCACCATGCGGGCATTGGCTTTGGTGTGGGTGTCAAAAAACGGGGTGCGAAGCAGGGCCATGAGATGTCGGGGGAGGAGTTTGGATTTTTTGGAAAGGGCATGGATGATAGCCGGGGAGGCCCCCCAAGGCTTCATCCCCGGCGGCGCGCGGGGGCGTTTCTCGCACTTTGGTCACAATCCGTTTTGCGCGCCATTGCCGGCTTGGGGCGGCGGATTGCCCCCGCCGCCTTTGCGCTTTCTGCGCCGGCGGCGTTTTTTGCGGCCGCCATCGCCGTTTTGGCTGCCCGGATCCTGGGGGGCGGCGCCGGTTTCCGGCGTGTCGTCGTCTTCCTCGCCGCCGTCTTCCACTTCCAGCGCCTCGATGTCGGCCATCAGTTGCGCCGGCAGGGCGGGCGCGGGCGGCCTTGGCGCCGGTGCGGGCGCCGCAGGGCGCGTCAAAGCGGGGCGCTGCGCCTCCGGCCTTGGTGCGGGTGCCCGGGCGGGCGGGGCATCGTGACCATCGTCAAAATCATCGTCCTCATCATCCATTTCCTCGGTGCGGCCGCGCACGATTTGCGGCCCGTGGATATGGTGGGGGGCAAGTTTGGGGCTGCTTGGACCACCCTGCGGCTGCACCGGATCCACGATGCGTCCGTTGATCCAAGTGCCGCCGTAGTGGTAGTCGGGGTTGCCGTCACAAAAGGTGGGCCAGCAGAAATCGCAGACCAGATGCCAGACTATGGATTTGTCCAGTTTCGCCCGGGTCAGCAGGATGCAGGGCATCATGCACTTGGCGCATTGCTTGGTGCGCACGCGGCGTTTCTTTTTGGCCGGGCGCGGTGGGGGGGGCGGCACTGCGGGGCGCTGGCTGGTCGGCACGAAGGCCGGCCGGGCCGGGCCGGTGCCCGCCTGCGGGCGCGGCTTGAAGGCGCCGGGCTGGGCCGGGGCGCCGGCCGGCGGCGGCGTGGGCGGCGCATTGCGCTTTTTGAAAGGCGGCCGGCCGGGATTGCCGGAGTTGCCGGGGGTTGGGTTGGGTTGGGATTCGTTGGGAGACATCTGGGGGGTGATGATAACAGGGGGGTGGGCTTGACTTGGGGCAGGGGATGATGCGGGGGTATGCCTACCCGTTCTTTTCAAGGCCGCAGTGAGATTCCCTCGCTGCGCTCGGGGAGGGCTGCGTCGTGCGCTCACGCCGTCGCTGCGCGCCGGGCCGTGGGTTCGACTCTCACCGGAATCGAAAAACGACCGCCATCCGGGTGGATGACGGTCGTTTTTTGAAGGCCGCGGTGAGATTCGAACTCACGAAGCTTGCGCAACGGATTTGCAATCCGCTCCATTTGACCACTCTGGCACGCGGCCGGCCTGGTCCCAAAGTTGGGGGCGGGAATTGTAGCGGGTTTGATGGCTTAGTCCAATTCCACGCCGATGACGGCAATTCCCGCTTTTTCCGCCGCCGCCAGCACCTCGGGTTTGTTGATGAAAATGGTCCGCTCGGCCACCACCGCCAGGGCGCTGGCGCCGGCTTTCTTCAGGTTTTCGATGGTGGTGACGCCGATGGTGGGCACGTCGAAACGCGGGTCTTTGTCCGGGTCGGAGCCCTTGACCAGGGTCCAGCCGCCGCGCGGGCAGAGTTCGCCGGCGCGGGCGATCATGCGGTCGGTGCCTTCCATCGCTTCCAGCGCGATCACGTCGCCGCCCTTGACGCACAGGCCCTGGCCGATGTCGAGTTCGTTGAGCTGGCGCAGGATCGGCAGGGCGAATTTGATGTCGCGCCGGATGTCGTCGCCGACCGCGCGGCGGGTCATGGTGCCCAAAGAAGCCAGGTGTTCGGGGATGTAGTCGGTGGTGCTCATAAGCAGGAGTCCTTTGGTTTCAAGGCGCTGGGCCAAGGCGGCAAGCAGGCCCTGGCTGCGCCGGTCGTGGCGTCTGCTGACGAACCACAGGTGCAGGGCGGTGAAGTCGGGGCAGCGGCGGATGATTTCCAGCGGGTTGTGCATTTTGGTCTTGGTCACATGGCCGACCATCACGGCTTCAAAGGCGCCCCGCCGAGCCAGGATGCGCACCCACGCACCCGGGCGCAGGGGGGAGGCTTCGGTGAAACTGTCGCACAGGCCGATCAGGGCCGGGTCGTATTGTCCCTTGAACCCGATGCCGGCGATGCGCCGGCCGGCCGCGCGCATGCCCAGGGCCTGCAGCAGGGGCAGGTTGCCGCCGCCGGCGATCAGGCCGATGGGGGGCTGGTCGGCGCGGCCCAGCGTGGTGGGGATGGCCAGCCCGAAATCGGTCTCCCGCCGCCACATCCGCATGACGAGGGAATCCTCCTGGGTGCGGATGGCGCCGATTTCCTTGAGCTTTTCGACCAATTCCGTTTCATCGGCGTCCGCCGGTGCGCGGCGCAGGCCGTCCGGGCCGGCCAAATGAAGCTGAAACATGAGGAATTTCGCCGCCACCCGCTGCGCTTTGGAGAAACGCAGCTGGCGGCGGCACTGGTTGATGACTTCGGCCGTCATGTGGGCCGGCCAGAGGTAAAGGCGCGTGAAAAACGAAAACGCCGCGCCTTCATAGGAATGTTCGGACCCGTTGATGAGCGTCCTTAGGAATATCACGGCGTTGGGCGCCAGATAGGCCAGCGCGAACGACGTCAGAAAGGGCGGGGAGCCGATGACCGCAAGTCCGCCGCCGAAACTTCCCGTGCCCAGCATGCAGATGAAATTGACCGTGAGCGCCACGGGCAGAAAAACGATGAGGGGGCCGGCAATCCACGCCGCCACCATCATCAGGGCCGCCGACCACATCCGCATGCGGGCGGGGTCGTTGTGGCGGCGGATCCAAAAATCCAATTCCTCGTCATAAGTCATGCGGCGGATTGTAGGCATCGGCGCAAACCGCAAGATGCCGTCGGCCCGGGTTGCCTACAATTCCCTCCCCATGCCTTTTCCGCTGCTTGAAACCATCCACTCGCCCGCCGACCTCAAAAAAATGCCGGTCGAGCAGCTGCCCGCCCTGGCGGCGGAGATTCGCACGGCCATTTGCCAGCAGGTGGCGCAATCCGGCGGCCACTTGGCGCCCAACCTTGGCGTGGTGGAATTGACCATCGCCCTGCATTATGTGTTCGACTTCGGCCCGCGCCTGGGCGAACCGGGCTGGACCGACGGTCTGGTGGGCGGCGACCGCCTGCTGTTCGACGTGGGGCACCAGTCTTATGTGCACAAGTTGCTGACCGGCCGTCTGCCGCTGTTGGGCAAATTGCGCCAAAAAGGCGGCATGGGCGGCTTTCCTGAGCCGGCTGAAAGCCCGTTCGATCTGTTTGCCGTCGGCCATGCCGGCACCGCCATTTCCACTGCGGTGGGACTGGCTCGCGCCGATGCCATCAAGGGCGAGGCGGGGCGCAAGTCCGTCGCGCTCATCGGCGACGCCTCGATCGTCAACGGCGTGGCGCTGGAAGGGCTCAACAATGCCGGCACGCTCAAGCGCCAGTTTTTGGTGGTGCTCAACGACAACGGCATGTCCATCGGCAAGCCGCAGGGCGGCATGGCCGGCGCCTTCGACCGTTTGCGGGTGAGCCATGCCTACACCGGTTTCAAAAAATCGGCCCATGCGGTGCTGGAAAAAGTCCCCGGCGGCGAATGGCTGGAAAAAGGCTACCACCGCGCCAGCGAAGCGATCAAGTGCGTGGTGGAGGATCGCCATGCCTTCGAGGATTTCGGCCTGGTGTGCGTCGGCCCGGTGGACGGCCATGATTTGCCGTCGCTCATCACCATGCTGCGCGAGGTGCGCGAGATGGACCGGCCGGTGCTGCTGCATGTGAAAACCACCAAGGGCAAGGGCTATGCCTTTGCCGAAGGCGATTCGACTTATTTCCACAGCCCCAGCCCTTTCAAAATGGAGATGAAGCAGGAGGGGTGCCGGGTGGAACTGAGCGAGGGCGCCCGCAGTTTTACCGATGCCTATGCCGATGCCATGATTGCGCTGATGAAGGAGGATCCCCAGATGATCGCCATCACCGCCGCCATGCCCAACGGTACCGGCGTCGACAAAATCGCGCTGGCCTTCCCCGAGCGGACTTTGGATGTGGGCATTTGCGAAAGCCATGCCATGGATATGGCCGCCGGCATGGCCAAGGCCGGCCTCAAGCCGTTTTTCGCGGTGTATTCCACCTTTGCCCAGCGTGCGCTCGACCAGTTGTTCCAGGAAGTCAGCCTACAAAACCTGCCGGTGCGCGTGTGCATGGACCGGGCCGGCTATGTCGGCTCCGATGGCGCGGTGCACCACGGCTTCATGGATATTGCCATGGCCAGGGCCCTGCCCAATGTGGTGATGCTGGCGCCCTGCGACGAGCCCACGCTGCTTGGCGCGCTGCGCTTCATGAAGGACAACAACACGGCGGCGACCCTGGTGCGTTATCCGCGCGACAAAGTGCCCACGCCCATCAATGACCAGCCAGAACCTTTTGCATTGGGCAAAGCGGCGCTGGCATGGATGAATAACCCAGACGCGGCGCCCGCGTTGGCGGTGTTGGCTTATGGCGTGATGGTTTACCCCGCGCTGGAGGCGGCCAAGCAATTTGCGGCCAAAACCGGCAAAAATGTGGCGGTTTACGACGCCCGTTTTGCCCAGCCGGTGGACATTGAATTGGCGGCTGCCCTGACCCGCGAAGGCATCCCGATTCTGACCGTTGAGGACCATGCCTTGACCGGCGGCTTTGGTGCCGCGGTGTTGGAAGCCTTGAATGAATTGCGCCTGCCCACCCATGGCGTGGTGCGGATGGGCCACCCCAAGAAATGGTTTGGGCCGGACTCTCGCGCGGCGCAGTTGAAGGACGCTGGGCTAGGCGTGGAAGTGATTGAGGCGCAAATGCGGTGGATGGTGGGGGCGTAGCACAGGCTTTAGCCTGTGGGCTGTGGATGAAAGACGTGAAGCAGGAATACACACAGGCTAAAGCCTGTGCTACTTGCCGAGCACGTCCAACAATTTCTGTTCACCCCACACCTCAATACCCAATTCCTGCGCCTTGGCCAGTTTTGATCCAGCCTTGTCACCGGCAATGACGAGATGGGTTTTGGCGCTCACCGAGCCGCTGATTTTGGCGCCAAGCGCAATTAATTTTTTCTCCAAATCGCCGCGCTCGAAATGCTCCAGGGTGCCGGTCAGCACCACGGTTTTTCCGGAGAACGGCGTGGCATTGGCGATCACGCGCTTTTCTTCAGTGAGTTTCACGCCGGATTCGGCCAGTTCGGCGAACACATGGCGGCCTGCTTCGGAATGCAGGAATGCATGCACTGCCCCGGCGGTTTCCGGGCCGATGCCATCGGCGGCCTGCAATTGGTCAAGGCTGGCGGCGGACAAGGCTTCGATGGAGCCGAATTGCTGCGACAGCGCGTCGGAGGCGCTGGACCCCAAGTGGCGCACACCAAGGCCGGCCAAGACGCGGGCCAGGCCGCGCAATTTGCTGTTTTCGATGCCGGCCAGCAGGTTTTTGAGTTTGGTTTCGGCCATGCGCTCCAAGGCCAGAATGGCGTCCTGCTTTTGGGCCAGATGGTAGATGTCGCCGAAGTTCTTGATCAGGCCGGCATCGCACAATTGCAGCACCAGTTTTTCGCCTAGGCCTGCGATGTCCATCTGGTCGCGGCCGCAGAACCAGATCAGCCGTTCGCGCAGCTGGGCGGGGCATTCCGGATTGTCGCAGCGGTAGTCCACTTCACCTTGCGCCTGCGCCACCGGGCCGGCGCACGAGGGGCAGGCGAGCGGCGCGGTGATGGGTGTTTCGGCGCCGGTGCGCACATCTTTGCGCACGCCGACCACATGGGGGATGATTTCGCCGGCTTTTTCAATTTCCACCAAGTCACCGATCATCAGGCCCAGCATCGCGATTTGATCGGCGTTGTGCAAAGAGGCGTGGCGCACGGTGGTGCCGGCCAGTTGCACCGGCTCCATGGTGGCCCTTGGCGTCAGGCGGCCGGTTTTGCCGACCTGCCAATCCACTGCCAAAAGGCGGGTGGTGTCGCGGTCGGGGGCGAACTTGTAGGCGATGCACCAGCGCGGGCTTTTGCTGGTCATGCCGAGTTTGGTTTGCAAGTCCCAGGCATCCACCTTGGCCACCACACCGTCGGTGGCATAGGGCAGGCCGCGGCGCTTAATGTCGAAGGCTTCGATGAAGGCCCAGGCTTCCTCCGCGCCGTTGACGCAGGCGGCTTGCGGGTTGGTCGGCAAGCCGAAGCGGCGCAGGGCGGCAAGGAAGCTGGAATGGCTGCTGGTGGCTTGCGCGAAAGCGGCATCCAGTTCGCCCCGGCCGTGGGCGAAAAAACGCAGCCCTTTGACGACTTTTTTCGGGTCCTTCTGCTTGAGCGCGCCGGCGGTGGTGTTGCGCGGGTTGGCGAACAAATCCTCGCCTGAAGCGGCGCGTTTGAGGTTGGCTTTTTCAAAGGCGTCGAAGGGCAGGTAGACCTCGCCGCGCACTTCCAGAATTTCCGGCCAAGCGGCGGGGTTGCCGGCCAGTTGCAGCGGCACATCGTGCAGGGTGCGCAGGTTGTGGGTGACATCGTCGCCCTTGTCACCGTCGCCGCGCGTCACGCCGCGCACCAAAACGCCTTTTTCATAACGCAGGGAAATGGCCACGCCATCCACCTTGGGCTCCAGGGCCAGGCGCAATTCGGCGGTTTTGGCAAACAGGCCGCCGTCGGCCACGGCTTCCAGGCCCAGGAGTTTCAAGGCGCGGGCATACCACGCCTGCAACTCTTCCTTGGAATAAGTGTTGTCGATCGAGAGCATCGGCACGCTATGTGGCACGGTGACAAAGCCGTCAATCGGTGCCCCGCCGACGCGCCGGGTGGGGGAGTCGGGGGTTTGCAGTTCGGGGTGTTTCGCCTCCAGCTCCGTCAATTCAACCAGAGCTTCATCCCACTGTTTGTCGGTCATGCCGGTGGCTTCGCCAAGCCGATAGCGGCGGTCGGCCTCGAGCAGACGGTGGCGCAGGTCAGTGATGGCGGCGGGAGAGGTCATGCGGGTGTTTTACCGGGCGGACGGGCATTCTGCCCGCCATGGGGAAAAGAAAAAGGAAGGCGGGAAGCCTTCCTCTCGGGTGTTTACCACCGCAGCGTCTTTTCCAGAAGTTCCCGCGCTTTGCGGTGCTTGGCTTTGGCGGCGATTTCCTTCACCAATCCCATTTTGCCTTCCCGCTTGAGTTGGCGGCACAGGTCGAACAAGTGGTCGTCGCGCAGGCGGGAGTAGCGGAAGTAGGCCTGCTCTAATTCCATGCGCGAGTAGCGCGAGAGGGGGTCGTCCATCCCTGATTGGGCCACCGCCCATTGGAACAGCGGGCCGGGTTCATGCGAGAATTTGTAGGCCTCGGCGGTCAGGGTCAGGCGGTCTTCCGGCGTGCGCATGATGTCGGTCAGGGAGGCGGGCAGTTCCCACAAATCAGGGACATTCCCGCTCTTGGTGGACTCCAACTCGTCGAGCCAGCCCTTGTCGGGCAGGGCGTCGGCCTTTTCGCGGGAAGAGGTGGGGGCGGCGGCCAGCGAGGGGGCGATGCGCATCGCCGGGGCCGGGGCTTCTTTGCCGGTTTTTTTGCGCAGCGGCGCCACGCCGGTGTTGAGCCATTTCGAGCCGGCATTGGAGAAGTCCACCCGCAGGCGTTGCACCACGCGGCCCTCGTGGGTGGTGTTTTGCGCTTCCTTCACTTTGCCGGAGCCCCACTCCGGGCAGTTGGGGTGGAAGGCGGTGTCGCCCACTTCAAAACGCACGAATTCGATTTGCATAAAAAGAAGCCCGAAGGCCGTTCCGTAAAGGATGGGTCTAACGCAAGACGCGCTCAAACTGAGCGAAAAATGACGAAGTGCGTCAACGTGAATGTGCAAGGCGCACCCACAGGCATGCGGCGGGCGCAGCCGCATTGTAGGGAATCAATGGCCAAGCCACAAGGCCGCGTGGTAAACCACGAAGGCCGCGCCCCAAGCCAAGGTGGTCATGTAGCCCAATTGGAGGGCGGCCCACTTCCACGAGCCGGTTTCGCGGCGGGTGATGGCCTGGGTGGCCAGGCATTGCATGGCCAGCACGAAGAAGACCAGCAGCGACAGGCAGGTGGCGGTGTCGAACAGTTTGGTGCCATCCGGGCGCTTTTCCTTGGCCAAGGCGTCGAACAAGGTGTCGTGGTCGGTGCCTTCGCCGACGCCGGTGACGATGCCCAGGGTGGAGACCACCACCTCGCGGGCGGCGAAGGAGGCCAGCACGCCGACGCTGATTTTTTCGTTGAAGCCCAGCGGCGCGAACACCGGCTGCACGGCGTGGCCGACCCGGCCCAGCACGGTGTGGCGGAAGCGGTGGGGGGCTGCGATGGCGTCTTTTTCGGCTTCGCAGGCCGCCTGCTGGTCCGGTGCCAGATTGGGGGCGGCCAGTTGTAGGTCGAGGTCGGCGATTTTGGCGGCCTCTGCCTGCGTCAGCGATTGGGCCACTTGCGCCTCGGGCATCTTGGGGTAGGTTTTGGCCGCCCACAAAATGACGGAAATCAGCAGAATCACGGTGCCGGCCTGTTTCAAAAACACCAGCCCGCGGTCCCAGGTGGTCAGCAGGGCGGAGCGCAGACTCGGCAGTTTGTAGGTGGGCAGTTCGATCAGCAGGTCGCGCGGCGTGCCCTTGAGCAGGGTGTGGCGGAACACGAAGGCCATCGTGAGCGCCGCCACGATGCCCAGGCCATAGGCGCCGGCAAACACCAGGCCGCCCAACTCCGGCCGGTCGTGGAACAGGAGCGCCGCCACCATCGCGTACACCGGCAGGCGGGCGCTGCAGGTGAACAGGGGGATGACCAGCACGGTGATCAGCCGGTCGCGGCGGTTGGGCAGCGTGCGGGTGGCCATGATGGCGGGAATGGCGCAGGCGTGGGCCGAGAGCATGGGCACGAAGGCGCGGCCGGGCAGGCCGAATTTCTGCATCAGGCGGTCCATCACGAAGGCGGCGCGGGCGAGGTAGCCGGTGTCTTCCAGCAATGACAGCAGGAAGAACAGGATGCAGATCTGGGGCAAAAACACCAGCACGCTGCCGACGCCGTTGATGACGCCGCTGGAAACAAAGTCGTTGAAGTCGCCCGCCGGCAGGTGTGCGGAAACCCAACCGCCAAGCCAGCCGATGGCCGCGCTGATCCAGTCCATCGGCCACTTGGCCAGCCAGAACAGGGCCATGAACAGCACCGCCATGGTGAGTGCAAAGGCTCCGATGCCAAGCCACGGATGGGTCAGGATGCTGTCTACGCGGTCGACCCACACGGCCGGCGCAACTTCCGGCGCCGATTGCGCCTTGGCTCCGGTTTGCGCTGCCCATTGGTGGCGGCGCGCGGCCGGGCAGGTGGTGCAACCGGCGCAGGCGACGCGGCAGGCCAGTTCGCCGGCGAAAGGGTCGGCCGCTTGCGCTTCTTTGGCGGCGGCCAGGCGGTTGATCTCATGCGTCAGCGCGTTGATGCCTTCACCCGAGCGGGCGGAGGTGAGTACCACCGGCGCGCCCAATTCCTGCGCCAAGGTTTCCTTCAGGATTTCAATGCCTTGGGCGCGGGCCAAATCCATCTGCGTGACGCAGATCACCATCGGCAGGCCCAGTTCCCGCACTTGGCTGGCCAGATACAGTTGGCGCGGCAGGTTGGTGGCATCCAACACGGCGACCACCGCGTCGGGCCGCTGTGTGCCGGGGTGGTGACCTTTGATGATGCCGGCGGCCAGTTCCTCTTCCATCTCGCCGCCCTCCAAGCTGTAGAGGCCGGGGAGGTCAAGCAGGGTCAGCGGGCCGGATTCGGCGTCAAATTCCGCCGAGCGGCATTCCAGCGTGGTGCCTGGGAAATTGCTGCTCTTGGCGCGCAGGCCGGTCAGCCGGTTGAACAAAGCGGTTTTGCCGGAATTGGGATTGCCCACCAATGCGATGCGCCGCGCGCCGTTCGGGCGTGGCTGGCGGGGCGGAGGCATCATGGGCAGGGCGATGTTGTCCATTTATTTTTGCGCCTCGGGTGTGGCTTTTGTCGGGCAGGCGGCGCAAACTTCGGGTGCCGGTTCCAAGGTGATTTGCCGGGCAAGATGCCGGCTCAGGCCGATGCGGGTGCCGCAGCAGCAGACAATCATGCGCTCGCCGGCGCGCATCACCTTGACGGTCTGCCCTTCGCACAAGCCCATGACTTTGAGGCGTTCCAAATCCAAGAGATCGGAGCCGACGTGGCGCACCACCGCCATTTCGCCGGCCGGCAATTGGTCCAATGTCACAGGGGATGCGGGTGTCTGGGTTGACATGCGCGCATCCTAAGGTATTGAGACTGATTGTCAAAAACATCAAGCCTTATTCGCCCAGCGTTTCATGAAGGTGGGCCATTTCAACATCAAGAATGCGCAGCGGGTCGGTAAATTTCTGCTGAATGTTATTGGTGATGATTTCACGGCGGGATGAAAGGTCGGTGGCCAGCCTTTCCCGTTCATCCTGCAATTCCTTGACCTGCTGTTGGGTGATGCCGCTGGCAAAGGCTCCGGGATGGCCGGGGTCTTCTTTGGCGGTTTCAGCGGCGATCTTGGCGTCCAGTGCGTTGATCTGGGAGGCCATCAGGTTGTCCTCTTTTTGGGCCTGATCGGTGTAATCCTGCTGGTTTCTGACCAGCGCGTCACGCCGGGCTTGGAGGGTTTTGAGTTGGGTCAGCAGGGCGGCACGCGCCGGGGAATTGGTTGTGGCGCCGGGCGTCACTGGCGCCGGCGTCGCCGGCCGGGATTCCACCGGTGGGGCGACCGGATGCGCGGGCGCCGGCATGACGGGCGCTGACGGGATGGGCGTGGCCGGGGCTGCCGATATTCTGGACACGGCCCAGAAGGCAACACCGCAGGCGATGACG
Organism: uncultured Phycisphaeraceae bacterium; assembly: GCA_964556215.1. Classification (GTDB taxonomy): domain Bacteria; phylum Planctomycetota; class Phycisphaerae; order Phycisphaerales; family Phycisphaeraceae; genus CANIYR01. Next base: position 83,213 of record CAZKVP010000002.1, read on the forward strand.
GCCACCACCAGGCAAACCACCATCATGCCAATGAGCAATGTGTTCGGGGCGCCCTGCGCACGGCCGGTTTTGACCGTGCCGGTGGGCAGCGGCGCCTTGTTTTTGGCGGCGATTGAGATGGCGGTGATGTCTGACCACGACATGACATCGCCGGTTTCCTGCTGGGTGTTGCCCGAGACCAGCGAAATGCCAAGCGCCGTTTGCATGGCCGATTCGGCGTTGCTCAAGCCGTCCGACAGGCCGTCATCGATGCGCACCTGGTCGCTGCTTGAGGCGTCGGACACGATGACGTTGCCGGCGAATTCAGTCAGCACAAAGCGGGTGTCGCCGATAAAAAACTCATCACCGGGGTTGAGAATGCCCTGTTTTTTGTATTTGCCATTGTGCAGGATGCCCACCGACGAAGCGCGCATGTCGGTGAAGGCCACCGTGTGGTCCGACAGGATTTGAATCCGGCAATGCGTGCGCGACACTTCCGGGAAAGGCATGTACACGGCGCATTCCTTGCTGCGGCCAATGGAAAATTCCGACTTTTTGATGGTCAGGCGTTCGGTGCGTCCATTTCTGGTGGTGCAGAGGAAAGTAATGAAATTATGCATGGAAACAGCGTAGGGGGTACCCGATCAAAATGCGAAATAGGAAGGGCGGTCAGACTCAAGGGCGAAATTAAACCTTGCGGAGGATAGGGGCTGGACATACCAGCGTCAAGGTTTTTACGTTTGGGCCGGTTGCCTTATCCTAGACACCATGCCAGTGACTTCCTTTTCGCATTTCCCCAAGCCGGTATTGGGTTTGGCCGGTGCTCCCGGTTCGGGCAAGAGTGCCGTGGCCCGGGCTTTGGCCGCCTTGGGGTGCACGGTGATCGATGCCGATGCCATGGCCAGAACGGCGTTGGAAACGCCGGAATCCAAGGCCCAATTGCGCGCCAAATGGGGTGAGTCTGTGTTTGATGACGCTGGTTCACCGGATCGCGCCGCCATCGCCAAACGGGTATTTGAGGCCCCTGCGGAGCGCCATTGGTTGGAGCAATTAATTCATCCGCAAGTGCATATAAATCGTAAAATTATGCGAGAAAAAGCATTTGAAGACAAAAAAGTGGTGGCGGTGGTGGAGGATTGTCCGCTTTTGTTTGAAATGAATATGGCCGGTGATTGCGATGCCATCCTTTTTGTGGATGCACCATTGGCCGATCGTCAGCGGCGGGTTTTGGCCGCCCGGGGTTGGTCGGCCAAGGCATTGGCCGACCGGGAAAATTCACAATGGCCGCTTGACATCAAGCGGGAAAAGTCGGATTATGCCATCACCAACGATGCTGATTGGGTTGTTTTGCGCCGGCGCGTGGGTGAAATACTTGACGCCTTTTTGTCTTCCCGGCGGGGAATAACCGCCGCTGAGTGAAAAAAACGTCGGGTATGCCGGCGTGTTGGTTCACGATTGGCGGTGATTCAGGCTCACGGTGTGATGTTTTCCCTTTGTTTCATCTTCCCTTCCCCCGGCGCCGAAGTGCGCGCCATGCCCTACCTCCGTATCTATGGCTGAGACCACCGACAAGCCCGTTCGTCGCCGCAAGAGCGCATCCCCGAAGAGTTCACCGGAAATTTCGGCGGATTCCGGTGCGGACGCGCCGGCATCAATTCCCGATGCGCCGGCGGCCGTTCTCGCCGCCGCATCACCGCCGGTCCCGGCGGCAGTGGTGCCGCCCGCCCCGCCACCGCCGAATCCAGACGCGGTGCTTTCCATCCATGCTTTGGCCGACCTGTCGGTAGCGCAATTGCAAAAGCGCGCCGGCGACGACGGGGTCAAGGATGCATACGCCTTCACCGACCGGCATGCCCTGCAAATGGCCATCATCAAAAAATCGGCCGCCAAGGAAGGGTTGGATTATGCCGAGGGCGTGGTCGAATTGATGCCCGAGGGCTTCGCTTTTCTGCGCAATGCCGAAAACTCCTACCTGGGATCATCCGACGACATTTACGTGGGGCCGTCGCAGGCGCGCCGTTATGCGCTGCGCCACGGCCAGCTGGTGCAGGCGGTGGTCCGGTCCCCGCGCGAGAACGAACGCTATTTCGCCATGCTCAAGGCGGACGCCATCAATGGCCTGTCGCCGGAGAAGGCGGCCACCCTGCGCCACTTCGAGGATTTGACGCCGCACCACCCGTGCCAGCGCCTGATCATGGAAAACAAGCCGGATGAACTCGACACGCGCATCGTGGACATTTTGACCCCCATCGGCCGCGGGCAGCGCGCATTGATCGTCGCCCCGCCGCGCACCGGCAAGACCGTGCTGCTGCAGAAAATGGCCAAGGCCGTCATCACCAACCATCCCGAGGTGTCGGTGATCGTGCTGCTCATCGACGAGCGGCCGGAAGAAGTGACCGACTTCAAAATGAGCGTCCCCAAGCAGGTGGAGGTGGTCGCCTCCACCTTCGACGAGCAGCCCCAGCGCCACATGCAGGTGTGCGAGATGGCCATTGAAAAGGCCCGCCGTTTGGTGGAGTCCGGCCGCCATGTGGTGGTGTTCATGGATTCGCTCACCCGCATGGCCCGCGCCTACAACGCGGGACAGGCCGGTTCGGGAAAAATCCTGACCGGCGGCCTGGATGCCAATGCCATGCAGAAACCCAAGAAATTCTTCGGCTCGGCCCGCGCCATCGAGGGCGGCGGCAGCCTGACCATCATCGCCACCGCCTTGGTGGAAACCAACTCTAAGGGCGACGAGGTCATCTTCGAAGAATTCAAGGGCACCGGCAATGCCGAGCTGTACCTGTCGCGTCCGCTGGCTGAAAAGCGCGTGTACCCCGCGATTGACATCGCCAAGAGTGGCACCCGCCGCGAGGAGTTGCTGCTGGATCCCAAGGAGTTGCAATTGGTCCATCGCCTGCGCCGCGTGCTGTCTGACATGAATCCGGCCGATGCCATGGAATTGCTCAAGAGCAAACTGGCCAAGAGCCCGTCCAACGCGGTGTTCCTGTTGACCATGTCGGGGGATGCCCTGCGATGAAATGGACCAAACGCCAAGTCATTGAAACCAAATCCAAAGAGGACATCGAAAAGATGCGCGCCGCCGGCCGCGTGGTGCGCGATGTGCTCAACCGCTGCCAAACTTTTGTCCGCCCCGGCGTCACCACCCGCATGCTTGACGAGATGGCCGATGCCACCATCCGCGGACACAAGGCCGAAGGGTTGTTCAAGAACTATCCCGGCCCCACGCCGTTTCCCTCGCACCTGTGCATCTCGGTCAACGAGGTGGTGGTGCACGGGATCGCCGGCGATTATGTGATCAAAGAAGGGGACATCGTGGGCGTGGACTGCGGCGTACGGCTTAACGGTTGGTGCGGCGATGCCGCCACCACCATCATGGTTGGGCAGGTGGCGCCGGCTACCGTCAAATTGTGCGAAGACACCCAGGCCATCCTGGCGCTGGCCATCGACCATATCAAGCCGGGGCGCAAGTGGAGTGAAGTGGCCCGTGTGATGCAGCAATATGCCGAACAGCGCGGCTATGGTGTGGTACGCAACTTCATCGGGCACGGCATCGGCCGCCAGTTGCACATGGATCCGCAGGTGCCCAATTTCGTCAGCCGCGACCTGCTTAAAAATGACTGGCAACTCAAGGAAGGCATGACCATCGCCGTGGAACCCATGATCAATCTGGGGACGGCCGATGTCGAGGTGCTGGCTGATGGGTGGACGGTGGTTTCCAAGGACCGCAAACCCTCGGCCCATTATGAGCACACGGTGGCCGTCACCCGCACAGGAGCGGATATCTTGACCGACGGTAAGTGATTTCCAAACAAGTTGTCCACAAAGGCAGAGGATCAAGAAGGGGTGAAGTTGACAGGTAAAAAGCCCCCGCTATCATTCCCCTCCCCAAACGGCGAGCCGGAAGGTCAGCCAAGCGGGGAAAA
>CAZKVP010000003.1:0-14003 GCA_964556215.1 uncultured Phycisphaeraceae bacterium
ATCGTTTTCTTGAGGCACGATACGGCGGCGGGGCATGGTCATGATTGGACTCCGTCAGGGCGTGCTGACATCCTAACGGATGCCGATTATTTGTCAAGGTGCGGCGCCTGTCCTTTCGTTCCCGTTTGTCCTTTCGTTCCCGTTCCTTCTGTCCTTTCGTTCCTTCTTTCGTTCCTTTCGTTTCCGTTTCCCAACGCATCAAGGCGGGGGCAGTGGCAATGACTTTTCAACCCCTCACAGCGGCTCCACCTCCCCCGAAAGCGCCGCCTGTGTTTCGCTCAGCAAGTTATCCAGATGCTGCTGCATGCTTGAAAGCAGGCCGATCAATTGTTTTTGCTCGGCCGGGGTCAGGCCGCCCATCACGCGGTCCACCTGCGGGCCGTAGCCATCAAGCACATGGTCCACCACCTGGCGGCCTTTGGCGGTGAATGAAATGGTCTTGGCGCGCCGGTCGGTGGGCGAGGGTGCGCGCAGCACCAAGCCGGCGCGCTCCAGACGGTCGATCACGGTGGTGACGCTGGGCGGGCGGATGAGCAGGCGCGAAGAGAGATCGGTCAGGCGCAATTCCGTCACCCCCTCTTCTTCGGCGCGCAGGATGGCGCGCAAAACGCTCCACTGGGCGGCGCTGATGCCAAGGGCCGCAAAGAACGGTTCCATCACCTGGCGGCCCGTGCCAAAAGCCTGCACCAAAGCGCGGAAGGGAATCTCCGCCGGAGTGGAAAGGTGCGTCTGGGAGGTCGGCTTGACGGTGGCTTTGCCGGCCGGCTTTGCGGCTGGCTTGGCGGGGGACGGCGCGACGGGCTTGTTTTTGGGCATGGTTACGGGTTGCTTAAGGGGGCGGGGTTGGCATTCATGGCGGCCACGGCCTGGCTGAGGTTGAGACCGTTGGCTTTGACGGGATCGGCATTGAACTGGTTGTCCAAATACCAATCGCCGCCTTGGGCCTGGCAATCGGCGCCCATTTTACGCAGCAAATCCTGAAAGTCGACAGCCAAATCTTTCAAACCTTCCGGATCGGCGTTGAAATGGATGGTCAAACCGTTGCCGGCGGCGGTGAGTTGCTGCGCGCTGATCACAAACCGCCGGGTGACACGGTCGTAAGGCGAGAAGCGGGTGGCCCGCAAAATCACCTCCACCGACGGGGTTCCGCCGTTTTTGACGATTTGCGCCACTTCCATCGGCAACTGGCGGTTGAGGGTGTCGCGAATGTTGCACAGCAGCGCCATTTCGGCGTTGGCATCCAGGGCCTTGGCCGCCGACGGGGCGTGCGTGATGGTTTGCAGGGTGCCGTCCACGCTTTCGCGAAGGGTGGTTTTACCGTTTTCAACCAGGATTTCACGGTCCACGTGCACGGGGCGTTCCACGGTGACGGGCTTGTCCACATAGACGGTGCGCTCCACGGGCCGTTCGACCATGCGCTCGACCACCACCGGCTGTTCAACCACCACTTGGCGGTCGACATACACCGGACGATCCACATACACGGGCCGGTCGACATACACCGGCCGCTCGATCACGGCGGGTTCGGCATGCACGGGGCGGCTCACATACACAGTTGATGGCCGGCAGACCGGCCGCGGTGGCGGGCAAACGGGCGCCACCACCACGACGGCGCGGGAGTGGCCGTGGAAATCGTCGTGATGGCGGATGTCGTGGCGGCCAAAGTCCAAGCCGACCCCCACGCTGATGCGGGTGCCGCCGGCCTGTGCGGGTGAGGTGGCCAAAGCGGCCAAGGCGAGCAGGGGCAGGGCGGCGAGCAGATGGACGGTTTTCATGGCGGGCTTCCTTTGGGGAGGAGGAGGATTCCCCGAATAAGACGATTAGTCTACGAAACATATTACACCTAACCAGAAGAAAAAGACAAAAACGCCAGCAAGTGGCGTTTTTGAAATGGGTTGCCTGTCGTTTTACTTTATTTCCCCGCCAGCACGCCTTCGAGGATTTTCAATCCATCCTCGATCTGCCCCTCGGTCACGGTCAGGCAGGGCGCAATGCGCAGGGTGGTGCCCTGGGTGGCGTTGATGAGCAGGCCGCGCTTCAGGCATTCCCGAAAGACGCCGGGGGCATCCTTGATTTCAGGCCTGAGTTTGCTGTTGTCGAGTTCGACGCCGACGAACAAGCCGGCGCCGCGCACCTCGGTGATCACGCCGCCAGTGCGGGCCTGCATCGCCTTGAGGTCGGCCTTCAATTTGTCGCCAAGTTTGGCGGAGCGTTCGACCAAGCCGTCGCGATCGACGATTTCCCAAATTTTGGCACCCACGGCGGCGGTCAGGCAATTGCCGCCCAAGGTGGTGCCGTGCACGGCGCGGCCATGGGTGCGCCAGTCGAACAATTCGGCATGCTTGCCAAGGCAGACCATCACGCCAAGGGCCAGGCCGCCGCCGGCGCCCTTGGCCAAGGTGAAGATGTCGGGCACGATGCCGAAAAGTTGGTGGGCGAAGTTGCGCCCGGAGCGGGCCACGCCGGTCCACACTTCATCGCAGATCAAGAGCAAATCATGCTTGTCGCACAGGGCGCGCACGGCCTGCAGATAGCCCTCTTTGGGCATGTTCACGCCGCCTTCGCCCTGGATGGGTTCGAGCATGATGGCCACGGTGTTGGCGTCAATGGTCTTTTCCAGCGCTTCGATGTCGTTGAAAGGCACATACGAGAAGCCGGGCACGATGGGCTCGAAGCCCTCGCGGATTTTCGGCTGGCCGGTGGCGCCCATGGTGGCAAACGAGCGGCCGTGGAACGAGGCGGTGGCGGTGATGACGCCATAGCGGTGGCCATGGGGCGAAGTGCCGGGATGTTTGTTGCCGTACAAGCGGGCCAGTTTGATGGCCGCTTCATTGGCATCGGCGCCGGTTTGCGAGAAGAAGCATTTGGAGCCGGGCGCGGCATGTTTGGAGAGGGCCTCGGCCAATTTGGTTTGCGGCTCGGTGTGCAGCAGGTTGCCCACATGCCACAATTTTTGCGCCTGCTCGGTCACGGCGGCGACCAGCTCGGGGTGGCAATGGCCCAAAATGGGCGCGCCAAAACCGGCGAACAAATCAAGGATCTTGTTGCCTTCCGCATCCCACAGATAAGCGCCCTCGCCGCGCACCATCGCCACCGGCACGCGGGCGTAGTTGTGGGTCATGTAGGCGTCGTGGCGGGCCAGGATGCGATCCGTGGCAGAAATCTGGGTGGCGGTGGGCATGGGCGGCGAATAAAGAGGGAATGGAAGGGGCGCAATTGTAGCGATTGCCCTTTCACCAGCGCACGGGCTCCGGCTCCAGTTCAACGCCGAATTTTGCCGCCACATCGGCCATCACGGCGGCGCAGACGGCATGGATGTCGCCGGCGGTCGCCCCACCATGATTGACCAGTACCAAAGCCTGCTTTTCATACATGCCGGTGGGCCCCAAGCGCTTGCCCTTCCAGCCGCATTGGTCGATCAGCCAGCCGGCGGCGAGTTTGGATGAACCGTCCGGCATCGGGTAGGCAATCAAGCCCGGAAACTTCGCCTTGAGTTGTGCGCACTTGCCGGCCGCCACCACCGGATTTTTGAAAAAACTGCCGGCATTGCCAATCAGCGCCGGGTCGGGCAATTTGCGCCTGCGGATGTCTATCACGGCATCGGCCATTTGACGGGCGGTGGGCGCCGTCAATCCGGCGGCGAATATCTCGCGCTTGAGTTCGTCATTGCCCCACTTGGGCACAAAAGTGCGCGACAGGCGAAAGGTGACGCCGGTGATCAACACTTGGCCCTCCAGCGCATGCTTGAACACGCTGTCGCGGTAGGAGAAGCCGCACGCTTGGCGCGGGAAGATTTTGGTTGCTCCGGAGCGCAATTCAACCGCTTCGACTTCATGAATCAAGTCCATGACTTCCACGCCGTAAGCCCCGATGTTCTGGATGGGCGAGGCGCCCACGGTGCCGGGAATCAGCGAGAGGTTTTCCAGGCCGTACAGCCCCTGCCCCACCGTCCATTGCACAAAGTCATGCCAGTTTTCGCCGCCGCCGCCTTTGACCAAGACGCAGTCATTTTCTTCACCCACCACTTGGCGGCCGGCAATGGCGACGTGCAGCACCCAGGCGCGCAGCACTTCGGGCAACACCAGATTGCTGCCGCCGCCCAGCACGCGCCAAGGCAGACCGGCGAGTTCGCGGTGCGCGCCAGCTTGCGCCAAAAGGTCGGGAAGCAAAGCCGCCTGCCTCACATGGGTGAGGAAGGCGGCGCGGCAGGGCAAACCCAGCGTGTTGTGAGCCGTAAGGACGACATCCGTGTCGGGGTGGGGCATGGATGGGATGGTAGCGTCTCCATCGAGGACGCCGATTCATCCGGGCCTATGAAACCGGAGAATCCCCCGCTTTTCGCATACAATGTGCGCTCTTTTGGTTCTCTCCTCCCCAAGGTTTTAGATGTCCACCCCCGTTGATGCTGTTTCCGCTCCCCGCCCCGGCCACCTCCCGTTCACCGAATTGGGGGTTTCCGATGCCATTTTGAAGGCGGTGGCGCAACTGGGGTTTGAGGAGGCTTCTCCGATCCAATCCGCCGCCATTCCAGTGATTATGTCTGGTGTGGACATTGTCGGCCAGTCCCAAACCGGCTCCGGCAAGACCGCTGCTTTCGCCATTCCGGCCATTGAACTGGTGGATACCGCCAGCAAGGCGACCCAGGTGCTGATCATGTGCCCGACCCGTGAATTGGCCACCCAGGTGGCTGAAGAAGTGCACAAATTGGCGGCCTTCAAAAAGGGTCTGCACTCGGTGCCGATTTTCGGCGGCGCCTCGTATGAGCGCCAGTTCTTTGAATTGAAAAAAGGCGCCCAGATCGTGGTCGGCACCCCCGGCCGCATCATGGACCACATCGACCGCGGCACGCTCGACCTTGGCGGCATCAAGATGGTCATTTTGGACGAAGCCGACCGCATGCTGGACATGGGCTTCCGTGACGACATCGAAAAGATCCTGGGCGGCGCGCCCAAGGAACGCCAGACGATTTTCTTCTCGGCCACCGTGTCCGCGCAGATCCAGTCGTTGATCCGCAAAAACTCCAAAAATCCGCAGACCGTCAAGGTTGAGCAAAAGGCCGTGACCGGCGCCCCCAAGGTGGAGCAGTTGTATTTCGAGGTGCGCAACCACGCCAAGTTCGAGGCCCTGGTGCGTTTGATTGATTTTTACGACACCAAGATCGGCGTCATCTTCTGCAACACCCAGCGCACGGTGGATGAACTGGCCGACGCCCTGATCGGCCGTGGCTACTCGGCCGACCGTCTGCACGGCGGCATTCCGCAAGCCCAGCGCACGCGCGTGATGAACAACTTCAAGGCCTCCACCTTCGAGTTTCTGGTCGCCACCGATGTGGCCGCGCGTGGCATCGATGTGAACGACCTGGAGTTGGTGGTGAACTTCGACCTGCCTTACGACGCCGAAGATTATGTGCACCGCATCGGCCGCACCGGCCGCGCCGGCCGCGAGGGCCGCGCCATCACCTTTGTGTCGGGTTCCGAAATCTACAAACTGCAGAACATCGAGCGCTACACCAAGGCCAAGATCCACCGCGAAACGGTGCCGTCTTTGGAGCAGGTGGACGGCAAGCGCGCCGACGCCATGTTCAACAAAATCCACGCCATTTTGGAAGCCGGCGAATTCACCCAGCACACGGCCTTCATCGACCGCCTGCTGGAGAAGGGGTTCTCGGCCACCGATGTGGCGTCGGCACTGCTGGCGCAATTGGTCGGCGGCGAAGGCTCGGGCGCGGGCGCCAGCGCCCCCAAGGAAAACCGCGAGGAGACCCGCAAAGAAACGGCACCCCGCACGCGGCCGCCCGGCTCGTCGGCCAGCGACGCCAGTTATTCCTCCGGCCCGAGTTTGTCCGGCTCGTCGGCATTGGAAAAAGCCCGCGCCTATGCCGCATCGCAGGGCGGGGCCAAACCCGCCGCCGCCAAAACCGGCAGCTGGACCGGCGACAAGCCGGCCGCCGCGGCGGCCAAACCCGCCAAAGCCCCCCCCGCCCGCCTGGCGCCCACGCCGGCGGCCCCGGCTGCGGCAGACCCCGATTCGCTGCCCAAGGCCACCGCCGGCAAGCAGTGGATGGCTCTGGACATCGGCATTCAGGACGCCCTGAGCCCGAGCGAAGTGGTGGACCTGATCGTGGGCGACAGCGACCTGTCGCGCAAGACCGTGGGCACCATCAAATTCGAGCAATCCCAGTCCTACATCGAAATTGAACGCGCCGCCATGCCCAAGGTGCTGGCCCGCCTGGCCGGCGTCACCCTCAAGGGCCGCAAACTGATGCCGCGCTCGATGTTCGCTGCGGTCAAGACCAAGAAATCCGGCAAGTGGTAAAAAGGGCCGGCCTAGCCGACCCTTTGGATTGACCAAACCAAAAAAACCAGGGCAAGCGGAAATCATCCGCTTGCCCTGGTTTTTTTGCAGTTGTCCGGTTTCCCGGCTGGCCTGGCCGGCCCTCCTCAATCCTTTTCCACCGTCACCGTGAACGCGGTGCGGGTGGAGGCCACCTCCAACCGGTATTCGCCGGCCGGATAAGACTTGGATTCGGTGTGGCCGGCACCGGAGAGGTCGGGCAGGGTTTTGATGGTGACAAAGGATTTGTTCGGCAATTTGCGCTGAAGCCGCACCACCACCTCGGCCGCCACATCGGCGGGGTTGCCGGCAATGTCGTAATTCAGTTTGACCGCGGATTCCGCCTTGAGGACAAAGTCAATCCCTTTGGTTTCCTTCTGCGCGCCGGTCTTGCCGGAACAGGTGGCCAGCACGGTGGCCACGTGCGGAGCAGCCCCGGCCGACAGGGTCAGCAGCAGGGCGGCGGCAAGCAGGGATGGGCGGGGCAGGCGGGGCATGGCTGGGGAGGCAAATCCGGCTAGGATGCCGGGACCAAAGCTCAACAAGGAAAACCAAGGGATGAAAATTTACACCAAAACGGGCGATGCGGGGCACACCGACCTGTGGGGCGGGGGCAAACTGGAGCGCCGCGTGGCCAAAAGCCATCCGCGCGTGGAGGCCATCGGGGCGGTGGATGAATTGAACACCCACCTTGGCCTGTGCGCGGCATGCGGTCGCGGTCGGGAAAAAGACGCCCTCAATGTCCAACTCATTACACTCGGGGCCAGATTATTCGAGCTGGGCGCCGATGTGGCCAATCCCCGCTCGGCCGGCGACCCGGGCCAGCGCCTGCTGTGCCCGGCGGCCGAAAGCGAGTTGGAAGGGTGGATTGACGCTTGGGAGCAAACCTTGCCGCCCCTGCGCCATTTCATTTTGCCGGGTGGATCCGAGCGGGCCGCCCGCCTGCAGGTGGCCCGCGCCGTCTGCCGCCGCGCCGAGCGCTGCTTGGTCGCCTTGGCGCAAGCCAGCGAGGCGGTGGCGCCGGAAAACCTGGCATTCGTCAACCGTTTGGGGGACTGGTTGTTCGTGGCCGCCCGGGTGGCCAATCAGGTGGCCGGGGAGACCGAGGTGATCTGGCAGGGGAAGCAGTGACAACCCAAGGACAAATGCCCTTGGCATGCCCCGCCAAAGGCCGCGAAAACACCCCTTCCCGCCCCTTCCCGTCCGCACCGATAGAATGACTGGCGCCGGCCCGACCACGGGACTGCAAACCGCACGACCTTCCCCCACCCCTGCCCCACGCCCATGGCCATTTCACGCTACCCCTCCCCAAAGAATTCCACGGGCATGTCCACCGGCATGACAGGCAGCCGCGAGGATTGGCGGCTGGCCGAGTCCACCTCGTGCCTTGAGGTCAACCTGCCGGCCATCGAGCACAATGCCCGCACCTTCCTTGCGCTGGGATCCGCCCACGGCAAAAAGGCGCAGTTGTGCGCCGTCATCAAGAAAAACGCCTATGGGCTGGGATCGGTGCAGGTGGCCAACCGCATGGTCAAGGCCGGGGTCACCATGCTGGCGGTCTACAGCGCCGAGGAGGCGATCGAACTCATCAACGCCAACATCATCCTGCCCATTTTGCTGCTGATGCCCTTTGACCGGCTCACGCGCAATGACAATGTGCTTTACCGCCACGCCGTGCAGGGCCGTTTGCACGTGGCGCTGCACGACGCCGAGCAATTGGAGCGCTTCAACGACATCGGCCGCGACTTGGCGCTGCGCATGCCCATCCACCTGCACCTTGACACCGGCATGAGCCGCGGCGGCTTCCAGGCCAAGGAACTTTCGCGCCTGATCAAGGAAGCAATCCCGAAATCCAAGGCGCAAGTGGTGGGACTGTACACCCACTTGGCCTCCTCCGACATTGACCCGCAAGCCACTGCGGCACAAGTCAAGGCACTGACCGATTTCTACGCGGCGCATCAAAGAGACCTGCCTCCCGACATCCTGCTGCACGCCGCCAACACCTGCGCGGCCCTGCGCGACCAGGACCACCACTTGGGCATGATGCGCATCGGCCTTGGCCTGACCGGCATCGGTCCGGAAATCATCCGCAACAACGGCCTGTTCACCAAGCCGGAATCGGCCCTGCGCCCGACCATCGTCTGGAAAAGCCGCATCATCCATGCCACGCTGTTCCCGGCCGGCTCCACGGTGGGCTACCAATCCACCCACCGCCTGGCGCAGGACACGCCACTGGGTCTGGTGCCGGTGGGCTACGGCGACGGCTACCCGTTGTCGCTGGCCAACAAGGGCATGGTGCGGGTGCGCAAAAAAGGCTATCCGCCGGCCGATTGCCAAGTCCGCGGCCTGATCAACATGGACCAGATCGTGGTGGACCTGACCCCGGCCCTGGCCGGCGGGGCCGACCCGATGACCCTCAAAGGCGCGGAGGTCGATGTGATCTCGGCCGATGCCGACGCCCCCAACACGCTGGCCAGATTCGCCGAAGCGGCCGGCATCCACGCCTACGGCGTGTTGTGCGGCATCTCGGCCCGTGTGCCGCGCAAATACATTTATCAGGACTAAAACCATGCCCCACAACCGCCACATCGCCCAAACCCGTTACCCGATCCACGACCTGCTGGCCAAGCGCTGGAGCCCGCGCGCCTTTGATCCGGCGCGCGATGTGGCGCCGGAAGTCCTGCACCGCCTGTTCGAGGCGGCGCGCTGGGCGGCGTCCTCCTACAACGAGCAGCCATGGCGCTTCATGGTGGCCCGCCGCGAAGCCGACCCGGCCGGTTATGAAAAGGCCATCGCCTGCCTGGTGGAGCCCAACCAGGTCTGGGCCCGCCAAGCCCCGGTGCTGGTCCTGACCGCCATCTCCACCCGCTTCGCCCACAACAACAGCCCCAACCGCTGCGCGCCCCACGACCTGGGGTTGGCCGTGGGCAACCTGTCGGTGCAGGCCACCCACGAGGGCCTGTGCGTCCACCAGATGGGCGGCGTGCTGCTCGACAAAGTGCGCGCCACTTACGGCATGCCCGCCGATTTTGAGCCCCTCACCGCCATCGCCATCGGCCACCCCACCAGCCCCAACCACCTGCCGGACAACCTGCGCCAGGCCGAAATCGCCCCGCGCCAACGCAAACCCTTCGATGAATTCGTCTTCAGCGGCAACTGGGGCCAGGCCAGCGGCATTTTCTAAATCCCAACCGTGCCCCCCGCCCCGCGCCCAACCCTCACCCACCTTGACCGCTCGCAGGAAGAACCCAAGCAGCGGCCGCTGTCATTGCCGCTGGTGCTGCGCATTTTGCGCTGGACCCGGCCCTATCCGCAGCTCTATTGGGTGCTGATCGCGGCGGTGGCCCTGCGCATTCTGCAAATCCCGCTTTTGGATTGGGCCGCCTCGAAGTTGGTCAACGGCCCCATCAAAGATCAGCAGTGGCATGCGATCATCCTCTGGGGCTCGATCTTTTTCAGTTTCCTGCTGTTCACCCAATTCACCCTGTATTGGCGCATGCGTCTGGCGCAGGAATTGGGCGAACGGGTGGTGCGCGACCTGCGCAACAGCGTGTTCAACCACCTGCAGGCCATGCCGATGGCTTATTTCGACAAAACCAAAGTGGGCCGCATCATCAGCCGGGTGTCGTCGGACTGCGAAAACGTGCGCTCCGGCGTGCAGAGCGTGCTGTTTGTCTCGCTGGTGGCCGGCGGCAACATGCTGGTGGCGGCGGTGATTCTGGCCTACAGCAACTGGCCCCTGTTCCTGGTGGTGCTGGCCGCCAGCCCGATCCTGTGGTGGGTGTGCATGGGCTTCCACGGCCGGCTGTCGGCGGCGCACCGCAAAATCCAGGAATCCTATTCCCGCATGACGGCCACCACCGCCGAATCGGTGGCCGGCATCCGCGTGACGCAAAGTTTCGCCCGCCAGGGGGTGAACGCCGGCCTGTTCGGCGAACTGATGGACGAACACGGCGAAAACATGGTGCACACCGAGAGACTGCGCGCCTCCTTCCTGCCCAGCGTCGAACTCATCGGGCAGATCATCATGGCCGTGGTGCTGGCCCTTGGCGCCTGGCAGATGACCTCCGGCGGCTTTTTCGCCCAATACGTGGGCGGCAAAGAAGGGGTGATGAAGTCGCTCATCCTCTACGCCTTCGCCCTGCCGGCTTTCATCAACCCCCTGCGCATCGTGGCCCAGCAATACAACGAAGCGCTGACCTCGATGGCGGCGGCCGAGCGCGTGTTCAATCTGCTCGACCGCGCACCCGAGCAACTTGATGCGCCGGATGCCACCCCCATCGCTTCGATCCAAGGCCGCGTGGTGTTCGACAAGGTGTCGTTCGCCTACCGCCCCGATGTGCCGGTCTTGCGCGAGGTGTCATTTGAAGTCGCGCCCGGCTCAACGGTGGCCTTGGTCGGCCATACCGGCAGCGGCAAAACCACCATCGCCAACCTGCTGCTCAAGTTTTACCTGCCCACCGCCGGCACGGTGCGGGTGGATGGGCGCGACACCCGCACCGTCCTTGGAAGTTCGCTGGCCGATCAAATGGCGGTGGTCACCCAGAACAACTTCCTGTTCACCGGCTCGGTGGCCGACAACATCCGCCTGGCCCGCCCAAGCGCCAGCGAAGCCGAAGTCAAAACCGCCGCCCAAACCCTTGGCGTGCTGGACATGCTCGAAGCGCTGCCGGAAGGCTTGAACACCCAGGTCGGTGAAAAAGGCCACAGCCTGTCCCTTGGCCAGCGGCAAATCATCTGCTTCTGCCGGGCCATGCTCACCGATCCGCGCCTGCTGATCCTGGACGAAGCCACCGCCAGCGTGGACACCCTGACCGAAGCCCGCCTGCAAGAGGCGCTCAAGCGCCTGCTCAAAGGCCGCACCTCGTTCCTGATCGCGCACCGGCTCTCGACCATCCGCGAGGCGGATGTGATTTTGGTGCTCGACCACGGCCAGCTCATCGAACGCGGCACCCATGCCGAATTGCTGGTTAAAAATGGCCACTACGCGGAATTGCATCGGCGTTTTGTGGGGTAACTACAATCCTCCGCCATGCCCCCTCCCCCCGCTAAGCCCCTGGCTGTTGATGCCCGCAACTTGGTGGTGCGCCGGGGATCGGCCATCACGGTCAACGGGCTCTCCTGCCAATTGCGCCGGGGCGAGTTGACCGCCCTGCTTGGCCCCAACGGCTGCGGCAAAACCACCTTTGCCCGCTGTTTGCTGGGCCTGTCTTTTTTTGGCCCCGAGGGTTCGCTGTCGGTGCTGGGGCACAAACTCGGCGAATGCGACATGCGATCCTTGCGCAAGAAAATCGGTCTGGTCAGCCCCACCAACGGGCCGGAAGGCCAGGCCATGGGCTGCTCGTGCGACGCTGAACTCTCCGCCCTGGAAGCCGTGTGCACCGGCTTTTTCGGCACCATCGGCTTGTATGAAGTGCCCACCGAATCGCAGCGCGCCCACGCCATGCGACTGCTGGAAAATTGCGGCTTGGGCCATCGCGCAAAAGTTGCGCTGTTCGCTCTCTCCAGCGGCGAACAGCGCAAATGCCTGATCGCCCGCGCCCTGGCCCAGCAGCCGGAACTTTTGATTTTGGATGAGCCCACCGCCGGCCTTGATTTGCGTGCCCGCGAACAGGTGTTGGCCACCGTGGAAAAGATCCTGGCCGCACCTGATCCGCCGGCCATCCTCATGATCACCCACCATCTCGAGGAACTCACCCGCTCCACCCTTCATGTGATCCTCATGCGGCAGGGCAGCGTGCTGGCGCAAGGCGCGCCCGACGCCGTGCTCACCCCCGAAAACCTGTCGTCCGCCTTCAACTGCAAAGTCTCGGTGCGCCGCGCCTCGGGCCGCTTTTACGCCGAAGTGCTGCCCGAAGCCTGGCTCGATTTCGCCTGACCCCCCATGCCCATGCCCCACGCCGCCCCCGGGATATTGACTTTTCCGCCCGCCATGCCGGCGGCTTGGCCGGCGGTTTGGCTGACCGTTTTTCTGGTGGGTTTGCCCTCCGGTTGCGCTGCGGTCAAACATCGCCGCGGCATGAACCGCATACCGGCCGCAAGCACGATGCCCGTCACGGACGACAGGCAGGATGACACGCAACAATTGTGGGCCGACCTGTGGCGCACCCCGCTGGCGGCGCCGGTGGAGGATCCCAAAGATGCCGCCTACCTTGGCGCGCCAAGTTCACCCGCCCGCCTGCTGGCCTGCCAATTGCCCCTGCGCATCGCCACCGACCGGGCTTGGGCACTGACCGATGAAACTCTGCTGCCCCCGCCCACCCGCGCGCGTTGGCATGCCAACGGCCTGCGCGTGGGCGTGCTGTCGGCATCCAAGTGGGAGGCCTTCCGCCAAGCGCTCAATGGCCGGGAAAAAGGTGCGCCCCCCCACCAAGGCGTGATGGCGCAGAAAATGATCACCCTGACCGTGCGCCCGTTCGCCGAACCGCTGCACAAGGGCGATGCGCTGCCGGCGGACGCCCCGCTGCCGCTGGACACCACCCTGCCCCCCTTCGCCCCCGCGCGCCAAATCCTGCCGGTGGCCTCTGGCGACCGGATGCAGTTGCTGGCACAGGGCGACTTCCAAGCCAAAGCGCTGACCGGGCTCACCCTCATCCCGCACCTGCATCACCCCGCCTATTTCTTTGGCGGCGCCGAACCGCCCAAAGCCTGGGAAAAAGAAGCCCAAGGCCGGCAGATCACCGAATTGGGAACCCCAAAATGGCAGCCCAAACCGGGCCAATTGCTGGTGATCGGCCTATGGTGGCCGTGGAAAAAAGAATCCTCCAACACCGAAGTGAAGCCGGCGGAAAAAACTGCGGAAAAACCGGGCGAAAAAACCGCCAACCCCCCGGCGGATGATCTGGTGATCTCCCCCATCGCTCCGCCTTTTTTGCCCTCCCTGGGCCGCGCCTTGTTCACCTCGCAAAATGGCGAAGGGGAATATCAGGTGTTGTTGGTGTTGGGGGTGAAGTAATCAACCCCTACCGCCCCGCCCCCGGCGCATGCCCGATCACCCGCCGGTAAGCCCGGATGAAATTGGAAGTGTCGTGATAGCCCACCGCCGCAGCCGCCTGCTTGACCAAGATGTCGGGGTCTTGCAGCAAGGTGGCGGCATGGCGTATTTTGAGGCGCAGCAAAAAATCGTGCGGGGTTTCGCCGGCGTTGTATTCCTTGAACAGGCGGCACAGGTGGGCCAGGGAATAGCCGCAGGCTTTGGCGGCATCGCCGGTCAGGCGCACTTGCAGGTAATGGGCCATCAAATAATCGCGACAGCGGAAAAACGCGGCTTGGCGGTCGTGGGTGCGCCCTTGGCCGGATTGGCCGGGTTGCCCGGACGGGTCGGGCAAACGGTCTTCGGCGCAAATCAGCAGGGCCGCCTCCAGCAACAGCAGGCTGACCCGGCCCGACAGCGGGCTTTCATGCAGGCCCTGGGTGATGATGTTTTCAAGCAGGTCCGCCAGCCGGTGGGGCGCGGCCACCCGCACCGCGCTGCCGGCGGGCAGGCCGCAGCGCTTGAGCATGGTTTTGGCCTCGCGTCCGGTCAGGTGGAAAAAATATTTGACCAACGGAGCCTGCGGATCGCAGGCGATGCGGTGGGGTTGGGTACGGTCATAGACAAACACCGAGCCGGGGCCCAATTCGATGCGGCGGTTTTTGACCTGCAATTGGCCCCGGCCCAGCAACACGAA
>CAZKVP010000003.1:14103-85734 GCA_964556215.1 uncultured Phycisphaeraceae bacterium
TACCATGCGCGCCCGCCTTGCCCATGGCCGTTTCTTTGTTGCCGCCTTTGAACCTTGCATGACTTCCCCCGCCCCCCGCCCGTCTTCCGCCCTGCTGATTTGCGCCCTGGCCACCTGCGCCACCGGGCTGGCCGCCATGGGCGCCGTCATGGTGCACATGGGCAAAGAAGTGATCAAGGAACGCAGTGAAAACTTCTCCCATGTGCGCATCGTGTCCTTTGAAGATCAGGTGCGGGCGCCGGGCATGGTCGAGCGCGGCAAAACCCTGTTCACTGAACACAATTGCGTCACCTGCCACGGCTACCGGCTGGAGGGCATCGTGGGCCCCTGCCTGACCGACCCGACCTGGATCCACGGCGGCACCCCTGGCGAAATCAAAAAAACACTCGATGCGGGCGTCGTCGCCAAAGGCATGCCTTCGTTTGCGATGCTCAAAGACGAAGACAAAGCCGCGTTGATCGCCTTTATCTATTCACGCAAGGTGACGCCGATCCTGCTGCCGCTTGCAAAAGGCCAGGACAGCATGAAGCGCGACATGATTCCCGACGCGGATGTGCCCAAGACCCGACTGGTCACGCCGGCGGAGGCACTGGCGGATTTCCGCGTGCCGGCCGACTGTGTGGTGGATTGCCTGGCTTCCGAACCGATGGTGGTGATGCCGGTGGCCGCTTCGTTCGATGCGCGCGGCCGGCTGTGGGTGGTGGAAATCCGCTCCTTCATGCGCAATGTCGACGGCACCGGCGAACACGACAAAAACGGCTGCCTGGCGGTGCTGGAAGACACCGATGGCGACGGCGTGTTCGACAAGCGCACCGACCTCTTCACCGATCTGGTGTCGCCGCGCGCCGTGCTGCCCTATGACGACGGCATCCTGTTCGCCGACGACACCCGCCTGTTGTGGGCGCCGGTGGACACCGATTTGAAACCGGGCAACATCGAAGTGGTGGACGACCATTACGCCAAGGGCGGCTCGGTGGAGCACAAGCCCAACGGTCTGTGTCCGCACCTGGACGGCTGGATTTACAACGCCAAATCCGGCGCCCGCTACCGGCGCATTCCCGGCACCGCCAAGTGGGAGAAATCCGGCACCGCCTTCCGCGGCCAGTGGGGCATCAGCAGCGATGATTTCGGCCGTCTGGTGGCCAACACCAACAGCAACCTGGGCTTTGTGGACGTGTTCCCGCCCAACACCCTGGCCGGCGTGCGCAAATCCAATCCGACCCGCGATGTGGCCGGCACCGCCGTCGCCCCGCGCCGCGTCACCCCGGGCATCAACCGGGCGTATCTGGGGGGAAGCCAGGGCTTGAACGCCGAAGGCAAACTGATCAACTGCACCTCGGCCTGCGCACCTTGGTTCGCCCGCGGGGCCGCTTTGGGGCAATGGCAGGGCCTGTTCATCTGCGAACCAACCTCCTATCTGCTCAAGTATGTCCGGATGAAAGAGGACGACAAGGGCCAGCCCCAAGGCACCCAGCCGATCACCGACACCGAATTCCTCACCTCCACCGATGAATTGTTCCGCCCGGTGTTTCTGGCCGACAGCCCGGACGGCTCCCTGTTGGTGGTGGACATGCATGTGGGCATCGTTCAGCACAGCAAATTCGTTTCCGGTTACTTGCGCCGCTATATCCTCAAATTCGGTCTGGACAAATTCACCGGCTTCGGCCGTTTGTACCGCGTCCGCTCCGTCCGCGAACCGTTGAACCCGCGCCGCCCGGCCCTGGACTCCGCTGACGCCGCCACCTTGGTCAAATGCCTGTCGGATGATTCCGGCTGGTGGCGCGACATGGCCCGCCGCCAAATCGTGGAACGCCAGGTGAAGGATGCCGCCCCCCTCTTGCGCGACCTTTTGAAAACCACCGATCGCGACGAAGTCCGGGTGCAGGCGATGTGGGCCTTGGCCAACTTGGGCGATTTGAAGGGCACCGACCTGACGGCGCTTATGACAGGTGGCACCGGCACCGGTTTGCGTCTTAGCGTGTGCCAGGCCGCGCTGACCCTGCCGGCCGCCGAAGCCCCGGCGCTATCCGACATGCTGCGGGCTTTCGCGCCGGCCAACCCGGTGGAAGCCGCCGGCGCCATCCGCTTGGCCGCCTCCCTGGGAAATTCAGACTGGCGCGCGTTGGATTGGCTGCTCAAAAACTGGGCCGGCAAACCCTATGTCAACGATGCCGCCTTCGCCGGCCTTGGCAAAAATGCCAAGGCCTACGCCGCCCGCCCCGAGGCCCCGCAGGCGTTTGCCGCCCTCATCGACTCGGCGCATCCGCACGACCAGCCCCTCCCCCCGCCGGTTTTCACGGCCGCCGAGCAAGCCAGTTTCAAAGCGGGCAAAATCCAATTCGAACTCTGCGCCGGTTGCCACGGCGCCGATGGCGGCGGCTTGGACAACCAAGGGCCGATGCTGGACGGTTCGCAATGGGTCAAGGGCGACAAAGACCGCCTGCTGACCCTGCTCTTGTGCGGCCTGACCGGTCCGGTGACCGTGGCCGGCGAAAAGATCGAAGTGCCGATGGAAATGCCGGGCCTTGGCCAAAACAAGGACTTCAGCGACAAAGCCATCGCCGATGTGGCCACCTATATCCGCAACGCTTGGGGCAACCGGGCTTCGGCGGTCGCGCCGGCCGATGTGGCCAAGATGCGCAAACAGTTGAAGGACCGCATCACCACGCCGATGACCGAGCCGGAATTGCTGAAACACTACGGTGACAAATGACCCTGCGGCCGTCATGGCCTTTCCTTATCAGACCTTTCCCATGAAACATTTTCCGACTTGCGCCGCCGTCGTCGCCCTGCTTGGTCTGCTGCCGCTGACCGCCTGCGCCACCAATCCCACGGCCATGGCACTGGCGCAAAGCCAGATGCCAGGCCAATACCGCCCCGAACCCAAGTTGGACGAACCGGCCGGCTGGCAATCCCTGTTCAACGGCAAAGACCTCGCCGGTTGGCGCGCCGTCAATGGCAGCCAGAAAAGCCAAGGCAAGGTGGCGAAATTCGAGGCCAAAGACGGCTGCATCGTCGGCAGCAATGTCGAGGGCTGCACTTGGAATTCCTTTTTGCGTTCCGAACAGGGCTGGTCCGATTTTCTGTTCACCTGCGAATTCAAATGGGACCGGTTGGGCAACTCCGGCGTGCAAATCCGCTCGCACCAGCTCCCCTGGGGCGTGGGCGCTTGGGATGGCCGGGTTTGGGGCTACCAGGTGGAGATGGACGACAAAGCCCGCGCCTGGACCGGCGGCATCCAGGAGGAGGGTTGGATGAAACCCGCCCGCGGCTGGCTGCATGATTTGAAAGGCGCAAAATTCGATGCCGCCCGCCAAGCCGTCAAACTCAAGGAATGGAACCGCATGACGGTGCGCGCCATCGGGCCGCGCATCGAGACCTGGATCAACGGCGTGCCTTGCGCCGATTACACCGAGAAACAAGTTTCCGCCGATACCCGGGCCGGCTTTTTCGCCCTGCAGATTCATTTCGGTAAGGACATGAGCCAGGTCCGTTGGCGCAATTTGAAAGTCTTGCCGCTGGGGCCGGTTGCGCCGGCGCCCTTCCCGGCGCCGCCTGAAAAGAAAAAGTGACTGATTTTCCCTGTTCGCCTACCCTTACCCTCCCATGAACAAACTACTGCTTCCCGCCGCCGCCCTTTTGCTGACTTCGTCCTTGCTGGGGGCTTGCGCGTCCGATGCGACCGCCAATGTTCAGGCCATGGCCCAGGCCACGGCCGCGTCCAAAGCGCAAGTTGAAGCCCAAAGCCCCGGCCAATACCGCCCCGAGCCCAAGTTGGACAACACCGCCGCCTGGACCGACTTGTTCAACGGCAAAGACCTCGCCGGCTGGCGCACCATCAACGGCACCAAGGGGCACCAGGCCAAATTCGAAGCCAAAGACGGCCAACTGGTGGCCACCAATGATCTCAAGTGCGGCCTCAACACCTTCCTGCGCACCGAGCAGGGCTACTCCGATTTCGTCTTCACCTGCGATTTCCTGTGGGATGTGGAATGCAATTCCGGCGTGCAGATCCGCTCGCACCAGCGGCCCTGGGGCGTCAACGCCTGGGATGGCCGCCTGTGGGGCTATCAGGTGGAAATGGATCCCAGCCCGCGCGCCTGGACCGCCGGCTTGCAGGAAGAAGGCGGCTCGCCGGCCCGCGGCTGGCTGGTGCCACTCAAAGGCGACAAAATGGCCGCCGCCCGCAACGCCGTCAAACTCAAGGGGTGGAACCGCCTGACCATCCGCGCCATCGGCCCGCGCGTTGAGACCTGGCTCAACGGCGTGCCTTGCACCGATTACACCGAACAAAAAGTTTCGCCCGACACCGGCGCCGGCTTCATCGCCCTGCAAGTCCATTACGGGCACCCCGGCCAACTGCGTTGGCGCAACCTCAAGATTCTGCCGTTGGGGCCGGTGGCTCCCGTTGCATTCCCCGCCCCCCCATCCCAGGAGAAAAAGTGAGCGAAGTCAAAACAGCGTCCGGCCCGTGGTGGCTCAATTTGAGCCGCCCGCAGATCATGGCCTTTGCCGTCGCCAGCATGGCTTGGTTTTTTGATTGTTTTGACCAGCAGATTTTCAACCTGGCGCGCATGGATGCGGTCAAGTCGCTGGTGACCGGCGATCAGAATCCGAAAGTATGGGGCGCTTACACCATGACCACTTTTCTGGTGGGTTGGGGCGTGGGCGGCCTGTGGCTGGGGGCTTTGGGCGACAAGTTGGGCCGCGCCCGCATGCTGGCCGCCTGCATCTTCATGTATGCCCTGTTCACCGGGCTGTCCGCCTTTTCCCTCTCAGTGTGGGATTTCTGCGGCTACCGCTTTTTGACCGGCGTGGGTGTGGGCGGGGTGTTCGGCCTGTCGGTGGCGCTGATCAGCGATGTGATCACGGGCGAGGCCCGCCCCAAGGCTTTGGGATTGTTCCAAGCCTTGTCGACCATCGGCAACATCAGTGCGGGCCTGATCGGCTTGGGCGTCTCCTGGCTGGTGGCCTCCGGCAAATTGACCCCCACTTGGGGCTGGAAAAGCCTGTTCCTGGCGGGTGCCATCCCCGCGCTGCTCACCGGCTTTTGGGCTCTGACCCTGCGCGAACCGGCCGCCTGGATTGAAGCCCGCGATTCCGGCAAACTGGCCGCCGCGCGTGCCGGCTCCTACCGTGCGCTGCTTGGCAATGTGAAATGGCGCAAGAACGCGCTGCTCGCCCTGGCCCTGTGCAGCGTGGGCATCATCGGATTGTGGGGGTTGGGCAATTTCCATCCCGATATTTTGGACTCGGTGCTGCGCAACAAATTCAAGGGCGACAGCCTGGATGCCAAAGGCATGGAGAGCCAGGTGAGCCAGGCCAAATCCTTCGCCCTGATGGCGCAGAATTTGGGCGGCTTTATCGGCATGCTGCTGATGACGCAACTGGCCCAGCGCTGGTGCCGCCGCGGCGCCTTCGCCGTCGGCTTTATATGCGCCTGCGCCGCCACCATGCTGGTATTCAAGGGCCTGCGTTCGTACAACGACATCTGGTGGATGATTCCGCTGATGGGCGCGGCGCAATATTCGCTGTTTGCCGGCTTTGCCATCTACCTGCCGGAATTGTTCCCCTCGGCCCTGCGCTCCACCGGCACCTCGCTGTGCTACAACGGCGGCCGCTTTGTGGCGGCCACGGCCCCGTTCACGCTCGGGTTGCTGACCAATTATCTGGGGGAAGGCAAAGCGCCGGCTGAAAAAATCGAGGCTTTCCGCACCGTCGGTTTTTGGATGTGCCTGATTTTGCTCGCCGGCCTGTTGGTCCTGCCCTTCCTGCCCGAAACCAAGGGCAAGCCCCTGCCTGAGTGAGACCTCCCATGACTTGGACTTTATCCGGCTTTTGCGACGAAGCCTCCGTGATTTTTGCCGAACAAATCGCCGTCGCCAAGCGCGCCGGCCTTTCCACCCTGGATGTGCGCATCGTCGAAGGGCGCAACATCGCAGATCTAAGCACCGCCGAAGTGGCGCCTTTGGCCGCTGCCGTGCTGGTTGCCAACCTGCGCGTGGGCTCGCTGGGCAGCGCCATCGGCAAAATCGATCTGAATGATGATTTCACCATCGACCTGGCCCGCTTGGAACGCATCGCCGGCCATGCCGACGCCTTGGCCTGCCGCCAAGTGCGGGTGTTCTCCACCTTCAACAACGGTGGAGCCCCCATGGCGAAGTGGCGTGAAGTCGCGCTGGAGCGCCTGAATGCCCTTGGCGCGCGCGCCCAAGCGTTGGGCCTGACCCTGTGGGTGGAAAACGAGCGTCATATTTACGGCGACCGTTTGGCGCAAATGGAAGATATCGCCAACACCACCGGGTTGGGGTTGATCTTCGACTTCGACAACTTCCACCAGAGCGGCGACGATCCGTGGGCCAATTGGCTGGCGCTCAAGCCCTTTGTCAAAGCCTTCCATCTCAAGGATTCCAACGTCGACTGCGTGCATGTGCCTTTTGGTTCCGGCGCCGGCAAAGCCAAGGAGATTTTGAGCGACGCCAAAGCCGGCGGGTGGAACGGCCTGTTGTCTTTGGAGCCGCACTTGGCCCGTTCGGCGGCGGTCATGGCCACCGGCCCGCACGGACGCGGTTCGCAGGAAGGCAACGACCCGGTGGCAGCCTTTTTGCTGGGCGCGCAAGCCTCGCAAAGTTTCCTCGCCTCCATCGGAGTTAACCACGCATGAGTTCTTCCTCCAAAAACTTGCGCCTCGCCATTGCCGGTTGCGGCGGCATTGCCGCTTTCCACGCCCGCGCCATCCATGAAATCCCCGATGCCGAATTGGTCGGTGCCTGTGCCAGAAGCCCGGGCAAAGCCCAGGCTTTTTGCGCCGAACACGGTGGCCGCGCCTATCTCACCATTGAAGAAATGCTCGATGCCGAGAAGCCCGATGTGTTGTGCGTCACCACCCCCAGCGGCGCGCATTTGGAAGCGGTCGAAGCCGCCGCCAGCCGCGGCATTCATGTGATGTGCGAGAAGCCGCTGGACATCAGTTCCAAGCGGATGGAAAAAATCATCGCCGTTTGCGCCAAGCATGGCGTGCAATTGGGTGCCATCTTCCAGCAACGCATGGGCCCCTTGATGCAACTGCTGCACAAAGCCGTGGAAGACGGCCGCTTCGGCCCCACCCCCATTTTCCAAGCCTCGGTGCCTTGGTGGCGCGACGATGCCTACTACGGCCCCGGCCGCTGGCAAGGCACCCGCAAAATGGACGGTGGCGGCGCATTGATGAACCAGGCCATCCACGCGGTGGACCTGCTGCTGTGGCTGGCCCGCGCCGCCCAGCCCGAATTGGCGCCCGAAACCAACCCGGTGGCGCAGGTGTCCTGCTTTGCCGGCCGCTTCGGCCACGCCGGGGAATCGATGGAGGTGGAAGACACCGCCGTCGTCAACCTCAAATTGCGCAATGGCAAGGTGGCGCAACTGCTGGCCTCCACCGCCATGTACCCCGGCTCCTTGCGCCGCTTTCTGGTCGCCGGCCGCGACGGCACCGCCGAAGTGCTGGAAGACCAACTGATCCAATGGACCTTCCGCAACGCCACGCCGGAGGATGAAAAGACCCTGGCCCGCTTCGGCCACAGCACCGGCCACGGCGGCGGCGCCGGCGACCCCTTCGCCCTCTCGCATGCCAACCACCGCGAAAACTTGGCCTCCTTCCTGGCCTGCCTGCGCGCCAACATCCCGTTCGCCTTGTCTGGCGCGGTGGCCAAACAGGCGGTGGAGGTGATTTTGGCGGCCTATCAATCGAGCGATGCGGGCGGGGCGCCGGTGCAGGTGCGGTAAAGCGGCCTTTTCCAGGGGGCAAATACCGGGGAAAATGCCCGGGAAAAGGCCGCCCCCATGCGCCCCGATTCCCCTACAATCCCCGCCCCCTCCGAGATACCGGCGCGCGTTGTGGGAACGGCGCTTGGCGTGGGTCGGGGGGTTCCAACTTTTTTCTGGCGGATTCCGGCATTGCCATCCCCCGCCAGCCCACATTCCTCACAACCCACTTTCGCCAAGGAGCGTCATGAGCACCGCCACCGCTATCGCATCAACCCCGTTCAACATCACCGTCACCGAAGCCGGCCCCGCCGCCAAAAAAATCTCCATCGAGATTCCCGAGGCGGTCATTGCCGAGCGCATCACCGCCAGCTACGGCAACTACCAGAAGTTCGCCCAACTGCCCGGCTTCCGCCCCGGCCGCGCGCCGCGCCGCCTGATCGAACAGAAGTTCGGCGCCACCATCAAGGATGAAGTGGCCAAGGAATTGGTCTCCGAGTCCTACCAGGCCGCGCTCAAGGACAACAACCTGGACGCCATCAGCAACCCCGAAGTGGACGGCACCCTGACCTTGCCGGCCTCCGGCCCGCTGTCCTTCTCGGTGACCATCGAAGTGACCCCCGACTTCAAGTTGCCCGCCTTTGAAACCCTTGAAGTGACGAAGAAATCCTTCACCGTCACCGAAGAGGACATCGCTAAGGAAATCAAGGCCCTGGGCGAACGCCAAGGCACCCCCACCACGCCGGAAGGCGCCGTGGAAGCCGGCGACTATGTCGGCATTTCCCTCAAGGTGCTCGGCGGCCACAACGCCGCCGACGATGCCGAAGTGCTGCTGCACCTGCCGGCCACCTACGCCCTGGTCAACGGCGCCGACAAGGAGTTCAAGGGCCACTTGGCCGGCATTTTGGTCGAGAACCTGGGCAAAGAACTGGCCGGCAAGGCCAAGGGTGACGTGGTGCGCATCAATGTGGCCGGCCCCACGGCCCACGAGAACATCGCACTGGTCGGCAAGGACCTGACTTTGGTGCTGACCCTCGACAGCCTGCACCGCATCGTGCCGGCTTCCGCCGAGCAGATCGCCACCAAACTCAACTTCGCCTCGGTCGCCGAACTTGAAACCAAAATCAAGGAAGAACTGGTCCAGCGCGCCGAAGTGAATCAAAAGGCCGACCTGTTCCACCAGATCACCGAGCAGCTGCTCGCCGCGGCCGACTTCGACCTGCCCGCCAAGGTGGCCACCACCCAGGCCCAGCGCATCCTGATGCGCACCCGCTACGAGATGCTCTCGCGCGGCGCCAGCGAAGAGGTCGTCGAACAGAAACTCGCCGAACTGCGCGGCGAATCCGATACCGAAGCCAAGAAACAACTCAAGCAGTTCTTCGTGCTGGACAAGGCCAGCAAGGAACTGGGCATCGAGGTGGATGAGGCCGAAATCAACGGCCGCATCGCCATGATGGCCTTCCAGCAGAACCGCCGCCCTGACAAAATGCGCGAAGAGATGGCCAAGAACATGCAGATCGAGCAGCTCTACCTGCAGATCCGCGAGCAGAAGACCCTCGACAAGGCCCTCGAAAAGGCCAAAGTCACGGAAGCCTGAACCGCCTGAAAAACAAAAAAAACTCCGGCCTGCGCCGGAGTTTTTTTGTTTTGCCTTCCGGCGGCGGCTGGCTAGAATCCACGGCATGACAATCCTGCTGGAAAGCATGCAACCGATCGATCCGGAAAATTCCCGGCGCCTGCTCATCCTGGGCGGACTTGGCATCCTGGCCGCCATCGCCCTGCTCATCGTCATCGCCGTCGTCCGCAAAAAATACTTCCCCAAGGAAGAGCAGCTCGACCATGCCCCGGCCGGCTTTGGCGTGGGCGACCTCAAGGATCTCTACGACCAGGGCCTGATCAGCGACGACGAATACAACGCGGCCCGGGCCAAGATTGTCGCCGCCTCGCACAAGGCGTTCATGACCGCCGGAAAAAAGGAAAAGGCCGACAAGAAGTAAGATGGGCCCATGGAGACATTCCGCACCGCCGCCGACATCCGCCTTGCCCGCCAGGCGCAGTTGCGCCAAGGCCAGACCCTCGCCCTGGTTCCCACCATGGGTGCCTTGCATTCCGGACACCTGGCTTTGGCAAAGGCGGGAAAAAAGCACGCCGACCAGGTGTGGGTGACCGTCTTCGTCAACCCCACCCAGTTCGGCCCGCACGAAGATTTCCACAAATATCCGCGCCCGCTGGAGGACGACCTGGCCCAATGCCGCGCTGCCGGCGTGAATGGTGTGTTCCTGCCGGAAGTGGCGACGATGTATCCGCCCGGCGCGATCGAAGTGGACATCGGAGTGCCGGAACTGGCCAAGGACCTGGAAGGCCCCATCCGCCCCGGCCATTTCAACGGCGTGTGCCGGGTGGTGGCCAAACTGCTGGCGCTGACCCTGCCCGAGGTGGCGGTGTTTGGCATGAAGGATTACCAGCAATTGCGCGTCATTGAAGCGATGACCGCCGATCTGATGCTGCCCACCCGCATCCTGCCGCACCCCATCGTGCGCGAAGCCGACGGCTTGGCCAAAAGCAGCCGCAACCGCTATTTGAGTCCGGATGAGCGCCAACGCGCGCTGGGCATCTCACGCGCATTGGACGCCTGTGAGAAATTGGCGAGCCAAGGGGAAACCCGCGCCGCCGTGCTGGAGGACGCCATGACGCGCACGCTGATCGCCCACGACTTGGGCATTGACTATGCCACGTTGCGCGACCGCAAAACGCTGGTACCCCGGGAAACCTTGGCGCCAGGCCAAAGCGTGGCCCTGATCACCGCCCGCTGCGGGACGACGCGGCTGCTGGATAACCGGGAGTTGTAGGGCTAAACGACTACAATTCCCTCCTTAAAACCCTTCCACCGAGACCCCCCATGTCGCACAAACCCTGGGAGCACGCCAAGTCCAGCGGCTCCGAAACCAACCCGCTCGCCGCCCGCTTCGTTTCCTCGCTGGATTACGACAAGCGGCTGTACAAGCACGACATCATGGGTTCGCGCGCGCAGGCCCGCATGCTGGCCACCCAGGGCATCATCACCGAGGCCGACCGCGACGCCATCCTGGCCGGTCTTGATGAAATCGAAGCGGAAATCACCGCCCAGGGCGATGCTTGGACCGGCTGGAAAATCGAGTTGGAAGATGTCCACATGTGCGTCGAAGCGGCGCTGGTCGCCAAGACCGGCGACGCCGGGCGCAAGTTGCATACCGGCCGCAGCCGCAACGACCAGGTCGCTTTGGACTTGCGCCTTTGGTGCCGCGAGGCCGAACAGGAATTGCAAAAGAAATTCTTCGCCCTGGTCAGTGCCTTTGTCGACATGGCCGACCGCTGCGGAAAAGTGGTGATGCCCTCTTACACCCATTTGCAGCGCGCCCAGCCGATCGTGGCCGGCGCCGAGCTGCTGGCGTGGGCCGATGCCTTTGACCGCTGCGCCCACCGCGCCCACCTGCTCGGGCAACTCTCCGATGAAAACCCCTTGGGCAGCGGCGCCATCGCCGGCTCCTGCCTGCCATTGGACCGCGACCACACCACCGACGAACTCGGCTTCTCCGCCACCGGCAAAAACAGCATGGATGGCACCGCCAGCCGCGACGCGGCTCTGGACACCGCTTGGACTCTCTCGATGGCGGCCATGTGGCTGTCGCGCTTTGCCGAGCAGTGGATCATCTACGCCTCGACCGAGTTCTCATTCATCTCGATGGGTGACGACTACACCACCGGCTCCTCGATGATGCCGCAGAAGCGTAACCCCGACATGCTGGAACTGATCCGCGGCAAGTCGGGCCAGGCCTACGGCTCGCTGATGGCGCTCCTGACCATGTGCAAAGGCATCACCATCGGCTACAACCGCGATTTGCAAGAAGATAAAAAACACCTATTCGCCGCCTACGACTCGGTCTGCGACTCGCTCGACATGGCCGCCGGTCTGGTCAAAACCGCTGCCTTCCGCGATGACAAAATCGCCCCCACCATGACCAAAGGCTATCTGGATGCCACCGGCTTGGCTGAGTATTTGGTGGCCAAGGGCATCCCCTTCCGCACCGGCCACCAGGTGGTGGGTTATCTGGTCCACCTGTGCGACGAAAAGCAGCTGTTTGAACTGAAAAAGCTCACCTTGGCCGATTTCAACGCCGCCTGCGCCAAATACAAACTGCCCGAAGTCTGCGCCCCCGACCTCTACGACTGGCTGGGCGCCGACAATGTGGTCAAACGCTACCAAAGCGCCGGCAACGCCGGATTGGCCGGCTTTGAGGCGCAATTGGAGCACTGGAAGGTGCGCCTGTTTGCGGCCTCGGAGCAGGCTTCGGGCTGCGGATGCTCGGATACCGGGTGCAGCGGGTGAGAAGGGGAAAATTGATTCAACACAAGCCGCGCGGGAGCGCGGTTTTTTTACAACGAGCCCCGAGCGCAAGCTCGGGGGATGACCACATGATGTGACGCCAATCCCCTGAGCTTGCGCTCAGGGCTCGTTAAGCACCCAACTTCTCCATCAAAACCTTACGAAAAATATTTAGCGGTGCCGACCTCCCGGTCCATAACGCAAATTGCTCCGCCGCCTGATGAAGGAACATTTCCGTTCCAGGAATGCAAATACAACCAGCGGCTTTCGCCTGTTTGAGCAGCTTGGTTTCAATCGGGTTATAGACGGTGTCGAACACCACCACGCCGGGCACAAGTGCGGGATGGTTGTCGGCGAGCGGTGAAGTGTCCACATTGGGCGTCATACCCAAGGGAGTGCAGTTGATCAGCAAATCAAACTTCTCGTTTGTTAAAAACTCCATGGGCCTGAATTGAACGTTAAAGACTTCGGCAATTTCTTTTGCACGCTCCTCTGAACGATTAAAAATGACAACTTGTTGTTTTTTTCCATCGCCCCGGCCTCCAGAAAATGCGGCTACGGCCGCGCGCGAAGCCCCGCCTGCACCAATCACTGCCACACGCAATTCTTGCTTTTCCCATTTACTCCAAAATGTTTTTTGAAACCCATCCATCGGGTCTTCACCCAAAGGAGGGGCCATCACATCGTCAATGGCCTCCGAAATACCTCGAAAATCCGTGTTCGAAATCATTGGCCCATCTAATGTTGTGGCAGTCCATGTGTTTGCCGCTCCCATGCGTTCAGAAAACTCTTCTACGCATTGTTTCTTCTCCTTCCCCCACCTCAACAAATTCTCCTTATGCGGAATCGTCACCGAAGCCCCGGAGAAATCCATCCCCTCACACCCGATCCACGCATCCAAATCCCGTGCGAAATTCTCATACCCCGCCTCAATCCGCATCGGCACATAAACGCCATCGAACTCAACCGCAGAAAACCCCGCATTGTGGATCGCCGGCGACATCGAATGCCCGACCGGACAACCAATCACGCCGTAGACCTTGGTTTTTTTACCAATCGCATCCCAACGATACAAGTTTTTCATCTCCGCCAACAGCGGCTGCCCCGGCGCGGTGCCGCTGGCTTGGTCCAAAGCGGCAAAGGTCATGTAAGCGCCGCCTTTTTTGGCCAAAATCCGCGACGGCATGCCCGCCTCGCCCATGGCCAGGGCCACGCCCGGCTTGCCGGCACCAGTGCAAACCTTGAGAAAATCCATGGCAATGGCACAATCTTCCAGACCTTGCGCCTTCCACGCCAGCTTCGGCACATCACACAGCGGCTCTTCCAGCATCTGCTTTAACCGCTTATCCAGATCCACCGGCCTCCCGTTGAAATCATGCGCTGACAGAATCAACTTCGTCCGGCCCGCCGCCAGCAAGGGGCCCAGCACCTTGGCCCACTCCGGCTCCGCCCGCCACTTGGCCAACTCCACATCCACGGCCATCGGCGCCTTGGCCGCCGACATCAAGGCCGCATACAACGCGATGCGCTGCGCTTCCGGACCGTCAAACCCGCCGGTTTCGCACGCATGGCGGCAGGTGACAATGCAGGGCAAGGGTGAATCCGCCACCACCGTCTGAACCAAGTCCGGCTGATCCGCCAGGCGATCCACCCGGTATTCCACGGCATCAGCCCCGCCCGCCTTGGCAAGTTGCGCCTTAGCGAGGGCTTGATGGGCATTTTCAACGGTGATGGGAACCACAAGGAGCGTCATGCTGCGTAAGGTAGCGACTGGGCGCCGCCTCATCTTATTTCACACTGCGGCACGGATTTGCACTTCGCCAAAGATCCGATCCAAACTCAACCCGGCAATCAGCGAATCCACCGCATCCACCGCATCCACGCAAGGTGATGCAACAAAAGTGGTTTCAGACTGTTTGATGGTTGCTTGGGGTGCTTTTGCGGGCATTTGGGCGTCCACCTGCCACCGCACCACGCGGGCCGCGCGCATCGCCATGCGGGCGGCCTCGGTCAGGTCGCCGGAATCCGTGAGCACCCGCCGGCGAACCTGCAGCTGGGCGAGCAGCCTGCCAGGATCCCGGAACGCCGGCAGCAAGGACGACCGGCGGGGCAGGGCCTGGCGCAAAGCGGCTTGGCGGGTAAGGGGGGGGCGCATGGCGGATCCTTTCAACCAGGAAAAACACGGAAAGACCAAAAAAATCATTTCACAGGGGGCATAACGGAAAGGGCGTTTTTCTTATTGCACCCCCTATTCTCTTTTCTTTCACCTTCCGTTAGCATGCCCGTGGGCCGTTCTTTTGCCCTTCTTTCCTTTTTTCCCTCCCCCTCATGATGCCCCCCACCCCCCGTCTCCTTCGCGCCGCATGCGCCTTGGGCTTGGGAGCCTGCCTTTGGCATGCTCCGGCCCGGGCCGCCGATGAAACCACCGTGCTTGACCGCGTCAACCGCGAGCTGGACGAAACCCGCCAAGCGCAGGCCCAAGAGGCGGCCTCGGACCAGTTCTCCGTCAATTGGGGCGGCGAGGCGGCGCTCTCGTATGTGTACTCCGACCGCATCCACGACATCGAATATTCGGCGGCGCGCGGCGACCTCAAGATCTACGGCTTCCTCAACGATGCCGACAAGCATATGGTCTACGTGCGCGTGCGTGCGCTGCACGATGACGGCTTTGACAAGAACATTTTCCTTGACAACCAAAGCAACGGCGAGAGCCAGCGCGACATGGTGTATTTCGACCGCTTCTGGTACCGCATCGACCTCAACAAGGCCATGGACAGCCAGAACGCCTGGAACGCGCGCGCCCAAGTCGGCTTGCAGCAGGTGCGCTGGGGCAGCGGCCTGGTGCTTGACAACGCGCTCTACGCCGGCTTGGCTGACGTGGGCGGGCGCGTGTGCGAGGCCGGCGAAGTGTGGCTCACCGGCATGGTCGGCTACACCCCCAACCGTGATTTCTACGAATTCGACCGCTCCCGCCCCGATTACCACAACGAGGTCAACCGCCTGTTTTACGGCGGCCAGGTCGCCTGGCAGGACACCGGCCCCACCCACACCAAGGTCTACGGCTACCTGCTGGGCCAGCGTGACCACAATCCTTCGCAAGCTACCACCCCCCTTGGCGTGCCGGCGTTCCTGACCCCGATGCCGGCCACCTACGGTTACGACAGTTACTACCTGGGCCTTGGCGCCGCCGGGGCCGTGCCCGGCCTCTCGCAACTGACTTACCTGGCCGAAGGCGTCCTTGAGCGCGGCCGCAGCACCACTTCGCCGATGGACTCCACCGCCTTCATCGTGCCGCAAACCCGCGAAAACATCCGCGCCTGGGCGGCGCAGGCGCAACTGACCTGGAATTTCCGCGACAGCCTGGACAGCCGCGTCGAGGTTGAAGGTCTGGCCGGCAGCGGCGACTCCGACCGCTTCGGCTCCTCCTCCAGCACTTTGGGCGGCAACACCTCGGGCACCACCGACACCGCCTTCAATGCTTTCGGCTTTGCCCGCACCGGCCTGCTCTACAACGCGCCGGTGTCCAACCTGCTCTCGGTGCGCCTGGGTGCCTCGACCTTCATCGTCCCCAAGCAGGTGCGCCTGGGGGCCGACGCCTTCCTGCTGCGCAAGCTCGACGGCCAGGGTGCTTCCAACGAAACCACCCGCGCCGGCAAAGACTTGGGTTTTGAAATGGATTT
The DNA here is from genome assembly GCA_964556215.1 of uncultured Phycisphaeraceae bacterium. Classification (GTDB taxonomy): domain Bacteria; phylum Planctomycetota; class Phycisphaerae; order Phycisphaerales; family Phycisphaeraceae; genus CANIYR01. The sequence goes on from CAZKVP010000003.1 coordinate 29,887, forward strand.
TCACGCCGACTGGAAGGTGCTCTCCGACCTGACGGTGGGTGTCCACTATGGTTTCTTTGTTCCCGGCGATGCGACCTCGGATGAGCGCAATGTCCGCCACTTCATCTTCACCGGAGTCCGCTATGCGTTCTAAACACGCCTTTAAACACACTTTTGGTTTCACGCTCGTGGCCTTGGCCATGCTGGCCGGTTGCCAATCCGAATCCGGCCGCCCGGGCACCCCGGTGGCCACGACCGCCGGCGAGCCCGTCTCGTTCTGGGAAAACCTGCCCGCCACCCGCACCGTATGCGGCCAAGACGCCTTGCGCGCCCTGTCCGAATTCGGCAAACTCGACCGTGCCGACGAACTCGGCCACGCCGAGCGCATCAAAGCCATGCAGGCCAAAGGCTGGCTCAAAGCCGATGCCGCCATCGCACCCGAAGCGGCCATCACCCGCGGCCAGGTGGCCGCCATCCTGTGCCCCATGCTGGGCATCAAGGGCGGGCTTTCGATGCGCGCCAATTCCTATTGGGGCGTCAGCGAGCGCTACGCCACCCGCGAACTGGTGGACCTTGGCATTTTCCCGCCGGCCAGTTCCCCTGCCCAAACCCTCTCCGGTCTTGAACTCCTGCGCACGCTGAGTTTTGCCGAGCGCCAATTGGAACCCAAATAAAGGACACCCCCATGAAACATTTCCTCCCCGCCGTCCTGCTGGCCGCCGCTTTGAGCGCCGCTTTGGCCGCCCCCGCGGCCCTGGCCGCCGATGCGCCGGCCAAGGCCGAAAAACCCGCCGATTCCCTCAATGCCGTCGCCACCGAGGTGACCGGCAACATCAAATTCCGCCCCACTCCCGAAGCCAAGTGGGAAGTGCTCAAAACCGACACCGCCCTGCCGGTGGGATCCGAAGTGCTCGCCGGCCCCGGCGGGCGCGCACGCATCCAGATGGGTCCGAGCGTGTTCCTGATCCTCAAGCCCTTCTCGCGCATCACCATCGCGCAGCTGAAGCTGGAAAAGGCCAACAACACCGACACCCTGCGCGCCACCCTGGCCAAACAGTACGGCCGGGTGGAATTTGACGTGCGTGACGCCGGCTTCAAAAACGACTTCAAAATCGCCAGCCCCAACGGCGTGATGGCGGTCAAGGGCACCGGCGGCGAACATGACAACTTCGGCACCGACGAATGGGTGGTGGGCGTGCCGACCAACAAGGACCACGCCATCACCTATGAAAACCTGGTGGCCGGCTACAAAGCCTTCCTGAGCGCAAACGAAGGCGTCTCCACCCGCCTGCCCTCGGTGGATGCTTTCGAGGAATTGCTGCGCCGCCTGGATCCGGCCGACAGCAACACCCTGTTCACCCTGGTGGCCAACCAGACGCGCGGCGGCCAGACCAACCCGATGGGTCTTGGCGAGTGGGAGCAAATCATCCAGCAAGCCGGCTCGCTGGGCGAATCCCCCGCAGTGGAGCAGGCATTGGAAAACCGCGGAACCCGCATTATCCAAGACGGCGGTGGCGGATCAACCGGGGGTCAATAAACCGCCAACCCAACCCTCATGCCACTTACCGCCAGATTGCGCGCAACCCTTGGCGCCCTGCTTGGCTCTTGCCAGCGCCATGGCTGGCTCTCCGGCCTGACCGCCGCCCTGGCGCTGATTGCAATCGGCGCCGGCGGCGGTTTGCGTTGGCTGGAAAATCCGCTGCATGATGCCCAAGTCCGCTGGTTTGGCACCCGTGCCGATTCCGGAGGGAAACCCGGGGCAATCGCCTATTTTGAGATTGACGACGCCGCCTTGGCCACCACCGGCCGCTGGCCTTGGCCCCGCGCCGTGCTGGCTGATGCCATCCGCGAAATGGACCGGGCCGGGGCTTCGGTCATCGCGCTGGATTTGCTGCTCGACGAGGCGCAAGAGACACGCTATCCCGAGGCCCAAACGCCCGGCTCCACGCCGGTGCCGGTCCACGACGACGCCGTGCTGGCCCAAACACTGCGCCAGAACGCCAGGACCGTGCTGGCGGCAAGGGTGGCGCCCGCGCCGCAATGGGATGAGGGTGAACGCTGGACGCTGGACCAGTTGCTTCAAGAACCTCTGCTCACCGGCGAAGCCTTGGCCCTGCGCGCCAAGGCCGCCAAGCGCAACATCCAGTCCGCGCTGCAAAGCCTGCCTTCCCTCAAGCGCGAGGCCCTGCGCTTGGGCGTGCTGGCTTGGCGCGCCAAGCACCCAAGCACCCGCACCGATCTGGAAGCCTGCCGCAAGGATTTGCTGGGCCGGGACGACGGCGTGCACCACCAGCGGCTGGAGTCGGCCTTCCTCGACGCCGCCTGGAGCCAGAATGAAGCCATGGAAACCGCCATGCGCCATTGGCCGACCGCCGCCGCGGCGGGCGAACCCACCCGCCTGATCCCGCCCATCCTGCCGCTGGCCAAGGCCGCCGGCGCCGTCAGCGGCGCGCCGTGGTCGCCCGATGCCGATGGCGTGGTGCGCTCCTGCCTGCTGGCCACGCCGGTCAAAAGCGGATTCGCCCCCACCCTGCCGGTGATGGCGGTCTGCCTGCACCTTGGTGTTGCGCCGGAAAAAATGCGCCTTGATGGCGACCACTGGGTGCTGCCGCGCCAAGGCAAGCCGGACATCCGCATCCCCCTGTTGGAAGCCCGCGCCGGCGAGGCGTGGGGCCTGCCTGGCCCGCGCGCGCCGGTGGTATGGGGTGCCGGCAACCCCAGCCGGCAGCCGGTGGGACCGCTGGTCGAATTGGCCCGGCTGGACGCGGATGTTCGTCACAACGAAATGATGGCAGACAGGGCCCTGATCACCATCGCCACGCTGCCGGACTCCAAAGTGCCCGTGGTACTGCTCGGGGATGACGGACTGCGCCCCATCATCGACCTGACCACCGACGATCCCGCCCTATTGGATAATCCAGAGATGGCCGCGCGCCGGGCCGAATTGCACCAAAAAATTCTTGCCGCACTGGCTGCCACCGGAACCGATCCCGGCCCCGCCTGGCGCGCCGCCACCCATCAGGCGGAAGAAGGCCGCCTGGCCACCGGGCGCCTGCGCAACCAATTGCGCCTGGCCTGCCAGGGAAAAATCTGCATCCTGGGCTGGACCGCCACCGGCTCCTTGGCCGACTTCGTCACCACCCCTTTGGGCGCGCGCGTCCCGGGCATGTACGTGCAGGGGGCGATAGCCCAAACACTGCTGTCGCAAACCTTCATCACCCGCGCCCCGCTATGGGTGGAAATGCTGCTGTCCCTGCTGGCGGCCGCGCTGCTGTGCCACCTGGCCTGGCGCAAGGCCCTGCTCTTTTCCACGGCGGCCCTGCTCGTGCTGTCAGCCGGATTATTTGCCGCCGGCGGCTGGCTTGGCCTTGGGGTCAACCACCTGCGGGTGGACGGCGCCATGCCGCTGGCGGCCTGCCTGGCCGGCTGGACCACCTGCATGCTGCTGCGCTCCGCGCTGTACCAAAAGCAGAAGCAGCGCATCACGGCGCAATTTCGCAACTACGTGTCGCCCTCGCTGGTGGACCACCTGGTGGCCCACCCCGAACTGGCGGAGATGAAAAGCGAAAGCCGCGAAATCACCTGCGTGTTCACTGATTTCGCCGGCTTCACCACCGTCAGCACGCAGCTGGATGCCGGAAAAACCGCCCTGCTGCTCAACCGCTACCTGGCCGCCGCCACCGGCGCCTTCATGGCCCACGGCGGCAACGTCAACAAATTCATGGGCGACGGCATCCTGGTGTTCTGGGGCGCCCCGCTGACGAACCCCAACCAGGCGCTGGATGCCTGCCGGGGCATTTGCGCCTGCCGCCAAGCCATGGCCAAACTGGCCGACGACCCGGCTCTGGCCGGCCTGCCCCCGCTCTTTTTGCGCGCCGGCGCCACCACCGGGCAGGTCATGGTCGGTGACTTCGGCGCCCCGCCGGCCCGCAGCGATTACACGGTGATCGGCGATTCGGTCAACCTGGCTTCGCGCCTGGAAAGCGCCAACAAACACCTGGGCACCGCTACCTTGGTGGGTGAAAAAACCGCCCGGCAGGCCGAGGCTGAATTCCTGTTGCGCCCCATCGCCCGCCTCAAGGTGGTGGGCCGCGACATGCCGGAAACCGTGTTCGAACTGCTGGGGCCCAAAGCCGCCGCCACAGCGGAACAGCATGCCGCCCTCGCGCGGGCGCAAGGCGTGGTGGAGGCCTTCACCGCCGGCCATTGGCAAGAATGCCTGGCCCGCATCGCACTGGCGCAGGCGGCCGAGCCAGGCGCCAAGTGGCTGGCGCTCTACCAGGCGGCATGCCGGGCGCACCAAGAAAACACCGGCATGCCGCATGACGGCAGTCTGACCCTGGGACAGAAATAGGGCGGGTTCAGTGCTCGTCCGCACGCAAAGAACCGCGACCGTCAGGGAGCGGCGCGGTGTCCTGCATGCGGATATTCCCGGGGCCGCTTACCGGCGCGACTGAATCCCGTACAACGCCGTCTCAAAGGCCTGCAACTCGTCCTCGGACAGCGAGGTGGACATGTCACCAAGGCCCGGCGCGTTGGTCTGGTCAAGCAACGGGTCCGGGAAGGGCAGCGACTCGGCGGTGTCGGCCACGCCGGTGACCGACAACGATTCCACGCGCAATTCCGACAGTTCGGTGGCGGCCTTGGACAACTTGTCGTTGGTGCGGCGCAGGCGGTGGTTGAGATGCTGGGCCAGGGGGAAGAGCATCTTGATCGCCATCCACGGCTCCTGGCGCATGATCTCCACGAAATCTTCGCGGGCGAAAGCCAGCGTGGTGGTGGGCTTGTCGGCCACCACGTCGGCCGAGCGCAGGGCGTTCTCGAGCAGGGCCATTTCGCCAAAGGCGTCGTTGGCCCGCACCGAGGCCAGCCGGCCGCCCTTCTTGCGCACCTCGGCATGGCCGGAGAGGCACACAAACAGGCGGTGGTCGTCGGCCCCGTCGGTGATGATGTAATCGCCCGCCTTGTGTTTTTGCAACTGGCAGCGGTTGAAAATGCGGGTCAATTCGACCAGATCCAAGCGGCTGAAAATCGGCATGCGGCGGAAGAAGGCGATGCGCGAGGCCAGTTCCTTGTCATGCTCAAGCGTCTGCCCCTCGATGCCCACCACCACGGCGGTGATGTTGTCCACCCCGCCGCAGGCGTTGCATTCGGAGATCAGGATCTCGGGCACCTGCGCGGCTTTCTCGGATGTCATGATGTCCAGGATGTCCGGGCTGCCAAGGTGGGTGGTGACCCCGTCGCTGCACAACAGGAAGGTGTCACCGTTCATCGGCTCGATCACCAGCACATCCGGATCCACCAGGGGCGCCGGGCTGCCAAGGCAGCGGGTGATGCGGGCGCCCTTGTTGGAATTCATCATTTCCTGCAGGGATTGGCTGCCGGAATGCACGCTCTCGATGGCGTAGTTGTGGTCGCGGGTCAGCGCGTGCAGGCGGCCGCGCCGGCACAGGTAGGCGCGCGAATCACCAAGATGGGCGAAGGTGATGTGGTCGCCCAGCACGACCATCAGCACCAGGGTGCAGGCCATGCCCGCCCGGTCGGGCGATGCGGCGGCCGACTTCCTGATGGCTTCGTGGGCGGCCTGCACGGCGTCGCGGATCAGGACGATGATGTCGGCGCAGTTGAACACCGTGGTGACGCGGCGGCAATTCTCCAGCCGCTCCAGGTGCGACAGCAGATAGTCGCGGATGATGTCGCAGGCCATGCGCGAGGCGACCTCGCCGGCGGCCTGGCCGCCCAACCCGTCGCATACCGCAAACACCCTCAACTTTTCGTCCGTGAAGTAGGAATCTTCGTTGTGCTGGCGCTTGCGGCCCACATGGGTCATGGCGGAAACGGTGGTTTTCATGCGGCCATCTTAGGCGCACAGGGGCCCCAGTTCAATTTGAAATTTCCCGGCGTATACTCTCCGGACTGTTTCATACCCCTTTTCCCACACCTTGGAGGCCCCATGTCCGAGTCCCTGCTGCGCCGCAAATCCTACAACTCCGTCGTTGAGACCACCTTTGACACCCCTTTGGTCAAACTCAACCGCATCGCCCCGGCCGGAGCCCATGTGCTGGTCAAGCTCGAGTTCTTCAACCCGCTGTCCTCAGTCAAGGACCGCATCGGCCGCGCCATGATCGAAGACGCTGAAAAAAGCGGTAAACTCACCAAGGCCTCGCATATCATCGAGCCCACCTCGGGCAACACCGGCATCGCGCTGGCCTTCGTGGCCGCCGCCAAGGGGTACAAACTGACCCTGACCATGCCCGAAACCATGAGCATCGAGCGCCGCGCCCTGCTCAAGGCCTTGGGCGCCAACTTGGTGCTGACCCCGGCCGCCGAAGGCATGAAAGGCGCCATCGCCAAGGCCCTGGCCATGGCCGCCGAAGACGCCAGCGCCTGGGTGCCCCAACAGTTTGAAAACCCGGCCAACCCGGCCGTCCACTATGCCACCACCGGCCCGGAAATCTGGGCCGACACCCAGGGCAAGATCGACATCCTGGTGGCCGGCGTGGGCACCGGCGGCACCATCACCGGCGCCGGCCGCTTCCTGCGCGAACGCAACCCCAACCTGCAAATCATCGCCGTCGAGCCCGAAACCTCGGCGGTCATTTCCGGCGGCAGCCCCGGCCCGCACAAAATCCAAGGTCTCGGCGCCGGCTTCATCCCCAAGAATCTGGACACCGCCATCCTGACCGGCACCGAAAATGTCAGCAACGACGACGCCTTCGCCTGGGCCCGCCGTCTGGCCAAAGAAGAAGGCATCCTGGGCGGCATCTCGTCGGGCGCCAATGTCTGCGCCGCCGTGCGCCTGGCCGCCGCCAACCCCGGCAAGGTGGTGGTGACGGTCTCGCCGTCGTTTGGCGAGCGCTACCTCTCCACCCCGCTGTTCCAGGAAGCCTGAACGCGAACGCGGCGGCCCGCCGCGCATCATGCGATTTAAAACAAAACAACGCAACGCGCACCGCACTTGCCAAGCATGTGCGGCGCGCGTTGTTTTTCGCATTGCCCTCACCCCGCCACCCGCGCCCACAGCACCAGCCAGGCCAGCGCGGCCAGCGTGACGGGCACGCCAAGGCGGGCGAATTCCCCCAGCGAAATTTTCACCCCCATCACCCTGGCCTGCTGCACCACGATGATGTTGGACATGCTGCCCACGATCAGCAGGCTGCCGCCGAAACTGTTGGCCAGCGCCAGCACATAGGCCGCCGTCGGGTGGTGGGCCACATCCACCACCTTGACCAGCAGCATGACCGCGGCGGTGTTGTTGATCAGGTTGGAAAGGGCCGCCGTCACCACCGCCAGCATCGGCAGTGCATTGATGTCAAGCCCGCTTTGGGCCAGGTCCAGGGCGGCCTGGTCGGGGTAATGGGTGGTCTGCAGGGTGCCGGTGACGATGAACAGGCTGATGAACAGGATGAGCACCGGCCAATCCACCAACCCCAGAAGGTCCTCGGTCCTGAATTTGTGGCTGGCCAGATGGATGGCCGCGGCGGTCAGCACCACCAGCTCCTTGGGCAGGGGCGTGAGAAACAGCAGAACCACCACAACCAGAATGACCACCCCCTTGGTCGCATGGCGCCGGTTGAACGGGTGCTCCGGCAGTTGCACGACGGGCGCATGCCCCGGCGCCGTGACCAGCCGGTTTTTGGAGAACAACCAGATGATGCCATAGGCCGACGCCAGCGACAGCGCCACCGGCACCGCGCACCAGAGCGCATAGCGGCCGAAATCAAGGCCGGCAACCTGCGCGATCATCATGTCCTGCGGGTTGCCGATGACCGTGGCCGCCGCCCCGATGTTGCTGGCGATCGCCAGCGCCACCAAAAACGGCACGGGATTGAGGTTCCTGCGCACCAGCGCCGGCGTGATGACCGGCACGAAAGCCAGGCACACGATGTCGTGGTTGAGAAAGGACGACAACCCGGCCGCCCCGGCCATCAGCAGAAAAAGAAAGCGCGCAGGCCGCTCCAACTCCCCGGCCAACAGGTCGGCGATCTTGTTGAAAAACCCCGAGATGCGCAATTGCGCCGCCAGCACGAAAAAGCCGAACAGCAGCAGGATGGTCGGCCAATCCACCAGACCGATGGCCTCATGGGTGGGTATGCGCGCGAACACCAGCATCGCGATGGCCCCCAACAGCGCGATGCCGGTGCGGTTCAATCGCAACCCCGGCACGCGCCCGATGGCAATGCCGAAATAGGTCAGGGCAAAGATCGCCAGAATGACCATCGGCGTGGCGTCGGGAAGCGGGATGGCGTGGAACAGGGGCATCGGAGAGGGGAAAAGGGAGGACGCCCCCCAATGATAGGGGGCCGGCAAGGGATGCCCAAAATAGGCGGGTAAAAGTCGCCTGTCCCAGGTTATGCCAAGCGGTTTTTTATCGTCAGGACCGCACCGCAGGCCTGGCAGACGGCGCAACTGGCTGGAAAAATGAAAAAATAACGTTGCAACGCAGGTCTCCTTGCGCGTGCCAGGTTCCGTTCTTCCCACTTCTTGTTTCCATGTCCATCCCCCGCACTCCGTCCGCCGTTGCCATCCTGCTCGCCGCTTTCGTCGCAGGTTGCCAATCCGCCCCGCAATCCCTCCATGCCGCCGGCGCGCCGCTGCCGCTGTCCCCAGCCGCCACCGCGCTGGAGGCCCAAACCAAAGCCGTGGCCAACCACTGCGTGGCAGTCACTGTCGGCATCCTCTCCGCCCATGGCGCCGGCTTCGCCAGCGGCAGCGGCGTCTTGGTGTCGGCCGACGGCCTGATCCTCACCGCCGGCCACGTGGTGGACAAGCCCGGCACGCCCCTGATCCTGCGCCTGCCCAACGGCCGCGTGGTCAAGGGCGTGGCACTAGGCGTGGACCGCGGCATGGATTCGGGCATGGCCCGCATCACCGACCCCGCCCCGGCCGGCGGCTGGCCGTTCGCCCGCATCGCGCCGGCCGATTCGGCCAAGCCCGGTGATTGGGTGCTGGCCACCGGCAATCCCGGCGGCGTGGTGGTGGGGCGCAACCCGCCCCTGCGCCTGGGCCGCGTCACCATCCACGACAAAGAGCGCATCCAATCCGACTGCACCGTGGTCTCCGGCGACTCGGGCGGCCCGTTGTTCGACTTGTCCGGCCGCGTGGTGGGCATCCACAGCAACATCAGCCTGAGCGTGGACGAGAACCGCCATGTGCCAGTCAGCATCTATCGCGCGCAGTGGCAGGACCTGCTTGCCGGCAAGACCCTCCAATCCGGCGGCGGCATGCTGGACCACGACCATGCCAATGGGCGGCGCCACCATCGGCCGGGCCAAGTGGACGCGGATCTCTCCCGCATCGGCGAAGCCCTTGGGAAACTGGTGAAGGAAGGCGACGCCGAAGCCAAAAAACTGATGGATGACGCCGCGGCCAATGGCGGCAACATGACGATGGATCCGGTCAAAGGCGCCGAATTGATCGCCCGCGCCAAGCTGCCACCAAAGGATGGCGCCAAGGCCGGTGCCCCGTCCATCGCCGATATTTCCCGCATCGGCGAAGCCCTCAAAAAACTTGTCAAAGAAGGCGACGCCGAAGCCAAAAAACTGATGGCCGACGCCGCGGCCAACGGCGGCAAAATGAAGCTCGACGCCGCCAAAGCCGGCGCACTCGTCGCCCGCGCGAAATTGCCGCCGGCCCCGAAACAAGGGAGGGAGAAGTCCGGCATCCCCGCCGACATGCGCCCGATGATCCGCGCCCAAGTGAAATCCAGTCTGGAAAAACAGTTCCCCGGCGCCAATGTCACCGACGCGGTGCTTGAGCAGATCATGGACAAATCCACCTTCGACGCCGCCACCGGCCACCTGGCGTTGTCCCCCGATGTCGAAGACCTCAAGGCGATGGGCGTGTCCCCCGAAGCCATGGCCTCGCCCCAAACCACCCGCGTGTCGCAGCGCTTGGGCGAACGCTCGCTGCAGGCCCTCGCGCTGTTCGCCCCCGCGCTCGACGCCGTCGGCGACTGCATCGTCGATGTCTGCTCTGACGGCAAACCCATCCTGATGGGCACCGTGGTGGGCGCCGATGGCTGGATCGTCACCAAGGCCAGCGACCTTGGCGGCAAACTCTCGGTGGTGCTGGCCGACGGCCAGACCCTGGAGGCCAAGCTGGCGGGCTCCGACGAAGCGACCGACCTGGCCCTGCTCAAGGTGGAAGCCAAGGGCCTGGAAGCGGCCCCCTTCGCCGTCGACCATTCCCCGCTTGGGGCGTGGCTGGTCTCCCCGGTGCGCGACCCCAACCGGCCGGCCGTGGGCCTGGTCAGCGTGGCGGCCCGCCCCATTCCGGCGAAGTTCACCCACTTCCAAGGCGAGCAGAAGATCATGATCGGCCTGACGCCTGCCGGTAATCCGGGCAGCATGGAGATCGGCGAAGTCGTCGCCGGCCTGCCCGCCGCCACCGCCGGCGTGAAGTCCGGCGACAAAATCCTGGCCCTTGACGGCCAGCCGGTGTCCGACTGGATGAAATTCGTGGCCAAGGTGAAGGAAGGCAAGCCCGGCCAGGTCATGGTGCTCAAGGCCCGCCGCGACAGCCAGGAGATGGAATTCAAGATGACCCTGGGCGGCGGCAAGTCCAAGAGCGTCACCAACGACAGCATCGGCGAGACTGACAAGGTCGCCGGCGGCAAATTGAGCAAGCGCCGCAGCGGCTTCCCGTCCGCCATCCAGCACGACGCGGTGGTGTGGGCCGACCAATGCGGCGGCCCCTTGGTGGATCTGCGCGGCAAGGTGGTCGGCGTGAACATCGCGCGCTACGACCGCGTGTGCACCTTCGCCATCCCGGCCAGCCTGGTGCGCCAGACCGTGGCCCGCCTGCGCATGGCGGCGCTGGCCAAACCAGCGGACGCCGGCGGCTCGCGCCCCAAGCGCTAAGCGCGGGCACCGGCCATGGGTGACCCCGTTCCAAGGCAAAACCGCAGCCTGAATTTTCCCCATGGGCTGTAACACCTCTTGGCCACCAGCGTCCATTTAGGCCATGCCCAACACCCCCATCCTGCGTACGCTGACTTTTTCCACCCTGCTGGCCTGCCTGGCCGCCGCCCCGCTCACCCTCACCGGTTGCGCCGCCAGCCCGCTGCCGGTGGCCGCCGACGGCCGCCCGCTGATCACCAAACTCGGCACCATTGACCTCGACCTGTGCGAGACTTCGCCCTTCGTCTTCAAGGGCAAGCTCTACCGCTTGGAATGGCACCGCAAGGCCGGCCGTCTGCGCATCATGGACCACGACACGCGCGCCGAAGTGTCGCACTTTGGCAACAAGCACCGCTTCCCCTGCGTCTTCGTCGACGGCGACACCGTGCATGTCTACGGCACCAAGGAGGACCGCGGCTGGTTCGGCAACACGCTGACCGTGTTCACCTCCAAAGATCTGGTCAACTGGAAAGAAGAGACCGCCTTCTCCGACAAGGACTTTGGCATCTGCAACACTTCGGTGTGCAAGGCCGGCGACCGCTACCTGATGTCCATCGAGGTCAATTCCGCCAGCAAGGTGACCAACGGCACCTTCGCCGCCCGCTTCCTGGAATCCAAGGACCTGATCCACTGGACGCTGACCCCCAAGGAATGCCGCCACGGCTTTGACCGCGGCCTGTGCTCGCCGCACCTGATCCGCTACCACGACGGCTGGCATTACCTGTTCTCAACCATCCACAGTTCCAAGGGCTATGTGCTGCAGCTGGCCCGTTCGCGCGATTTGGTGAAGTGGGAATACAGCCCCTTCAACCCCATCATGTGGGGCGAAGAGGCGGACAAGGTCCTCTTCAATCCCGACCTGACGCCGACGCAGCGCGACAATGTGGCCAAGGCCCGCGACATCGACAACTCCGACATCGATTTCATCGACTACAAGGGCAAGCTCATCATCAACTACTGCTGGGGCAACCAGGTCGGCAAGGAATTCATCGCCGAGGCGCAGTACGCCGGCACCAGTGGGCAATATCTGGAAGGCTGGTTCCCTGCCAAAAAAAAATGCCCCTCCACAACAACACCATGAACATCTCCCTCGTCAAAGCCCTGCCCTTGACCGCCCTCCTGCTGGCCACTTGCGCCTCGGCGCAACCCGCCGCCGAAACCGCGCTGCCCGATTGCGTCGCCCTCGACGGCACGCCGACCCAGCCCAACCCGGTGGAAAAGGACGGACGCATCCTGCACTTCAAGGCCCCGGCGGTGCGCCTCTTGCGCACGAAGGCGGACAAGCCCAAGGGCACCGTGCTCATCTTCCCCAGCGGTGGTTACGCCGTGTTGTCGGTGATCGCCGACGGCACGACCAAGGCGGAATTCTGGAACAAACTGGGCTACGACGCGGCCATCCTCGAATACACGATCAACCCGAAAGGTTCGACGCGCGACCAAGCACTCAAGGATGCCTTGGCCGCCGTCGCCCTGGTGCGCGTCCACGCGAAAGAACTGGACCTGCACGACGGAGCCTTTATCCTGATGGGCGGCTCGGCCGGCGGCCACTTGGCGGCCCGCACGGTGGCGGCATTGCCCGAGAAGGAACGGCCCAACGCCGTCGTCCTCTTCTATCCGGCCTATCTCGAGGAAACCGCCCCCGGCCACAAAGAAGCCGGCATGCCGCTGCCGGAAGGCAAACTGCCGCGCTTGCTTGCCGCCATCGCCAAGGACGACAACCCCAAGTGGGTCGCCGGCGCCCGCGCTTATGCCGAGGCCTGGAACAAGGCGCCGGGCGGCGCCGGCAAGGCGGTCTTCCACCTGTTTGACGACGGCGGCCACGGCTTCCACAAGGACAGCCGCGCGGCGGCCAAATGGCCGGAACTGCTCACGGCTTTTGAGAGCGGCAAAGCAACCAAAACCGACGACACCACCTCCGACGGCCAGCACCAGGGTGGCGCACTCTTCTGGGGCTTCCACCGCATCACCAACGCCCCCGACCTGCCGCGCATCCTGCTGGTGGGCGACTCCATCGCCAACGGCTACCACGCGCAGGTGGCCAAATTGCTCAAGGGCAAGGCCAATGTGGATCTGTTCATCACCGGCCAGCATATCGCCAGCCCCAACTACCAGGCAGACTTGACCAAGGCACTCACGCACGGCCCGTATGCAGTCATCCACTTCAATGAATCTGGTCTGCACGCCTGGGTGCCGGGACGGGTGCCCGCCGGCCAATACGGCCCGCTGTTCGCGCAGGCCGTCGGCGTGCTGCGCGCCGGCTCGCCGCAAGCGCAATTGATCTGGGCCACCAACACCCCGTGCACGGTCGCCAACAAGCCCGGCGTGCTCGACCAAGCGTTGGAAAAGACCATCACCGGCATGAACAACGACGCCCGCCCGGAAGCCGAGAAAGCCGGTATGGCCATCGATGACCTGCACACCCTGATGGCGGACAAACTCAACTTGGCGGCAGGCGACCGTTGGCACTGGAACGGCAAGGGAAAGGCGGTGCAGGCCGAGGCGGTGGCGGCTTGCGTGCTGGGCGCGCTGGCTGCCCCGGCCAAGGCAGATTCCACCAAAGAAAAACCCGCCGCAGACAAGCCCAACGCACCGGCCCCCGCGCGCGAAAACAAGGCCGTCCTCCCCGCCACCCAAAAAGGCAACGGCTACGACTGGATGGCGCGCCACAAAGCCGTGCTCAAGGTCAAGGCCAACGTGAACCCCGATCTGGTGTTCATCGGCGATTCCATCACCCACTTTTGGGGTGGGGAGCCGGCCTCCTACAACCGAACCGGGGAAACGGTGCTCAAAACCGCCTTCGCCAACCACCGCATCCTCAACCTGGGCTGCGGCTCCGACCGCACCCAAAATATCCTGTGGCGGCTCGACCACGGCGAATTGGAAGGGCTTGCCCCCAAGTGGGTCGTCATCCTCGCCGGCACCAACAACACCTCGGACGGCCAAACGGCCGAAGAAATCGTGGCCGGCATCCAAGCGGTGTGTGGCCGGGTCCAAAAACAGACGCCGCAAGCCAAAATCATCCTGATGGCGATCATGCCCCGCGACAACCCGGCGACTTCGCCGCGCCGGAAATTGATCGACACAGTCAACAGGCTCATCGCCGACTACGCGAAGAAAGAACACCTCATCCATCTCGACATCGGCGCCAAGTTCCTTGACGCCAAGGGATCCATCCCGAAGTCGCTCATGCCCGACTTGTGCCACCCGAATGCGCAGGGCTACCAGTTCTGGGCCGATGCACTGTTGCCACTGCTCAAGTGAAGGCGTACCGCTTGCGAAGGGCCGGGGAGACGATTTATCTGTTTAATTTGGACTGTAGTTCCTAATACTAGTTTCAGGTCGGCTGAAGCCGACCCTCCCGCAAAATCCCCCGCCACCTCCCCGCCGCGATCCCCGCGATCACCAGCACCATCCCCATCATCGCCGCCGCCATGACGCACATCAATTTCAGCTGGAAGGATTTTTCCGGAGCCGTGCCCGCCGCCTGCGCCTCGGCCCACCACTTGCCCACGCTCACCACTCCGGCCCACATCACGGCGGTGAAGGTCAGCACAAAAGGAATGAAAGTGACCAGGGCGTGGGACTTTTTCTTCGCATGCATCAGCAGCCAGGTGGTGCCGATGGCCAGCGCCAGGGCGGCCAGCAGTTGGTTGGCGATGCCCAGCATCTGCCACAGGGTGCCAAGGTCGCCGCGGTAGAGCAGGTAGCCCCACAGGGCGCAGGTGATGGCCGAGATCAGCACATTGAGCCGCCAGTTGGGCTTGCTCTCCGCGTGCGCGGCGGCTTCGATGGGGTTCTCGCCGACCGTTTCGCCGCTTTCCCACATGGGTGGAACTTCGGCGCCCGGTTGCGCTCGCCCCTTGGCCGCCGGGCGCAGCGAGAGCACGCACTCTTCAAACACGAAACGGGCCACCCGGGTGCCGGTTTCCAGCAATGTCAAAATGAACAGGGCCTCGAACATGATGACAAAGTGGTACCAGTAGCCCATCAGGCTTTTCATGCCCGGCAAGGCGCAAAACACCTTGGACATGCCCACCGCCAAGGTGACGGCCCCGCCGGTGCGGCCGGCCAGTTTTTCGCCGGTTCCGGCCTCCATTTGCGCCAATTCGTGCGGCTGCACATTCCAGCCGTGGACGGCCTGCATGTGGTCCATGAACCGGTGGTAGGCCTGCTGCTGGGGGAGGGTCTCCTGCGCCACATTGATGGCAAAGTAATCGCCCGGATGCAGCGCGCAGGCCGCGATCAAAGCGGTGACGGAGACGAAGCCCTCCACCAGCATCGCGCCGTAGCCGATGGCCTTGATGTCGCTCTCTTTGCCCACCATTTTGGGCGTGGTGCCCGAGGCGATCAGCGCGTGGAAGCCCGACAGCGCGCCGCACATGATGACGATGCAGACAAAGGGCCACACCGAGCCGCTGGAGGCCCCCACCGGCCCGCCGCCGTTTAAAAAAGGCGTGGTGGCCGGCATCTGCAGATGCGGGGCGGCGATCAGCAGGCCCACCCCAAGCAGGGTCATCACGCCGATTTTCATGTACGACGACAGGTAATCGCGCGGGCACATCAGCACCCACACCGGCAGGATGGAGGTGATGAAGGCGTAGACGGGCAGGATCATCGACAGCGTCTTGGCGTCGAACAGCAAACAATGGGCCCACGGGGAATCGGCAAAGGGTTTGCCCAGAACCACCCCCGCCACCACGATGGAAACACCGATGACTGACGCCTCCGCCACTTTGCCGGGCCGGATCTTGTACATCCACAAACCGGTCAGCACGGCGGCCGGAATGGTCACCAGCACCGCGAACACCCCCCATGGGCTCTTGGACAGCGCGGTGACCACCACCATGCCCACGCTGGCCAAGACCGCCACCACGATGAAGGCGGTGGCGATGGCGGCGATCAGGCCGGCCGCCGGGCCCAGGCACTGGCGGGCGATCTCCGGCAGACTTTTTCCGTTCATGCGCACCGAGGCCAGAAGGATCACGAAGTCGTGCGCGCCGCCGGCCAGGCAGGCGCCGATCACGATCCAGCCGAAGCCCGGCGCCCAGCCCCACTGCGCGGCCAGCACCGGGCCGATCAGCGGCCCGGGCCCGGCGATGGCGGCGAAGTGGTGGCCAAACAGCACCCACTTGCTGGTGGGGTGGTAATCCACGCCGTCCGTTAGCCGGTGGGCCGGCGTGACCTTGGCATCGTCCAACACGGCGACTTTGGCCGCCAAAAAGGCGCCGTACAGGCGGTAGGCCACGGCAAAGGCGGCGGCGGCCACAATGATCAGCCAGATGGAATTCATGGTGGGAAATGTAGGTAAAGACGGCTGGCGCCGGATTTAATAAAATACTTTCATTAGTTGCCTAAACTTTGTAGAATAAAGTCGGACACCGCTTCTGATGCCACCTCTTTTGGAGATTGCCATGCTGACCACTTCCCTCCTCCTCACCTGCGCGCTGGTGGGCAGCCACCCGACCGCCGACATGCCCCGCGGCGGCTGCCATCTGGGCAACGCCATCGGCATTGGCATTGGCGTGGGCGTCGGCGTTGAATTGGGCCACGCCCTGCTGCGGCCGCGCCACTGCGATGCTTATTACGCCGACCCCGGCTACTACCGCTGCAACACCGTCTATGTGCAGCAGCCGATGTATGTCGAGCGCCCGGTTTACGTGGACCGCCCGGTGTATGTGGATCAGCCGGTCTATGTGGACCGGCCCGTGTACGCGCCACCGGTCCAGGTGATCCAAACTGCGCCGCGCCCCGTCGTGGTTGAAAGGCCCGTCGAACGCCCGGCACCGGTGGTGGAACACCGCCTGATCGAGCGCGAACGGGTGGTGGAAAACGGCAAAGTCACCACCTATGAAAAAGTGGACGGCACCCTGACCGCCATCACCCATGATTCCCCGGTGCCGGTCGCCCTTGACGGCAATGCCGAAATGGCGGCGCTGTGCAACATCCGCGACGAAATCAACCGCAGCCTGCCGCTGGCGGTGGCCGCCATCATCCCCGCCGGGCCCGACCACAAGGCGGTGGAAGTCACCCTGCGCGCCACCCGCTTTGCACCCTATGACCGCGTGACGCGACGCTTCGTCGTCAATGCCAGCCAGCTCACGGCCACCGGCACCGGCCTGACCATCCGCTTCAACAACACGCCGCAGGGCATCAAGGAGTTGGCCGGCGACTTCAAGGCGCAGATGAAGAAACTCTGCGACGACTGCGCCAAAACCGGCGGCAGCTGGTACTTGGACGACCAGTTCCAGGCCGAACCCAAGGTGGAAACGGCGAAAAAGATGGCGGATGTGGCGGCGGGGCTGTGAACCTTCGCCAGTCCGCAAAGCAAAGAACCCGGCACGCGCCGGGTTCTTTGCTTTGCACATTTCATTTTTTTCAAACGCCGCCCATCAGCACCGCGAGCAACCCCTTTTGCGCGTGCAGCCGGTTGTGGGCCTGCGGGAAAACCCGGCTTTGCGGGCCGTCCATCACGCCGTCGGTGATTTCCACATTGCGGTAGGCCGGCAGGCAGTGCATCACGATGGCATGCTTGGGGGCTTTGGCCATCAGCGCCTCGTTGACCTGGAATGGCGAAAAATCCGCCAAGCGCCGCGCTTTTTCGTCCTCCTGCCCCATCGACACGAAGGTGTCGGCATGGATGGCGTCGGCATCCCTGACCGCCTCCGCCGGGTCATGGGTGATGCGCACGTCGCCGGCGCCGTTTTCCTTGGCCGCCTTGGCCAGGCGCGCGATGTAGGCGCCGTCCCACTGGTAGGCTTTGGGGCAGGCCAGGGTGAAGGAGCCGCCGAGTTTGACGGTGATCATGGCCAGCGAACGGGTCACATTGTTGGCGTCGCCGCAGAACACCACCCGGCGGCCGGCAAGGCTGGTGGTGCCGGGGGCCAGTTCGTCCAGCATGGTCATGGCGTCGGCCAGGCCCTGGGCCGGGTGGGCCCAGTCCGAAAGCATGTTGATGACCGGCTTGTCGGCCGCCTCCGCCATCTGCACCAGCACCTGATGGTCGAACACGCGGGCGGCGATGCCGTGCACCATCCCGCAGAGCACTTGCGCCACATCCGTCACTTTTTCGCGCTTGCCAAGGCCCACTTCGTCCTTGCCCATCACGATGGCATGGCCGCCCAGTTCGATCATCGCCTGCTCGAACGACACCCGGGTGCGCAGGCTGGGCTTTTCAAACAGCATGGCCAGGGTCTTGCCGGCCAGGACCGGGGCGTTGGCTTTGCCCGCAAAATGCTGCGCGCGCAAGCGCTGGCCCACTTCCAGCACATGGCACAGGGTGGCGGCCGGGGTTTCTTCGATGGAAAGGAAATGCTTCATGGGGAAAATGCAAAAAGGGAACGGGACTTGGCCCAAAAGTAGCACAGGCTTCAGCCTGTGTCCCCTTCGTGGCGCAAACAGCCCACAGGCTGAAGCCCGTGTTACAGCACGATCTCGGTGCCCACGCCGGCGGTGGTGTACACCTCCAGCAACAGCGCATGCTTGAGGCGGCCGTCGATGATGTGGGTCTTCTTGACGCCGGCTTCCAGCGCCATGATGCTGGCTTCGACCTTGGGCAGCATGCCGGTGGCGATGATTTTGGCTTCGACCAACTGGTCGATTTGGGCGCGGGTCAGGTGGGTGGCCCAGTCGGTGGGGTCGTCGGATTTGCGGATGCCCGGCGTGTCGGAGACCAGCAGCAGTTTCTCGCACTTGAGCGCGGCCGCCACGCCGCCGGCCACCGAGTCGGCGTTGATGTTGAGTTTGGCCCCGGTGCGGTCGCGGGCGATGGGCGCGATGACGGGGATGTAGCCGGCGTCGCACACCGCTTCGAGCAGCTGGGTGTTGACCCAATCCACCTCGCCGACCATGCCGATGTCGATCTTGCGGCCTTCTTCGCCCGAAAGAAACAAGCGCTTGCCGAACACCACGCACGAAGCCAGCGTGTGCAGGCCGACGCACTTGTGGCCGCTGGCGGCGATGGTCTCAAGGATGTGCTTGTTGACCTCGTTCACCAGCACGTGCTCGGCGATGGCCAGGGTGCGCTCGTCGGTGTAGCGGCGGCCCTGGACGAACTGCGACTCCAACCCGGCCTGCGCCATGGCGGCGTTGATGCTCTTGCCCCCGCCGTGCACGATGACGGGGCGGATGCCCACCGAAGCCATGAAGCACACATCTTCCACCAGGCTCTTCAAATCCTCGGGCTGGTCCATGATCGATCCGCCGACCTTGACCACCACCCGCTTGCCGGCGAACTGGTGGATGTACTTGCCGGCCTCGACAAGGGCGGCGGCTTTGCTGATGGCTTCCTGCATGGATGGCTTCCGGTAAAAGAAGGCGGACGGGTGAGGGGGAAGGGGGAAATGATACGCGCTACATTTGCGGATGCAAGCGGGCAATTACAATCCTCATCATGAGCGAATCCCCCGCCCCCGCCGCCAAAAAACTGGAAGTCGTCGAACCCATCGGCAAGCGCGTGCTGGTGCGCAAAGACGAGGACAAAAAACAGACCAAAAGCGGCCTGCATTTGCCCGACAAAATCGAAATCCCCACCCTGACCGGGCGGGTGGTGACCCTCTCCGCCGAGGTGGAAAACGACATCAACTACCCCATCAAGCAGTACGACCGGGTGCTGTTCAACCCCAAAGGGGCCATCCCCATTGATTTTGAGAGCGACAACCGGTTGTTTGTGATTCCGGTGGAAAACATTGTGGCCGTGCTGCGCACCGCCTGATTCATTTTTTAAGCCCTTTTTCATTCCCCGTGAGCCAACTCCCCCACTCGCTGACCCTGACCCCGCTGACCGGGCCGTTCTGTGCCGTCTTCGCCCCGCCCGGCTCCAAAAGCCTGACCAACCGCGCGCTGCTGCTGGCCGCGCTGGCCAACGGCACCAGCCGCATGAGCGGCGTGCTGTTCGCCGATGACTCCAAGCGGATGCTGGAGGCCTTGCGGGCCCTGGGCTTTGTGGTTGAAGTGGACGAAGCCAACGCCAGCGCCGTGGTCCACGGCTTGGGCGGCAGACTCCCCGTCGCCAACGCGGAATTGTTCCTGGGCAACGCCGGCACCGCCACCCGCTTTTTGTCGGCGGCACTTGCGCTTGGGGCGCCAGGCTCCTCTTATGTGGTCGATGGCATCCCCCGCATGCGCGAGCGGCCCATTGGCCAATTGGTCGAACCGTTGCGCCAGTTGGGCGCGCAGGTGGAATGCACCCTGAACGAGGGCTTCCCCCCGCTCAAAATCCACGGCGGCGGCTTGAAAGGCGGCGCGCTGACGCTCAAACCCACCTTGTCCAGCCAATACATCTCCGCCCTGCTGCAAGTTGCGCCCCTGCTGCCCGAAGGGCTGAGCCTCACCTTTGACGGCCCCTGCACCAGCCGCCCCTATGTGGAGATGACCCTGCGCCTGATGGCGCAATTCGGCGCCAAGTCCGCTTGGAACAACAACACCATCACCGTCTCATCCGGCGGCTACCGCGCCTTTGATTACCCGGTGGAGCCGGATGCCTCCAGCGCTTCGTATCCGTTGGCAGCAGCAGCCATCACCCCGGGCGCCAAGATCACCGTGCCGGGCCTTGGCCAGAACTCCCTGCAGGGCGATGCCGCCTTCTGCCTGGTCTTGGAAAAAATGGGCTGCCGTGTCACCCAAGGCGAAACTTCCACCACTTTGGAAGCGCCCACCGACGGCGTGCTGCGCGGCGTGGATGTGGACATGAACGGCATCCCCGACATGGCGCAAACGCTGGCCTGCGTCGCCGTGTTCGCGCAAGGACCGACCACCATCCGCGATGTCGGTAACTTGCGCGTCAAAGAGACGGATCGCATGGAAGCGCTGCGGGTGGAACTGACCAAGCTGGGAGCGCAGGTGACGGTCAATGGCGACGATTTGACCATCGTGCCCCCTGCCGGCGGAAAGACTTTGCCGGCGCAAGTCCACACCTACGATGACCACCGCATGGCGATGGCGTTCTCACTGATCGGCCTGCGCAATCCGGGCGTCACCATCCTCGATCCGGCCTGCTGCTCCAAAACCTGGCCCGCCTACTTCCACGATATGGCCCGCATCACCGGCGCCGATTGGCAGGCCTGACCCATGTCCGACAACGCCCCCCCACCCGCCCCCTTGTTCCCCGTCATGCTGCGCCTTGAAGGCCAGCCCTGCGTGGTGATCGGCGGGGGCAAAGTCGCCTTGAGGCGCATCAAATCCCTGCTCGAATGCAAGGCGCAAGTCACGGTCATCGCCCCCGAAGCGGAAACCGAAATCCTGCAACTGGCCGCCACCGGCCAACTCGAATGGCTCAAACGCCCCTACCAATGGGGCGACCTTGAAGGTGCTTTCATGGCAATTCTGGCCTCGTCCTCGCCCAAAGCCCACGACAAGGCCATGGACGAGGCGCAAATGGGCGGCGTGCTGGTCAACCGCACCGACGCTCCCCACCACGGCGACATTGAAGTGCCCGCCCATCGGCGGCGCGGCCTGCTCACCGTGGCGATCCACACCGGCGGCGCCAGCGCCAGCGCGGCCAAAACCATCCGCGACGAAGTGATGGAAAAACTCAACCCGGACTGGACGGCGTTTTTGGATGCGCTGTCCATCGTGCGCGAAGAAGTGCAGCGCGATGTGTTCCCGGGGCTGGCGCGGGAAAACTTGCTGCGCACGCTGGGCGGAGATGGAGGCAAAAACGCCTTCAACGCCGGCGGCCTTGAAGCCCTGCGGGCCTTGGCTAAAAACTGAAAGTTCCCAAAGAAAAAGCCACCTTCCAGTGGCTTTTTCTTTGGGAACTTGAGGTTTTTATTGGCTGTCTTCGACCTTCTGCACCAGCAGGTATTCCATGTCCACCGGGGTCGCGCGACCGAAGATGGTGACGATGACGCGCACTTTGCCGTGGATGGCATCCACGCCATCGATGGTGCCTTCCATGCCTTCGAACGGGCCGCCCACCATCTTGACATGGTCGCCGACCTGGAATTCCATGCGGATTTCCGCCTGGGTTTCCGGGGGACGCGAGGCAATCAGCATCTTTTCCACTTCTTCGGGACGCATGGCGGTGGGGCGGCCGGCGGTGCCGATGAAGTCACCCACGCCGCTGGTTTCCTTGACCAGGAAGAAGATGTCCTGCGGGATGCGGCCGTCGCTCTCAAGGCGCATCTCGACGAACACATAGCCGGGGTAGAGTTTTTCCTCGATGACCTTGGGCTTGCCGTTCTTGATTTCCTTGCGCTTCTCGGTGGGCACCAGCACACGGTTGATCAGGTGCGGATAGTTCTCAATCTTCACCTTGCGCACCAGGGTGCGCTGGACGGAGGACTCCTTGTTGGAGGCCACGCGCAGCACGAACCAGTTCATGCCCGCACAGGTCTGGGGCTCGCCCTCGGAAGGCGGCCGCGTGGGGTCTTCAGCCGGCACAAAACCGGCGGGCAGGGAAGGGACCGCGGTGTTGTCGGGGTTTTGCAGGGTGTCGCTCATGGTTCAATCCTCAGGGGCCCGAAGGCGAATAACAGGTTGCACGGCAAATGGCACGGGAAGGGAGCCAAGCGACCAAGGTCGCGGCTGAAATCGGAAATCACAGGATATGGATGGCTTTGAAAATGATGACGAACACATAATCAATGCCGAAAACCATGGCGGCCAACCCGAAAATGCCGGAGATCACGATGATGGTCATGGAGATCAGCGATTTGCGGCTGGGCCAGCTGACCTTCTTCATTTCGGTTTCGACGGCAATCATGAAATCCACCACGCGCGGGCGGTTGAGCACCACCCACAGGGTGGCCGCAGTGCCGCCCATCACCACCGCCCACACGATCTTGTGGGCCGGACCTTCCGGCACGAAAAATTTGGTGGCGATCCAGAACGAGGCACCCGCCGCCAATGCCAACGAAGCAATGGCGGTCAAAACCCGCGTCCAATATCCCTGCCCCGGCTTGTACATACCCAGACTCATGGTGATCCGTTCGGCAAGCGAAGAAGGAATGGAACGAAAACGGACGCGAAAAACGAAGCACGGCGGGGGGGGATCGAACCCACGACCTGCGGATTTGGAATCCGCTGCTCTACCAGCTGAGCTACCGCCGTATGCGGTCTTCAAGGGATCCGGAAATCCGGGCCGTCCGATGAAAAACCCCCGTCGGCCGGGGGTTTGAGGCGGGTATTCTAGCGTGGGAAAAACTGGCGTCAAATGAGCCTCATGAAAAACCCATCCGCAAGCGGATGGGTTTTTCGTGAGGCAATGAGTCGGGCACAGATTACTTGAGTTCGACATCGGCACCGGCGGCCTTGAGGCTCTCGGCAAGCTTCTCGGCGTCGGCCTTGGGGATGTTTTCCTTGATGACGGAGCCGGCTTTGTCGGCCAGGTCCTTGGCTTCCTTGAGGCCAAGGCCGGTGGCCTCGCGCAGCACCTTGATCACGTTGAGCTTGCTGGCGCCGGCGCCCTTGAGGATGACGGTGAATTCCGTCTTCTCAACGGCGACGGCGGCCGGGCCGGCGGCGGCGGCCACGGCGGCGGGCTTGATGCCGTGGGTGGCTTCGAGGTAGGCAGCCAATTCAACGGCGTCCTTGAGGGAGAGGGCTGCGAGTTTGTCACCGAGTTCAGCGATAGCGGACATGGGATCTTCCTTTGGAAGTTTCGCGGCAGGAGAGGTCTGGGCAACGCGCCCGTCTTTAACCCCGAGGGGCCAGTCCTAAACCGCAAGTGATGGAGACGAAAGAAAAGGGAACAACCAATCAGTTAGGCCGCGGGAGCGGCTTCGGCTGCCGGGGCATCGGCCACCACCGCAGCTGCGGCGGGCGCGCCGGCTTCGAGCTTGGTTTTGATCGCATCCAGGATGCCAATGAGCTGGCTTCCCGGCGAGAGCAAGAGGGTGACCACGTTGCCCTGGGCTTCGGCGCGGGTGGGCAGCTTGGAAAGCTGCTCGACGCCGGCTTGGCCTTCATACAGCACGCCGTCATAGAAGGCGCCCTTGTATTGCAGGGTGGGGATCTTTTTGGCCCACACGGCCAATTCGCGGGCGACACCCAAGGCATCGACGCCTTCGCCGGCAGGGTAGACCAGCGCGTTGGCGCCGGAGAGGAAATTGGACAAATCCTTGGCCTGGGTGTTGCCCAGGATGGACTTGGCGAGGGCGTTCTTCACCACGGTCACCTTGATGTTCTTCTGGGCCAAAGCGGCGCGAAGGTCATTGGTGTCATTGGAAGTGGTGCCACGGATCTCGACCAAAATGGCGCCATTGATGTCGCCAAAGCGGCTCTTGTAGGCTTCCGAGATCAGGTTCTTGACGGGCTTGCTCATTGCTGGGCTCCGTGTTGGCCGCGCCGAAAAGGGCGCGGCGGAGGATGGTTGGGAAAGAAAAAATTAACGGGCAACGGTGACCGAGGGGGTCATGGTGCCGGCGATGGCGATGCGCTTGATGTACTGGCCCTTGACGGTGGCGGGCTTGAGCTTTTCGATGTGCTCGATGAACGCCGTCACATTGTCGGCGATCTTCTCGGCCGGGAAGGACTTCTTGCCCACCGAGGCGGACACATTGCCGCCCGCATCGTTGCGGAATTCCACCTTGCCGGCGGCGTATTCCTTGATGGCCTGCTCGATCTGCGGGGTGACGGTGCCGGCCTTGGGGCTGGGCATCAGGCCCTTGGGGCCCAACTGCTTGCCCAGCTTGGCGACAACGCGCATCATGGCCGGCTCGGCGATGACGACGTCGAAATCCAACCAGCCGCCTTCGATCTTGGCGACGAGGTCATCGGCGCCGGCTTCGATGGCGCCGGCGGCCTTGGCCTTCTCCACCTTGTCGGCGGAGACGAAGGCGATCACCTTCTTGGTCGCACCCACGCCGTGGGGCAGGGCGACCGCGCCGCGCAGCGACTGGTCGCTTTGCTTGGTGTCCAAGCCGAGGTGGAGGACCACTTCGATGGACTGGTCGAACTTGGTATCGCGGAACGACTTGATGACGCTCACCGCTTCCGCCACAGGCAGGGCCTGCTGGGGTTGCTTGGCGAGATCAGCCAAAAATTTCTTGCCTTGACGAGCCATGGGAGGCTTCCTTTCGAATGCCTGCCGGGTCGCTTGCGCTTCCGGACGGCGGTTCTCCCGCGATTAAGGCTCGCGGTAGGCCATTCCGGGCACGTGCCGGAACATGGAACTGGGTTGGGGCGGATGAAGCCGGGCTTGATGCGGGCTGGCCGGCGCCAAAAGGCCGGATTTAGGCCGGATCAGGCCACCACATCAACGCCCATCGAGCGGGCGGTGCCGGCGATGGTGCGCATGAGGGCTTCCTTGCTGTGTCCGGTCATTTCCTTGCCCTTTTCGGCGGCAATGGCTTCAAGCTGCTTGTGGGTGATCTTGCCGACCTTGTTCTTGTGGGGAACGCCGGAGCCTGCATCGATGCCGGCGGCCTTCTTGATCATGGACGAGGCGGGCGGGCACTTGAGTTCGAAGGAGAATGAACGATCCTTGTACACGTAGATCAGGCAGCGCACGGTCTGGCCCTTCATCGGCGCCGTGGCGGCGTTGAACTGCTGGATGAACTGGCCGGGGTTCACGCCGTTGGCGCCAAGCGCCGGTCCCAGCGGGGGGGCCGGGGTGGCGGCGCCGCCGGTGGCCTGGATCATGAAGCTCTTGGTGAGCACTTTGCCCGGGATGGGGCCGACGGAGGTGTTGGCGGCGGCGGCGCCGGGAGCGGCAGGGGCTTTGGACATGGTGGTTCCTTGGTGTCGTAAGACAAAAAGTGGGGATTTTGCTGTGAAAAATGCGTTTTTTCGAACTGTCTGCGAGAGATTTCCGCCAACGCAAAGTAGAAGCCTTCGCTCAAACGGGCCGAGCATTATAGGGAAATGCAATCTTTCTGCAACTCAGGCCTACCCGCCAAACTTTTTCATCGCACCCGTCCAAAGCAAGACCCCGCACTGAAAGTGCGGGGTCTTGCTTTGGACGGGATTTAGAAAAATCGACGCTTAGGCTGCTTTCACTTCGACGAAGCGGGCCACGCTGGCGAGGTCCTTGAGGACGTCCAAAGTGGCGGTGAAGGTGCCGGTTTCGCCGATGTTGCCCTTGACCGGGTGCTGCTTGACCACGCGGCCTTCCCACAGGCGCAGGCGGCCGCCGCGGACGGTGACGCGCTCGTTGGCCTTGCGGGTGGCGTACAGGCGGGCGTTGGTCTTCTTGACGCCGGCGTCGCGCGAGAGCACGCGAACCAGGGTCTTGCGCGCGGCGATGTTGGTGGGGGTCTTGACGATGGTGACTGCGATTTTGTTGCCGGGGGCGATGGTGCTCATGGGAATCTTTCTTGGGAAATATTGCTTATGCAAACCAAATCGGAAATTTGGGGCCGAGCATTATGCCAAACTCTCGGCCTGCGGTCAAATGGCGAAAATCACGGAGGGGCCAAAACCTTGCGCGCCTCCCACAAAGTGACGGCCTCGGGGCGCCGCGGATAAAGGGGTTGCAATTGCGCTGCGCTTGAAAACAAGCCTTTTTTTGCCAGCCCCCGCCCCACCTCCAGCACGCTTTTGGCCTGCACGGCCGCCAATTCCGGCGCCGAGCGGGTGACCTGCCCGGGCAATGCCAAGGCTGGCGGCGTTTCGCCCACCAGCAGGGTGCCCGCCGGGCAGGCGGCAAACAGCGCCCCGAAGGCGTGTTCCGCCGGCGCCAGGCGTTCAAGGCCATCCCCCCCCACCACCGCCGCCCACGCCGTGTCTTTTTTCCACGCCAAACTCACGGCGATGGGCGCGCCGGGATGCGCCGCCTGCGCGCCATGCACCAAGGCATCCACCGCCGGCACCCGTGTGAAGCGGCAGGCCGGCAGGGCCAGCGCCACAGCCTGCGCGGCGGCGCAGGCTGTGCGCAATCCGGTGAAGGAGCCCGGCCCCACGCCGACATGCACCACCGATAAATCCGCGGGGGCAAGGCCGAATTGCGCCATCACCTGCGCCACGGTGGCCACCAACTCCACATTGTGGCGGCGACCCTCGATCAGGTCGCGCTCGCACAACAGGACACCGTCCCTGGCAAGGGCCAGGGTGCCGTTGGAGCCCGAAGTGTCAAAAGCAAGTTCAACCATCACGCATCCTTCGCCGGCTCGCTCACCGCCGCAGGGGCCACACTGGCGCCCCCTTCGGCCTTGGCTTCCTTGGCGGTGACCTTGAACGACAATTTGTCCTCGCCGGCGATCTTGGACACATGCACGGCGGAATGGTCGCCCAATTCGCCAAGCAGCAACATGTCGGAGAGCGGATCCTCAAGGTGCTGCTCCAACGCACGGCGCAGCGGACGGGCGCCCATTTCGGGGTTGTAGCCCTTGTCGATCAGGTAGGTCTTGGCCTCGGTGTCAAGTTCCAGGGAAATGTCGCGGTCTTTGAGTCGCTTGAAGACCTTGCCCAGTTCGAACTCGATGATCTGATCCAGGTCGGCGCGTTCCAGCGGCTTGAACACGATGACGTCGTCCAGGCGGTTGATGAACTCGGGCCGGAAGTGGCGCTGCACCTCGCTTTGCAGCAGGGTCTTGATCTTCTGGTAATCCCCCGCCACATCGGTTTGCGAGAAGCCGAACGAGGTCTTGTTCTTGATCAGTTCCGCGCCGATGTTGCTGGTCAGGATCAGGATGGTGTTGCGGAAGTCCACATGGCGGCCGAAGGAATCGGTCAATTGGCCTTCCTCCATCACCTGCAGCAGCATGTTGAACACGTCGGGGTGGGCCTTTTCCACCTCGTCGAAAAGCACGACGGAGTAGGGCCGCCGGCGGATCTGCTCGGTCAACTGGCCGCCTTCCTCGTACCCGACATAGCCGGGGGGCGAACCGACCAGGCGGCTGGAGGAATGCTTCTCCATGTATTCGCTCATGTCGATGCGGATCAGCGAATCGGAATCGCCGAACATGAACTCGGCCAGCGCCTTGGACAGCAGGGTCTTGCCCACGCCCGAGGGGCCAAGGAAGATGAAACTGCCCACCGGGCGGCGGGGATCCTTCAGTCCCGCGCGGGCGCGGCGCACGCAGCGGGCGATGGCTTTGACGGCTTCGTCCTGGCTGACCACGGCCTTGTGCAGTTCGCCTTCCAATTGCAGCAGGCGCTGGGTTTCGGCCTTTTCGATGCGGGTCAAAGGAATGCCGGTCATCTTGGAGACGACTTCGGCAATCACCTCTTCATCCACCACGCCGGCCTGCTCGGTGGCCTTTTCGCGCCACGACTTCTGCGCCTCTTCCTTTTGTTTTTTGAGTTTCTCGGCCTCGTCGCGCAACTCGGCGGCCCGCTCGTAGTCGGCGTGCTTGACGGCCTCCTCTTTTTCAATGGCCAGCCGCTCGATGCGCTCCTCGATCTGCGAGAGATTGGGGGGCTTGCTCATGCCGCGCAGGCGCATGCGGGCGCCGGCCTCGTCAATCACATCAATGGACTTGTCCGGCTGCACGCGCGAAGTGATGTAGCGCTCGGAGAGATCCACGGCGAACTTGAGCGCGCCGTCGGTGAACTTCACCTTGTGGTGCTGCTCGTATTTGGGGCGCAAACCCTCGAGGATCATCACGGTGTCGGTGACGTTGGGCGGGTTGACCATGACGGTCTGGAAGCGGCGCTCAAGGGCGGCGTCCTTTTCGATGTATTTGCGGTATTCGTCGAGCGTGGTGGCGCCGATGCACTGGATTTCCCCGCGCGAGAGGGCGGGCTTGAGCACGTTGCTGGCATCCAGCGCGCCCTCGGCCCCGCCGGCGCCGATGAGGGTGTGCAACTCGTCCACGAACAGCAGGATGTTGCGGTTCTTTTTCACCTCGGCCATCACCGCCTTGATGCGCTCCTCAAACTGGCCGCGGTATTTGGTGCCGGCCACCATTAGGGCCACATCCAGCACCACGATGCGCTGGTCGGCCAAAATCTCCGGCACGTCCTGGGCCACCACCTTGCGCGCCAGCCCTTCGACGATGGCGGTCTTGCCCACGCCGGCTTCGCCCAACAGCACCGGATTGTTCTTGGTGCGCCGGCACAGGATCTGCACCATGCGCTCGATTTCATTTTCACGGCCGATCACCGGGTCCAGTTTGCCTTCGCGGGCCAATTCGGTCAGGTCGCGGCCAAAGGCGTCCAGCGCCGGCGTCTTGCTCTTGCCGGCCTGCTTGGCTCCCCCGCCCCCGGATGCGCCCATGCCGGCCGGCGCATCGGGCGAGGTCATGCCGGTGGCGGTGTCGCCCGAAGAAGACGCGGACGGTGATTGGTCGTCGCCTTCGGTGCCGGCGCCGAGCAGATTGAGCACCTCTTCGCGCACTTCCTCAAGGTTGAGGCCCAGGTTCTTGAGCACCTGGGAGGCGATGCCCTCGGGCTCGCGCAGCAAACCCAAGAGCAGGTGCTCGGTGCCCACGTAATTGTGGTTGAGTTCCTTGGCCTCTTCATTGGCCAGTTCCAGCACTTTGCGGGCGCGCGGGGTTTGCGGCAATTTGCCCATGGTCACCACGTCGGGGCCGCTCTTGACGAGCTTCTCCACCTCGAGGCGCACCTTGCGCAAATCCACCCCCATGCGGCGCAAGACGCTGGCACCCACGCCCGAACCTTCCTTCACCAGCCCGAGCAAGATGTGCTCGGTGCCGATGTATTCGTGGTTGAAGCGCTGGGCCTCCTGGTTGGCCAGGGCCATGACTTTGCGGGCGCGGTCTGTGAAGCGTTCAAACATGGGTGATCCTTGGGATGGCGGCGACCCCTGGGTTGCCGCGTGGATTTGGATTTCTATGCCCGCTCACTGTAGCACAGGGGCGGGAATTTTCAGAATGGAAAGAAAAGGAAAGGGCACCTACTTCTTCTGCTCCTTGGCCCACGCATCCTTCAACCCCACCGTGCGGTTGAACACCAACTTGCCGGGTGCGGAATCCTTGTCGGCCACAAAATAGCCCACCCGCTCGAATTGAAGAGACTGCCCCACTTGCGCTTCGGCCAGCGCCGGCTCGCATTTGCCGGTGACGGTGACCAGCGACTTGGGGTTCAGGTTGTTGCGCCAGTCGCCGCCTTCGGGCACTTCTTCGGCGTTCTCGGCGGCGAACAGATGATCGTACAGGCGCACTTCGGCATCCACCGCATGGCGGGCACTCACCCAGTGCAGCGTGCCCTTGACTTTGCGCACATTGCCTTCAGCGTCCGGCGGTGGGTTGTTGCCGCCCTTGGTCTGCGGGTCATAGGTGCAGTGCAATTCGGTGATATTGCCGGCGGCATCTTTGATGACTTCCTCGCACTTGATCCAGTAGCCGTAGCGCAGGCGCACTTCCTGCCCCGGAGCGAGACGGAAGAACTTCTTGGGCGCCACTTCCATGAAGTCTTCGCGCTCGATGAAGAGCTCGCGGCAGAAGGGCACTTGGCGCGAACCGGCGGCCGGATCCTCCGGATTGTTGGTCGCCTCCATCCATTCCACTTGGCGCTCAGGGTAGTTGGTGATGACCACTTTGAGCGGGTCCAGCACCACCGAGCGGCGCAGGGCGATCTTGTTGAGGTCTTCGCGCAGGCAATGCTCCAGCAATGAGATTTCAATGCTGTTTTCACGCTTGGCCACACCGATGGTTTCGCAGAAGTTGCGCAAGGATGCCGGCGTGTAGCCGCGGCGGCGCAGGCCGCTGATGGTCGGCATGCGCGGATCATCCCAGCCGTTGACCAGTTTCTCCTGCACCAAGGTGAGCAATTTGCGCTTGCTCATCATCATGTGGGTGACATTCAAGCGGGCGAATTCAATCTGGCGGGTGCGGTAGATGCCCAGTTTTTCCTGGAACCACTCGTAGAGCGGGCGGTGGGCCTCGAACTCCAAGGTGCACACCGAGTGGGTGATTTTTTCCAGCGAATCGCCCTGGCCGTGGGCATAGTCGTACATCGGGTAGATGCACCACTTGTCGCCCACATGCGGGTGCGACGCGTGCATGATGCGGTACATGGCCGGGTCGCGCAGGTTCATGTTGGGCGAGGCCAAATCGATTTTGGCGCGCAGAATCCGGGCGCCGTTGGGGAATTCGCCGGCCTTCATGCGGCGCAGCAAATCCAGGTTTTCCGCCGGGGTGCGCGCGCGGCCGGCACTGGGGGTGCCCGGGCGGGTCGGCGTGCCGCGCTTGGCGCTGGTTTCCTCCGCAGAGTCGTCGTCCACATACGCCAGCCCGGCCTCCACCAACTGCTCAGCCCAGGCGTAGAGTTGGTCGAAGGTCTCGGAGGCGTAGGTCATCGCATCCCAGCGGAAGCCGAGCCACTTCACATCCTCCTGGATGGCATCGATATATTCGCGGTCTTCTCTTGAAGGGTTGGTGTCGTCCATGCGCAAGTGGCAGCGGCCGCCGTAGTCGCGGGCCAACCCGAAATTCAGGCAGATGCTCTTGGCGTGGCCCAGGTGCAGGTAGCCGTTGGGCTCGGGCGGAAAGCGGGTGATGATCTGGGTGTGCTTGCCAGAGGCCAGGTCTTCTTCCACGATTTGTTGGATGAAGTGTTTGGGGGCGGGCTCGGGGGCGGCGGACGGGGTGATGGGTGTGGCTGGGTCTGTCATAAGGAGGGGATTGTAAAGGGGGCGCAAGTTGTGGATGAAGAGAGAAACTTGCGCGTGAAAAGACCCGATGAAATCCAATCCTCATGTAGAATGCCCGCATGTACGACCCCTCCTCCGAAGCCATGAAAGCCCGTGCGGAAGCCCGCCGCAAAACGATGACCCTCAAGGTTTATCGGATGGGAGAGGAACCGGAAGTGGATGAGGACAATTTGGCGATGACGCCGTGGGATCGCTTCGCGTTGGGCCTGCGCCTGACCGTCATGGGATACAACCTAGCCGAGGCCAACAATGATGAAATTCGAGGAACTGTCCGAAGACTTCCAAGATCTGCTTGGCCAGTTCATATCATCCGGCGTTGAGTTCATGGTCATCGGTGGACAGGCCGTGATTTTCAACGGCCATGTGCGCGCCACCAAAGATTTGGATGTATGGATCAAGCCCACGCCGGAGAATGCCCGCCGCGTTTGGCTGGCGCTTGCGTCTTTCGGCGCCCCGTTGGCCGGGGTGACGCAAAAAGATTTTGAGTCATCGGACTTCATCTATCAGATCGGGCAGCCCCCCGCGCGCGTGGATGTCCTCACGCGCGTCGAAGCGCTGGACTTTGACCGCTCCTGGAAAAGCCACCTGTCTGTGGATTGGGACGGGCGATCCGTGGCGGCGCTTTCATTGGACGACCTCATCCAAAACAAACGCGCAGTGGGACGTCCGCAGGATTTGGCGGATGTGCACAAGCTTGAGTTGATTCGGGAGCGGATTAAGAGGGGGAAGCCGTAGGAACGCGCGAGTTGCGCTCCGAAGGAGCGGAAACCTGTGGATTTGAGGCGCAAGAAAAACCCGCCCTGAAAAGGGCGGGCGATGGGTAAAGGCGTAAGAAGAAATAACCGGGCTTGAATGATTAGGGCTGCAAAAGTAGCAGGCTCGCACGGTCAAACAAGCCAGTGTAAACCGTTTTCGCTTTTCCCATGGTCTGCGGATTATTTTGTAGGTTTTCAAGTTGGGAAATCAAGTTTTCGACAAGTTCGGCACCATGTGCATCAAAAAACTCAAATGGATCCGCTTTCCATTGCGCCTTGGCATGTTCATTTTTTTCTGCGGGAAAAGCAACCAGCGCCCTCAGCGAAGCCAGTAGCGGAAAGAGGACGCCAGAAGGGATGACATGAGAAGATTCAACCCCGGTCAGAGGCAGCACTTTTTTCCCGTTGGGAAAAATACGGTCTTCGGTTTTTCCACGGCGGCCCAGTTTCCCTGCGGGATTCGACTCCTTGTATTTTTCATGGAATTTTGAATACACATGGTCGTGAAGCTTCAAAATGTCGGGGAGAATTTCGCTCAGAACGGCGTATCCCGAAGCTGTTTTTTCGTCCACTAGACGCTTATCCATCCGACCTTTGCTGGAATAGGCCACCGTCGGGGCTTTTCCTTTCTCGTTGTACTCGGGGTGAAAAAGCGTGAGAATTGCAAGAATATCCAACACCGTCACGGATGCGCTCGCATTTTCTTCATAGCCAATCCGACCCTTGAATTCCGATTTTTTGTCTTCAAGGCTTTTCTTAATCCACTCGAAGTGCCCCTTGAAATCAGCCATACTCCAAGAGGTTACTTGGCGGCTTGTATTCCGGCCTTGCACCAGCCGTGAAATACGTTCGCGATCTTTCAATCCAACAATGATTTCAAGATGAACCCGTGCAGTTTTCATGTACGCGGGAATTTGCGCTTGCGTCAAGTGAGAAAAACTTTCGACCTCAAATTCCTTAGCGATTCCTGCCTGTACGCGCGCAATGACTGCATCTGTGGTGCCGCCATCCGCAACACCCTGCTGGGCCGTGTCGCCGTAGCAATCCGTCAAGAGAATTTCAACAACTTGCTTTTGCGGATCAAAGGTGACTGATTCGGCGAGAATGGTTTCTCCACGATTTGCCAAGTAGAAATCGGTTGGGCTTTCTTCGATGGTTTGCTGGATCGCCTTGGGAACAGAGCCAGTCAGTGAATCATCCGCATGACTGCGCGGATTGACCTCGTCGGGGGACTGGCGACCAATCCAATCACTCAATGTGGGATAAAGGTGGTAGACGGAAACATCGTCTTCCACACTGATGCGCCTGTAATGGTCTTTGTCAACCGAAATACGAATGGTCTTACTGTCCGATGCTTCTAAAACGATATTTGAGCGCATGATGCGCCTCCTTGTAGTTTGCGGGAGCAGGGATAGTCCCGTCTTTTTTGATCCTACCCTCGAACCCACGAAGCGACACGCTTGCGCAGGATCCCATATTCGAGGAAGGCCCCAAGATTCTATCACAACGACGCCCATTTTCCAAAAAAATCTCGCTTCATTCAAAAATTGACACTCGCCTTCCACTCGCCCTCTTCGGGGCGCAACCTCCACCTATCTCAATTTCCACGGGTTCCCGCACCTTCGGCGCGTCCACCCGTGGCCACAATCGCCGGCCCTCTTCGGGGCCTCAATCTCCCTATAATCCCCCTCCCATTTTCCTTTCCCCCAACCCCAAAAAGCCGTGTCCACCCCCAACCCCCGCCGTTCCACCCACCCCGCCATCGCCGTCGTCGGCGCCACCGGGGCTGTGGGCGTTGAATTTCTCCAGGTCTTGGAGCAGCGCAATTTTCCGCTGTCCTCGATCCGCCTGCTCGCCTCGCCCCGCAGCGCCGGCAAGACCATGAAATTCCGCGGTCAGGACATCACGGTGGAAGCCCTGACCGACAAGTCCTTCGAAGGCATCGACATCGCCCTGTTCTCGGCCGGCGGCTCGATCAGCAAGCAATACGGCCCGATCGCGGTGACCGCCGGGGCGATCGTGGTGGACAATTCCTCCGCCTTCCGCCAAACAGCCGAAGTGCCGCTGGTGGTGCCGGAAGTCAACCCCGAGCACATCGGCAACATCGGCTTGAAGCCCGGGCAAAAGGCCGGCATCATCGCCAACCCCAACTGCTCCACCATCCTCATGGTCACCGCCATGACCGCGCTGCACCGCGCGGCCAACATCAGGCGTTTGGTCATCTCCACCTACCAGGCCGCCAGCGGCGCCGGCGCGCAGGCGATGGAAGAATTGAAGACGCAGACCCAGGATGTGCTGGAAGGCAAGCCGGCCAAGCCGGTCATCTTCGCCCAGCAGTACGCCTTCAACCTCTTCAGCCACAACGCGCCCATCGTGGCCAACGGCTACAACGAAGAAGAAATGAAGATGGTCAAGGAAACCCACAAGATCTGGGGCCAGGACAGCCTGCCGATGGAAGAGCGCACCCAGATCACCGCCACCTGCATCCGCGTGCCGATCATGCGCGCCCATGCCGAGAGCGTGAACGCGACCTTTGAAAAGCCGATGAGCGAAGCGCAGGCGAAGGCCCTCTTGGAAAAAGCCCCCGGCGTCTCCATCATCGACGACCGCGCCGCCAACCGCTTCCCCATGCCTTTGGACGCGCAGCACCAGGACGACATCTATGTCGGCCGCATCCGCCGCGACATCAGCCAGCCGGAAGGCAAGGGCATTGACTTGTTCCTGTGCGGCGACCAGATTCGCAAGGGCGCCGCGCTCAATGCGGTGCAGATTGCGGAACTGCTGCTGGCCAAGTGAAGCAAACACCCAATCAAGCAAAAACCCGCCATTGGGCGGGTTTTTGCTTGATTGGGTTTGATGGAAAAGCGATTACCGCCCGCCGCCCCCACCTTGCGCCTTGCTGCCGAAATTGCCCTTGTTGCGCTTGTTGCCCTTGAAGGCTGCGCCCTTGAAGCGGGGAGCCGACGGGTTGTTGCCCTGGTTCCATTTTTGCGGACCGCGATTGACCAACGGCATCGGCGCCGGGCCGCGGCCGCCGCCTTCACCGCGCACCAAGGTTTCGGGTTTGGCATCAACCGCGGGGGCGGGCGCCGAAATCAGCGCAGCGGCCACCACCGGTGCAGCGACCGGGGCGGGCACTGGCGTTGGAATGGGAGCGACCACCACGGCGGCCTTCGCCTTGGGCGCAACTTGCGCCTCGGGGGCGGCCTTTTTTGCCGGCGCCTTGGCGATCACTTTGGCCACTGCCTTGGGCTTGACGGCCGCCTTGGGTGCGGGCTTGGCAACAGACTTGGCCGCCGGCTTCGTGGCAGGCTTGGCCACCACTTTGGCCTTCGGCTTGGCAACAACCTTCGCGGCGGGTTTGGCGGCAGGCTTAACGGGAGTTTTGGGGGCTTTGGCCATGGGATGGGTTCCAGAAGAGGAGGAATATGGAGATGCTAACGCAGGCGATGCAAAAAATGCGGAACTTGCGCCAAAAGTAGACGCGGACGCTGGCCGCGTCCACGGGCAACAACCTCAAAAACAACGCGCGCCGCAAAGGGGCGCGCGTTGTTTTTGAGGCTGTCTTTTCCCACGCGGCGGGCCGCCGCGTCTACTTTAGGCCTTCGCCATCTTGCGCAGCACCGTGTGCAGGATGCCGCCGTTGCGGTAGTAGTCCACTTCCACCGGGGTGTCGATGCGGCAGAGGGTGCTGAACACCACTTTCTTGCCGTCGGTCTTGGTGGCGGTGACTTGCACCTTGGAGCGGGGCTGCACCTTGTCGTCCACTTGGATGTCAAAGGTTTCGCTGCCATCGAGCCCCAGGCTGTTGGCGTCTTGGCCGGCTTCAAACTGCAAGGGCAGCACGCCCATGCCGACCAGGTTGGCACGGTGGATGCGCTCGTAGGATTTGGCGATCACGGTGGCCACATTGAGCAGGAAGGTGCCCTTGGCGGCCCAGTCGCGGCTGGAACCCATGCCGTAATCCACGCCGGCCAGCACCACCAACTTGGTGCCGGCCTGCTTGTAGTTCTGCACGGCATCGTAGATGTAGCGCACGGGAGCGCCGGTGATGCCGGTGGTCGGGCAGTTGGCAGGTAAGACCGAAGCGCCGGCTGGCGCGGACAGGCCGGTGAAGTCGACGGTGAAGCCGCCTTCTGTGCCGGGGGCCACTTCATTCTTGACGCGGATATTGGCGAAGGTGGCGCGGGTCATCACGCGGTCGTTGCCGCGGCGGGCGCCGAGCTGGTTGTAGTCGGCGAAGCGCACGCCGTTTTGATCGAGGAAGTTGGCCGCAGGGGTACCCTTCTTGATCGAACCGGCGGGGCTGATGTGGTCGGTGGTGATCGAGTCCCCCAACTTGCACAGCACGCGGGCGCCGGTGATGGCGGTGATGGGCTTGACTTCCGGCGTCAGGGTGGTGAAGAAGGGCGGCTCCTGCACATAGGTGCTCTTTTCATCCCAGGCGTACAACTCGCCCACCGGGGCCTTGACGGCCTGCCACTCGGGGCTGCCCTTGAACACATCGGCGTATTCGTTGGTGAACTGGCTGGTCTTGACCGCCGAGGCGACCAAGGCTTGCACTTCTTCGTGGGTGGGCCAAATGTCTTTGAGATAAACCGGCTTGCCGGCCGGGGTGGTGGCGATCACATCGTTTTGGATGTCGATGTTGACGGTGCCGGCCAGCGCGTAGACCACCACCAGCGGCGGCGAGGCCAAGTAGTTGGCTTTGAGGTCGCCCGAAACGCGGCCCTCGAAGTTGCGGTTGCCCGACAGCACCGAGGCGCAAATGAGGTCGTTGGCGTTGATGGCCTTGCTCACCGGCTCGGGCAAGGGGCCGGAGTTGCCGATGCAGGTGGTGCAGCCGTAGCCCACGGTATAGAAGCCGATGGCGTTGAGTGCGTCCGACACGCCGGCGGCGTTGTAATACTCGGTGACGACCTTGGAGCCGGGGGCCAGTGAGGTCTTGACCCACGGCTTGCGGGTCAGGCCCAAGGCGGCGGCCTTCTTGGCGACCAAGCCGGCGGCCAGCATCACTTCCGGGTTGCTGGTGTTGGTGCAGGAGGTGATGGCCGCGATGCAGACCGCGCCATGCTTCAGTTTAAACTTGGAGCCGTCGAGTTCCACATCCACGCCGTCAAAGCCGGGATCCACTTCGGTATCCACCGCCAGGCCGCCTTCGCTTTCCAGCGAAGCCGGGGTGGAGACACCGTTGGCGCGCACCTTGTGCTTGTTGAAGGTTTTGCCCAGGTTGTCCTGCCACACCTTCTGCATGTCGGAGAGGTTGACGCGGTCCTGCGGGCGCTTGGGGCCGGCCAAGGCGGTTTGCACCGTGCCCAGGTCCAGTTCCAACACGGCGGCGTATTCGATCTTGGCTTCATCGGCGTCAGTGCGCCAGAGCATGTTGGCCTTGGCGTAGGTTTCCACCACCTTGACTTGCGCCTCATCACGGCCGGACAGACGCATGTAGGTGAGGGTCTGTTCATCAATCGGGAAGAAGCCGATGGTCGCGCCGTATTCGGGCGCCATGTTGGCGATGGTGGCGCGATTGGCCAAGGGCATGCTGGCCAAACCAGGGCCGAAGAATTCAACGAATTTGCTGACCACGCCGTGCTTGCGCAGCATTTCGGTGATGCGCAGCACCAGGTCGGTGGCGGTCACGCCTTCTTTCAATTTGCCGGTCAACTTCATGCCGACCACTTCGGGGATCAGCATGAAGGTGGGCTGGCCAAGCATCACGGCCTCGGCCTCGATGCCGCCCACGCCCCAACCCACCACGCCCAAACCGTTGATCATGGTGGTGTGCGAGTCGGTGCCCACGCAAGTGTCGGGGTAGAGCACGCCTTCGGTCTCCCACACCACCTTGGCCAAGTATTCCAGGTTCACTTGGTGCACGATGCCGGTGGCCGGCGGCACCACGCGGAAGTTGTTGAAGGAGGACTGGCCCCACTTGAGGAACTTGTAGCGCTCCTGGTTGCGCTGGAATTCGATTTCGCCGTTGACAGTGAGCGACGTGGCTTTGGCGTAATCCTCAACCACGATGGAGTGGTCGATCACCAAATCGCAAGGCACCATCGGGTTGACCTTCTTGGGGTCGGCGCCAAGGCGCACGGCGGCGGCGCGCATGGCGGCCAAATCCACCACGCAGGGCACGCCGGTGAAGTCCTGCAACACCACGCGGCCGGGCATGAAGGGAATCTCGACTTCGCCGACGGCTTTGGCGTCATAGCGGGCGATGGCTTCCAGATGCTCGGGGGTGTAGATGTAGTTGTCGAAGTTGCGCAGCAAAGCCTCGGCCAGCACGCGGATGGAATACGGCATTTGCGCCAAGCGTTCGCCGGAGACGGCTTTCAGGGCGTTCAATTTGTAAATGGTCTTGGTGCCGGCGGAGGTCTCGAGGGTCGATTTTGCGCTCTTGGGGTCGAAAGCCATGGAAGAATCCTTGCGGGAATGGGGTATGTGGACAGGGACGGGGATTTTAGGCCATGCCACGGGAATGTGCGTTTGCTCCCCGTGCAAACTGGTCCATGCGAGCAAAAAAACAACTTTGGTCCCTTGCCCAATCAGCCAACTCCCCGATAATGGCCCCCATGAACCCTCTCCTTGAAACCGCCGGCCTCCCCCGCTTTGACCGCATCACCCCTGACTTGGTCGTCTCTGGCGTGCGCGCCGCACTCAAAACGATGGAAGCGAACCTTATCGCGTTGGAATCCTCGCTGACCGACCTCCACCCCGGCAATCCGCCGCACTGGGACAACACCTGCGCGCCCCTGGCCCGCATCGGCCGCCCCTTTGCCCGCTCGTGGAGCGCGGTGTGCCATCTGGTATCGGTGATGAATTCCGACGCCCTGCGCGCGGCCCACCAGGAGATCATGCCCGAGGTGGTCGCTTTTGGCCTGCGTTTTGCGCAAAGCAAGCCGGTTTACGGCGCACTGAAAAAAATCGCCGCCGATCACGCTTATTGGGAATCCCTGCCGCGGGTCAAACAACGCATCATCGAGGACCGCCTGCGTGATGCCGAGCTGGCCGGCGTCGGGCTGGAAGGCCGGGAAAAAGAACGCTTCCTGTCCATCGCCAACGAACTTTCCAAACTGGAAACCAATTTCTCCAACCGCGTGCTGGACGCCACCAAAGCGTGGGGCAAAACCTTCACCGATCCGAATGGCACTGAAGGCTGGCCGGAAGTGCTCAAACAGATGACGGCGCAATCCTTCAACGCCCACAAGGCGGCCGACGCGCCCGAAGCCACTGCCGAAAAAGGTCCGTGGCGCCTGACCTTGGATGGGCCGCCTTACGCGGCTTTCAGCCAGCACCACCGCCTGCGCGCCGACCGCCAGGAAGCCTATTTGGCCTTCGTCACCCGCGCCAGCGAAAACAGCCCGACGCCCGGCTTCGACAACGGGCCGGCCATGGCGCAAATTCTGCAATTGCGCCAAGAGAAGGCCGAACTGCTCGGCTTCGCCTGCTATGCCGACCTGTCGCTGTCCACCAAAATGGCGGAAAACCAGCTTCAGGTGCGGGCCATGTATGACGAACTCGTCCCGGCCTGCAAGGAGCCGGCCAAACAGGAATTGGCGGAATTGCAGAAATTCGCCGAGCAAAAAGGCTTTGCCGGAACCCTTGCCCCGTGGGACATTCCCTTTTACGCCGAGCGCCTGCGCGAAGAAAAGTACCGGTACACCGCCGACCAAACGCGGCCCTATTTCCCCTTCGCCCGCGTGCTTGACGGCCTGTTCGCCTTGTGCGAAAAACTGCACGCTGTCACCTTTGAAAAAGCTGCGCACGGCACCTTCCCCACCTGGCATGCCGATGTGGATTACTACCGCATCCGCGATGAAGCAGGCAGCGAAATTGCCGGACTGTATCTCGACCCCTACGCCCGCCCCGGCCTTAAGCGTGGCGGCGCTTGGGTAAGCAGCTGCTTGGGCCGTTATGTGGACGGCGCCGAATCGCAGTTGCCGGTCTGCCATGTGGTGTGCAACGGCACCCCGCCAAGCGCCGCCACGCCTTCGCTGATGTCCTTTGACGAAATCACCACCCTGTTCCACGAGTTCGGCCACGCTCTGCAAAGCACCCTGACCACGGTGGACGAGGCCGACGCCGCCGGCCTGGGCGGCATCGAATGGGACGCAGTGGAGATCGCCAGCCAATTCATGGAAAATTGGTGCTACCACCGGCCGGTCCTGCTTGGCATGTCATCGCACTTCAAGACCGGCGAAAAACTGCC
Source organism: uncultured Phycisphaeraceae bacterium (assembly GCA_964556215.1). Lineage (GTDB taxonomy): Bacteria > Planctomycetota > Phycisphaerae > Phycisphaerales > Phycisphaeraceae > CANIYR01. The sequence goes on from CAZKVP010000003.1 coordinate 70,222, forward strand.
TCAGGAATTGTTTGAAAAAATTTGCGCCGCCAAAACCTTCCGCGCCGGATCGGCCTTTGTCCGCCAATTGCACATGGGTCTCTGCGATCTGGAACTGCACAGCACCTACGATCCGGCCCGCGACGGTACCCCCAACGATGTGGCCCACCGTTTGGCCGCCGCCATGCTGCCGCTGGCGCCGGTGCCGCAGGACCGCTACTTCAACGCCTTCACCCACATTTTCTCCGGCGGCTATTGCGCCGGCTATTACTCCTACAAATGGTCCGAAGTTTTGAGTGCAGACGCCTTCGCCGCCTTTGAAGAAGTGGGCTTGGACAACGACGCCGCCGTGAGGCAACTGGGTCGCCGCTACCGCGACACCCTGCTGGCGATGGGCGGCGGCGAGCACCCGGGCAAGGTGTACCAGTTGTTCAGGGGCAAACCGGCCTCCACGGCGGCGCTGCTCAGGCACAACGGATTGAGGTAAGCATGCCCCGCCCCGCCGACCGCATCCGTGTGCTGGCTTCTGCCCAAGGTTTTGCCTTGTTTGGCGTGGCCGAAGTTGCGCCTTCGATGCGCACGGCGGAAATGGCACAATGGATCATCGAGGGCAAGCATGGCGAAATGGGTTATTTGGCTGAACATCTCGCCTTGCGCCAGGACCCGCGCGCATTGTTGGAGGGGGCCAAAAGCGTGCTGGTGGTGGCGGATGCGTATGCCAACGAGCCCCGAGCGCAACCGAGCCGACTTGTCGGCATCAAAGAGGAAATTCCTTTGCGAGTTCCGCAAAGCGAACCTCGGGGGAATGCACAGCCCAATGACGCGCATCCCCCGAGCTTGCGCTCAGGGCTCGTTCAAGGCCGCTTCGCCCGCTACGCTTTTGGCAAGGACTATCACGACACCCTGAAAAAACGCCTGCACGCAATGGCCAACCAGTTGCGCCTGGAATTCCCCGCAGCGCAATTTCGGGTGACGGTGGACACCGCGCCGATTCACGAACGCGAGGTGGCCCTGCGGGCGGGTCTGGGCTGGATCGGCAAAAACACCCTGCTGCTACACCCGCGCCATGGCTCCTATTTTTTGCTGGGCACTTTGATCACCACGCTGGACTTGGAACCTTCGCAAAAAATCGAACCCGACCACTGCGCCAACTGCCGCAAGTGCATCGAGGCCTGCCCCACCCAGGCCATCGCGCCGGAGGGCTATTCCCTGGACGCGCGCCGCTGCATTTCCTACCTCACGCTGGAACACCGCAGCCCGATCGCCCCGGCCCTGTTCGCCGGCATGGGTGATTGGCTGGGCGGCTGCGACATCTGCCAGGAAGTCTGCCCCTACAACAAAGTCGCCGAAAAAACGCCGCTACCGGTCGGCTTGGGGCACAAACCACGCGCGCAAGTCAAGGATGGCGCCGCCCTGTTGGATGTGCTGAACTGGACCGAAGACGACCGCCGCCGGGTGTTTCAGACCTCGGCCCTCAAGCGCATGAAATTGGAAATGGTGCAACGCAATGCCCTGATTGCGGCGGGCAACGCGCTCAAAAAACGCGACTTGCCGCAATTGCGCCTCCGGGTTGCGCAACTGGCGGCGGACGGGGCGGCGCATCCCTTGGTGCGGGAAACGGCCAGGGCGGTGATGGCCGCGCCATAGGGTGCCCCTACAATCCCGTCCCCCATGGAACTCAACCACCGCGAAAAAAACGTCTCCGTCGCCCGCGAAAAAGCCATTCTGGTCGGCTGCCTGCTGCCCGACGACGGGCTGGATCCGCACGACCCGCTTGGCGAGCTGGCCTCGCTGGCTGAAACCGCCGGTGCGCAGGTCGTGGACCGCCTGACCCAACGGCGCATCAAACCCCGCGCCAAAACCTTCATCGGCGAGGGCAAGGTCGAGGAGTTGGCCGAAATGGTGAAATTCCACGGCGCGCAGGTGGTGCTGTTTGAAAACAACCTGTCCCCCTCGCAATTGTCCAACATCGAGAAGGTGGTCGGGTGCAAGATCCTCGACCGCACGGAACTGATCCTGGACATCTTCGCCTTCCGCGCCAAAACGCCGGAGGCCAAGTTGCAGGTCGAACTCTCGCAGCTGGTCTACACCTATCCGCGCCTCAAGAGCATGTGGACCCACCTGGAGCGCCACGCCGGCGGTGTGGGCACCCGCGGCCCGGGCGAACAGCAGTTGGAAACCGACCGCCGCCTGGTGCAGGTCAAGCGCCTGCGCCTGGAGCGCGAACTGGCCGAAATCGAGGAGCGCAAGAAACGCGAGGTGGAAAACCGCAACAACGAGCATTTCACCGTGGGCATCGTCGGCTACACCAACGCCGGCAAGAGCACGCTGTTCAACACCCTGACATGCGCCGGCACCTACGCCGATGACAAGTTGTTCGCCACCCTTTCCACCCTGACGCGCAAGTGGAAAATTGCGGGTGGCGAGTGGGTCGCCCTGTCCGACACCGTCGGCTTCGTGCGCAATCTGCCGCACCGGCTGGTGGCCTCGTTCAAGGCCACGCTGGAAGAGGCCGTGCACGCCGACCTGCTCCTGGTCGTGCTGGATGTGGCCGACCGCGATTCCAAAAAGCGCCTCGACACCGTGCTGGAAGTCCTGGAAGACATCGGCGCGGGCAAGGTTCCGCGCATTTTGGCGCTCAACAAGATCGACGCCGTCGAAAACAACGCCGAACTCCTGATGCTGACGAACCAGTTCAAAGACGCCATCCCGATCTCGGCCAAGACCGGCCGCGGACTCGACCTGCTGACGGAGGCCGTGGCGCGGCATGCGCGCGGCGCGGACCGGGAACTGGTGCTGGAAATCCCGCTGAATGACGGCAAAACGCTGCAATACCTCGAAGGCCGCGTGCCCATCCTCGCCCGCGACTACGACGCCGCCGGCCTCGTCAAACTCACCGTGAAGATCGGCGCGCGCCAATTGGCGCAGCTCCAGGTGATGGGATCGAAGGCGGTTTGGGAAGGCAAGAAGAACAAGGCGAAACAGGGCTGGGGCGAAGGGGCGGAAAGCAAACCCGGAACCCAAGAACCGGAGTCGGAAGCCGGGGACGCCTTGCGCCGCGTGAAAGTCCGGACCCAGCCCAGGGTGAAGGCGGCAAACCGGGAAAACAGGAAGTAGACACGTCTTTTTGGAGAACCTATGAAAGCCGGGCCCCCCAGTGGGCGGCACAAAGCAGGAGCGTATCCTGCGAAGGGACTTGCCCGCGAGGGGGGCCCGGCTTTCATAGGTTCTCCAAAAAATCACTTCGCCAGTGGCGCGTAGCCGGCGATCTCCAGGTCGATCGCGGCGGCCGCATCCTTGGCGTCTTTCAAATGCTTGCGGGCGGGCGCGGCGGCCTCGACGGCGGCGTTGTAGGCGGCGGTCTTTTCGGCATACAAAGTCTCGTTGCGCGGCGGCGGCGCATTGTTGACCGACAAACGCCCGGCATCGGCGGCCGCCACGGCATCCTCGAACGGCTTGCCCTTGGCGGTCATGTCCGCCACCTTGGCGTCCGCCTCCACCTTGTTCTGTTTGAGGTACAACGGCACCCCCATGAAGCGCAACTGAATGGCCGCGGACCTGGGCAGAGCGCCCATCTGGTAGCACAGGGCGGCGATGCCCAACAGGACCGCGGCCGCGAAACCAAGACTGAACGCGTACCACCACAGGCTCTTCTTCTGCTTGTAGGGGTCCGAGAACGAACGCTGCGCCCCGTCGGGGAATTCCGCCAACCTGGTGAGAGATCCCCCCAGCGGGATGTTCACCTTGACACGGCCGTTGATGGCCCAGCCATTGGCGTCGAGAATGGGGCCCAAATTGCGCTGGCGCAATTTGAGGGCGGCCACCAGCATCGAGGGGCCGGAGATGAGCAGGATGATGCCGGCCAGCCCCAAGGGAATCCAGAAACCCAAACCCAGGAAATATCCCATGAAAGTCATGATGGCGGCGGACAAGGTAGCTGCCACCGTTCCGATCAAGGCGATGGTCGCCAAGTCGATTTTCCTGGGCGGCACCGGCGCGGGCGCGCCCGCCGCCGCGGTGGCGGAGGCCGTGGCGGCCATCTTGGCGTCGGATTCGGCCTCGGCCGCAGCTGCGCGCTTGGCGACCATCTCATCCACCATCCGGACGGCCTTTTTATAGGGCGAGAAGAACGCCTGCCGGATGCTGATCGGATTCTCCACGATCTTGGTGATGGTGGCGTCCCAGTCGCGGCCCTTGCGGTCATAAAACACGCCGTTGCGGCCCACCATCAGGTAGTCGCTGTCACCGCCGCTGAATACGGCGGCGATGTCCATCTTCTCCCCGTTGGGGCGGGTGCAGGCGCAATAGGCGAGGTAGCACTTGGACAGGCCGGCCAAGGCGCCATGCTTGGCCGCGTCCTCCACCCGCACGCACAGGTCGCATGAACGGCTGTCGAGATACAGGGTGCCGGCCTGGAACACCGCCCGGCAATCCTGCGCGTAGAAATCGGTGAAAGAGACGAAATTGTGCAGCAGACGGAACAGATCGCGATGCAGGCGCGCGAGCTTCTCCAAGTTGGCGATGCCGGAGAATTCCGCGGCACAGCCTTTGTCCTGCGCGACGAGGTCGGCAAGCTTGGCCTTGGCGCCGGAGGCGAGGATGGCGCGCATGCGGGCCAGGCCCAGCGGCTCGACCTTGGTGGCGGGCTTGGCCGCGGCCCAGGCCACGTGGGCGGCGAGGACCGCCTGCACTTGCGCCCATTCCGCTTCGGCCAGGCTGTCCTTGGCGCCAAGGATCGGCGTGATGGCGGCCGACGCCAGGGCGCCCACGGCGGCGGTCCAGGCGGGGTTCACGCCGTCCGCCAAGGGCAGCGCGCGGCCGGCCTCGATGCGGGCCAGCGGGAAGCCGGCAACCTCATCGGCGGTGATCGCCATGTCCTTGGCGGCGATGGCCAGGTATTCGTCCTGGCTGCGATTGACGGCGGCCAAGGCGCGGGCATCGAAGGCGGCCAGGCGGCAACGGGCGAAGAAATCGTCCACCTTCGCCTTGATGGCCACCACCGCCAATGCGGCGGCTTCGGTGCCTTCACCCAAGGGGCGCAATTGCGCCGGCTTGTCGTCCAGTTGCTTGTGCCAGGCGTCGAAGGCGGCCAATTCGGTGAAGAAGGCATCCATGTCGGCCTGCGCCACGCCCATCGCCCCGCCGCAGTCGGCCGTGCCGCCGACGGTGGCCAGAATGTCGGCCACCACCTGCTTGGTGGCGTCATCTTCGGCGGCCTCGACACCCAACACGCCGTCACCGTTAAAGCGGGCCTTGGCCAAAATGGACTGGGTGTCGGCCACATCGCCGAGGGTGAAAGCGGCGGCATCGCCTTTGCCCAGACTCCTGAGCACCGCCCTGGCGCAGGCCAGCGCGGCCTTGCCTTCGTCCGTGGCGTCGCTCAGGTTGGCCAGTTCCACCGTATCCACACCGGCGGTCAGCGCGTCCAGCGACTTGAGGTGGTCGTGGCAAAACTTGATCGCCGCCAGCACTTCCGGCACGCGGATGCGGCCATCCTTGTCGGTGTCGATCAAACCCAATGTTTTTTCATCGAATTCCAAGCCCTTGACCGGACAGGCCAATGCCACCCACAATTTTTGGTCAAGTTGCGCCAAATTGGCGATGTCGGCCCCGGTTTCCAAACGGACTTGGTCAAGGCCGCCGGCGCGGAAAAAGCGCCAAGTGTGGGACGAACGCGACGGCAGGAGATGGTTGAGCATAGGGCGGGATTGTAAGGACGCCGCCATGACACACCTGAACCGGCAACGCCCCTGCCGTATCATCCCGCCATGCCCACCCCCCCCTTCAAAATCCGCCATGCCAGCGTTGCCGATGTCAAGGCCGTGGCCCGCATCATCAATGCATCGGCGGAACTGGGATTGATGCTGCCCAAAAGCCATTCGCTGCTCTATGAGGACATCCGCGAGCTGCATGTGGCCATTGACCAAACGGGTGAAGTGGTCGGGGTCTGCGGCCTTTCCATCGTGTGGGCCAACCTGGCCGAAGTCATTTCGCTGGCGGTGGTGCCCGAGGCGCGCGGCAAGGGCCTTGGCGCACGCCTGGTGCGCGCCTGCATGCGCGAGGCCAGGCGGCTTGGCATCCGCAAGGTCATGACCCTGACCTATCAACAGAAGTTCTTTGAAAAATGTGGGTTCCGGGTGGTCGACCGGGCTGATTTGCCGATGAAAGTCTGGAGCGTGTGCGTCAATTGCCCCAAAAACCAGGCCTGCGATGAAATCGCCATGATCCACGAATTCACGGAAGTGGCCGATGCCGGCGGGCCGCCGGAGTTCAACCACCCGGCCTTGCGCTATGAGGTGCCGGTACAGATCACCGCCGTGGGCAAACCGGTGATCCGCTGACAAACCGCACTCCCACGAAAGAAGTCCGCCAAAATTCCCGCCACTTACCCTTGACGCGGGGGGCGCCAAGGCCGATGATGCCGTGCCGTTTTGCATTTCCTTTGCCGAGGTACCCATGTCTGAAGCACACGACTCCGCCGCCAATGCCACCGCACTTTTTGCCCTGGCCCTGGAAAACGCGTTCATCACCCTGCCTGAAGCCCAGCGCGAGGTCCTGCGCCTTAAGTTCAAACGCGGCTGGGGTTATCCGCAGATCGCCGAAGCCACCGGGCAATCGGCATCCTCGGTGGCTTACCTCGTCCATCACGGGATGAAAAACCTCGCCACCCGCGCTGAAAAGGCCTGATTCCGGATTTTCCCCCCGCCACCGGCGACCCCTTACAACCCACACGCCATGGATCTTGAAATCCTCCACATCCGACTGACCGCCTACGCCTTGGGCGAACTCGATGCCGCGCAGCGCGCTGACATTGAGCGCATTTTGACCGAGAGCCAGGATGCCCGCGACCATGTGGCGCGCACCAAGAACATCGCCAAAGCCATCAAGGAACTGCTGCCGCAGAATGCCGAAGATGTGCAACCGGTGACCCCGGCCGAATACAGGATGCGCCAGCAAAGCGGCCTGACGGGGAGCCATGCGAACATCCCTTCGCCGTTCGCCGCCCCCAGCCAAACCCCAACGGGTACGCACGCCACCTCCGCGCAGGCCGCCGGCAAGGGCCTTGTCTGGCTGCTGGCCGGCTGTTGCGCGTTGCTGGCCGTGGGCTGGTTGTGGCAACTCAAAGCCGCCCCGCCGGCACCCCGGCAAAACGCGGCCGCGGAAGACGACTCGAAAACCAAAGCCCGGTTGGCGGAAGCCAAACAAGCCGTCATCGCGGCCCAAGCCGCCTTGAACCAAGAGCGCGCCGTCCACGCCGAATTGGAAGCCAAACTCGCCGAAGCGCAGAAAAACGCCCAAAACACCCAGGGTGCGTCGGACGCACTGGAAGAAGAGAAAAAAAGCCTTGAAGCGGCCAAAGCGCAATTGGACGGCGAACTGGCCTACGCCAAATCGCTGGCCGCAGCCGTCCACCAGCCCTTTGTCCCCACCCAAGCCCAGGTCATGCTGGCGCTTCCCGCCAGCACCGGCAACCACACGCTGGAAACCATCACCGACGCCTTGACCCAAGGGGCCCTGCCGCCGCCGGACCAAGTGGATGCCAGCGATCTGCTGCAATCCTTCAAATACAACTATGCAGCCCCCCCGCCCGGCCAGAGCCTGCCCCTGCTGGCCTGCTCGCTGTGCACCTGCCCATGGTCCGAGGGGCATGTTCTGGCGCGCATCACGCTGACCGCCGGCACCCAGGCGGCCACCTTGTCCTCGCTGCAGGTCGAATTCAACCCCACAAAAGTGGGCAGCTGGCGCCCAATCGGGCGGGAAGTCAAACTTGAAAACGGCACCGCCGGCGGGCAGGGAACCGGCGAGTTGAAGGCCGGCGCCACCCTCACGCTCCTGGTCGAATTGATCCCCGCCACCGACCCGATGGCCCCGCTGACGGCCAAGCGCGCCGAACTAAGCCAGCAAATGACGGCCGCCCAACGGCAGGTCGCCGCCGGGGGCGACGCCACCGCCTTGGCCGAAGCCAAATTGCTCTATGAGGGCCTGCGCCTTGACCTGCAGGAATTGGATGCCAAAATCGCCGCCACCAAGAGCGACGCCCCTGTTTGGCGCTATTTGCAGCCCGCCCAACCGACATCCCAAGCCGCGTCCGGCGACTGGCTCGCCGTAACCGCGTCGTTCACGGACGGCTCCGGCAAAGCCGTCCCCACCCAGGCACTTTTGTCCGGCGCGGCCAAGCCGTTCACCGATACGGATGCCGATTTCCGCCTGGCGGCGGCGGCGGCGGCCTTCGGCATGGTGCTGCACGAATCCCCCAACCGCGGCGGGGCGAATTTGGAACTGGTGGGCAACCTGCTCAGGGACCTGCCGCAAAGCGATGACGGTGTCAAAACGCTCACAGATCTGGCAAAGCAAGCCGCCGAGATCCTGCCATGAGCGTCCTTGTTCTGGCCAACCCCTTCAGCGGCAGCGGCCCCAACCGCGCCCACATGGAGGCGCTCACGCGCGAATTGGCGGCCTTTGGCATCAATACCCACATCGCCTGGTCGCCGGCCGAAGGGCGCGGGCTCTTGGCTGACTTTGGCGGCCACGCCCGCGCGGTGGTGGCCGCCGGCGGCGACGGTTCGATCGCCGCCGTGCTGGGCATGATGCAGGCAGCCGGCATGCTGCCGCAGGTGCCCTTTGCCACTTTCCCCATGGGCAACGAGAACCTGTTCGCCAAACACTTCGGCTTTGCGCGCAACCCCGGGCAACTCGCCGCCCATCTGGCCCGCGGCCAAACCCGTCCGGCCGATTTGGGGCTGGCCACCTGCGGTGAAGGGCAACCCCGCCTGTTCTCCCTGATGGCCGGCATGGGCCTGGATGCCGAAGTGGTGCGCCGGATCGAATCCTGGCGCCATGCCCCCACCGCTGACAATCCGCACCGCAAGCACCGCGTGACACGCCGCAGTTACGCCCCGCACATCCTCAAGGCCGTGCTGAAATACCCCACCCCGCCGGTGGTGCTGGAGGCCGGCGGCCAAACCCACACCGGCGCACTGGCCATGGTGTGCAACCTGGCCGAGTACGGCGGCGGCCTGAAATTCGCGGTCCATGCCAAGGATGACGACGGCCTGCTGGATTGGGTGCTCTTCACCAAAGGCAGCGCCGTGGCCGGCCTGCGCTACGCCTTCAGCGCCTACTTGGGCCGCCACCTGCGGCTGGCCGATGTGCTGCACGGGCAGGCGAAAAAGATCACCGTGCACGGGCCCGGCGCGCCGGTGCCGGCCCAAATCGACGGCGACGGCGCCGGCACCACGCCGATTGTTTTTGAGGCGTTGCCCGGGGCGTTTCGGGTGGTGGAGACAAGGTGATCAACCCTTGACGGATTGCGCTTTTTTCCACAGATGGAATGCGATCGGAGCCAGGGGGAACATCACCAGAAATGCGGCGACCCAAAGCGCCTTGTCGTGCCGTCCCATGAAAAGACGGTCTTCGACCAGCATCAGTTGGACGAACTCGACGACCCAAAGGGCCGACCAAAGCAGCACGATGACCAGCGGGAAGAAGTTATCCATGTTTTACCCGTGCACCTCGCCCGAATAATTCGGGCTCTCCTTGGTGATCTGGATGTTGTGCGGGTGGTTTTCGGCCAGGGTGGCGTTGGAGATTTTGGTGAAGCGCGCTTCTTTCTGCAACGTGGGAATGTCCTGCGCCCCGCAATAGCCCATGCCCGAGCGCAGGCCGCCGACCAATTGGTAGACAAAGTCGGAAAGCGAACCGCGGAATGGCACGCGGCCCTCGACGCCCTCGGGCACCAACTTGTCTTTTTTAGTGACGCCCTTCTGCCCGTAGCGGTCGGCCGAGCCCTGCATCATCGCGCCCTGGCTGCCCATGCCGCGGTACTGCTTGTAGCGCCGGCCCATGTGGATGATGGATTCGCCCGGCGATTCCTCCAACCCGGCGAACAGCGAGCCGAGCATCACGCAGTCGGCACCCACGCCAATGGCCTTGGCGATGTCGCCGCTGTGGCGGATGCCGCCGTCGGCGATCACCGGGATGCCGGCCGGTTGGCAGGCCTTGAGCGCGTTCATCACCGCGGTGATCTGCGGCATGCCCACGCCCGAAACGATGCGGGTGGTGCAGATCGAGCCCGGGCCGATGCCCACCTTGACCGCGTCGGCGCCGGCGGCGATCAAATCGCGCGCGCCTTCGGTGGTGGCGATGTTGCCGGCCACCACGTCGATGTCGAATTTGGCCTTGATGGCCCTGACCGTGTCCAGCACGTTCTGGCTGTGGCCGTGGGCGCTGTCCACGCCGATCACATCCACCCCGGCGGCCACCAGCGCCTCGACCCGGTCGAGCTGATGCACGCCCACCGCCGCGCCCACCCGCAGGCGGCCGCGGTCATCGCGCACCGCTTTGGGGTATTGCGACAATTTCTCGATGTCGCGCATGGTGATCAAGCCGGTGAGGTGAAAATTTTTGTCCACCAAAATCAGTTTCTCGATCTTGTTGGCATTGAGAATTTTCTCGGCCTGCTCCAGCGTGGTCTCCGGCGCGGCGGTGATCAGGCGTTCCTTGGTCATGACCGCCGACACCGGCACATCGCGGTTGCCGATGAAGGCCAAATCGCGGCGGGTCAGAATGCCCACCACCTTGCTGTGGCGGGTGCCGTCCTGGGTGATGGGCACGCCGGAGATGTGCTGCTCCTCCATCAATTCGCGGGCCATCTGGGCCGGCGTGGTCGGCGGCAGCACCACCGGGTCGGTGATCACCCCGTTGGCCGAGCGCTTGACCTTGATCACTTCGCGCACCTGGTCGGCGATGGACAGGTTCTTGTGGATGAAGCCCAAACCGCCGGCCTGCGCCAGCGCGATGGCCAGCGCGGACTCCGTGACGGTGTCCATCGGCGCCGAGAGCAGCGGGATGTTGATGCGGATGCGTTTGGTCAGCCGGGTGGAAGTGTCCGCCTCGCTTGGCACCACGGAACTGGCGCGTGGAACCAGCAGGATGTCGTCGAAAGTGATGCCCTCGGCAATGATTTTGTTTTCCATCGGGCGAAGATAGCCGAAGCGGGGTAAATCGTCAATTTCAGGATTGTTCGCGCCCCCATGCCCCCGCCCGGAAATGGGAAAAGCGGGGCCGGCGGAAAGGTTCCGCCAGCCCCGCTTTTGTGTGTTTTCAATTTCAGCAGCCAAGCACCAGGCGGGCCGGATCCTCGACCATGTCCTTGACAGTCTTAAGGAAGGTGACCGCTTCGCGCCCGTCGACGATGCGGTGGTCGTAGGTGAGGGCGATGTACATCATCGGGCGGATTTCCACGCGCTCGTCCTTGCCGGGGGTGCCCACGGCAATGGGGCGGCGCACGATGCCGTGCATGCCCAAAACGCCGGACTGGGGCGGGTTGACGATCGGGGTGGACAGCAGCGAGCCGTACACGCCGCCATTGGTGATGGTGAAGGTGCCGCCGGTCAAGTCGGCGGCGGTCAGGGTGCCGGCCTTGGCCTTGCCGGCGTAATCGCCGATGGTTTTTTCAATGTCGGCCAAACCCATGCCCTCGGCGTTGCGCAGGATCGGGACCACCAACCCCTTGCCGCCGCCGATGGCGATGCCCACATCGTGGTACTTCTTGTAGACGATGTCTTCGCCGCGGATTTCGGCGTTGACGCTGGGGAACAGCTTCAGGGCTTCCACCGTGGCGCGCACGAAGAAGGACATGAAGCCCAACTTGACGCCATGGCGGGCCACGAAGCGGTCCTGGTTGGCGGTGCGCAAGGCCATCGCCTGGGTCATGTCCACTTCGTTGAAAGTGGTCAAAAGGGCGGCGGTGGATTGGGCCTGCAGCAGGTTGCGGGCGATGGCGCGGCGCATGGGGGTCATGCGCACCACTTCTTCGGCGCGGCTGCCGACGGCGCACACTTTGGCGGCGGGCGCGGCAGGGGTGGCGCAAGCCGCAGGGGCCGGGGAAACGGCGGCGAAGATGCCGGATTTGCCGACCACGTCCTCCTTGAGCAGGCGGCCGCCGGGACCGGAACCCTGGAAGTCGCTGGGCTTCAAATTCTGTTCGGCCAGCACGCGGGCGGCGGCGGGCATCACTTTTTGCTCGCTGGCGGCACCCTTGGTGGCGGCAGGCGCAACCGGGGCCGCCTTGGCGGCGGGCGCAGCGGCACCGGCGCCGACTTCAATCAGGGCGATCACATCGCCCACCTTGGCTGGCTTGCCCACCGGCACCACGATTTGGGTGACCACACCCGCCACCGGCGAAGGCAGCACCTGGTTGACTTTGTCGGTCAACAGTTCGACCAGGTCCTGGTCGACCTTGACATGGTCGCCTTCTTTGATTTTCCAACCGCCGATTTCGACTTCGGTGACGGATTCGCCTACGCTGGGAACTTTGAGTTCAAATGCCATGATGGGTGTGGTTAAGGGGAGTGTGTGGAAAGGTTATTTTTTGGCGCCGGCCTTGGCCAGTTTAGGCGTGGAGGGCGCCGGCTGCACTTTTTCGGCGGCTTTGGCCCCCGCTTTGGGCAGCATGTCGGCAAACAGACTGCACTGCACGGCCACGCCGTTTTCGGGGTCTTGGTCGGTGGAGCCGAACACCATGTTGAGCAGGCGTTCCTGCTCCAGTTTGTGGGCTTTGTTCGAGCCGGTGGCGGGGCTGGCCGACGGACGGCGGCCAAGGCCGTGCAGGGGCAGGTCGCCGATGCGGCCGGGAAATTGCAGGTGGATGAAAGACCAGGCCCCCTGGTTGAGCGGCTCGTCCTGCACCCATACCACTTCGACGGCGCAGGCATATGCGGCGATGGTCTTGGCCAGTTGCGCCTCGGGGAAGGGGTACAACTCTTCGACGCGGACAAAGGCCACATCGTCGCGTTTTTCGGCCTTGCGGCGCTCGTTCAACTCGTAATAAATCTTGCCGCTGCACAGGCACACGCGCTTGACCTTTTTGGCATCGGTCACGCCGGCGTCGGCGATCACGCGCTGGAAGGCGCCGTTTTCAATCTCGTCAAAGGTGCTGACCGCCTCAGGGTGGCGCAGCAGGCTCTTGGGGCTCATCACGATCAGGGGCTTGCGCCACTTGCGCAACACCTGGCGGCGCAGCAGATGGTAAATCTGCGCCGGGGTGGTCGGCTGGCAGACCTGCACATTGTCCTCGGCACACAGTTGCAGGAAGCGTTCCAAGCGGGCCGACGAATGCTCGGGGCCCTGCCCCTCGTAGCCGTGGGGCAGCAGCATGGTGATGCCCGAGACGCGGTTCCACTTGCTTTCGGCCGAGCAGATGAACTGGTCAATGATGACCTGGGCGCAGTTGGCAAAGTCGCCGAATTGCGCCTCCCACACCACCAAGCCGTCGGGCACATCCAGCGAGTAGCCGTATTCAAAGCCCAGGACGCCCGACTCGTTGAGCGGCGAGTTGACGATCTCCACCTTGGCCTGGGTGGGTGACAACTTTTGCAGCGGGAAGGATTCCGCCCCGGTTTGGGTGTCGTGCTGCACCGCGTGGCGGTGGGTGAAGGTGCCGCGCTGCGAATCCTGGCCGGTGATGCGCACCGGGTGCCCCTCAAGCGCAAGCGCCGCGATGGACAACGCCTCGGCGGCGCCCCAGTTCATCGGTTTGTTGCCGGCGGCCACTTCGGCCTTTTCCTTCCACATGCGCTGCAAGGTCGGGTGCAGGTTGAAGCCTTCGGGCAACTCCATCAATTTGCGCAGTATCTCCTGCTGCTTGGCGGCGGGAATGCCGGTGACCGGCTCGTCATCGGCGCGCTCGGGCCCGCCGTAATAGCCGCTCCATGCGCCCTTGAGCGAATCGGGCTTGGCGATTTTGGTGTCGGCGGAAGCTTCGGCCAATTCCTTTTCCAGCACTTCCAACCGGGCTTTTTCAATCGCCTCGGCATCGGCCAGCGTCACCTGCCCCAATTTGAGCAGGTTGTCGCGGTAGGACTCCAGCACCCGTTTGCGGGCATCGATTTTGGCGTACATCTCGGGCTGGGTGTAGCGCGGCTCGTCGTTCTCGTTGTGGCCGCGCTTTCTGAAGCAGTACATGTCGATGAACACGTCGCGCTTGAACTTCTGGCGGAACTCCATCGCCACCGCCACCATTTGCGCCACCGCCTCGGGGTCTTCTCCATTGACGTGGAAGATGGGGCTTTGCAGCATGCGCGCCACGTCGGTGCAGTAATGGGTCGAGCGCGAATCAACGGGGTCGGTGGTGAAGCCGACCTGGTTGTTGATCACCACGTGCACGGTGCCGCCGGTCTTGTAGCCGGACAAGTTCGACAACTGCAGGGTTTCCTGCACGATGCCTTCGCCGGCAAAGGCCGCGTCGCCGTGGATGAGCAGGGCGATGCCGTGCTCGCCATGGGTGCCCAAATCGGTCACATCCTGCTTGGCGCGCACGCGGCCCAGGGCCACCGCGTTGACATATTCCAAATGCGACGGGTTGAAGCACAGCGAGAGGTGCACATTCTTGCCATGGCTGGTCTTCCAATCGCTGGAATAACCCATGTGGTATTTCACGTCGGAACCGCCGATGGCCGCCTCGGGGTCGGAGTCCTTGAACTCGCGGAATATCTTGCTGGCCGACTTGCCCATCACGTTGGAGAGCACGTTGAGGCGGCCGCGGTGGGCCATGCCGATCACCACTTCGCGCAGGCCGTTTTCGCCGGCGTGTTCGAGCACCAGGTCCATCAGCGGGATCATGGTCTCGCCGCCTTCAAGCGAGAAAGATTTGGCGCCCACGAACTTCTTCATGATGAATTCTTCGAACAGCGTCGCGTCGGCCAAGCGCGACAAAATGCGCAACTGCTCGTTGCGCGAGAGCGTGATGGAATTGTGGCACGATTCCATGCGGTTTTGCAGCCATTGGCGCACTTCCATGTCGTCGATGTGCATGAACTGCACGCCGATGCGCCGGCAATACGTCATCTGCATCTGCTCGAGCACGCTGCGCAGCGTGCGCACCTGCGCGCCGGGCAAGGTCGCGCTGCGGATGAAGGGGTTGTCCATGTCCGCATCGGTGAAGCCGTACAACTCCGGGCGCAATTCCGGCGGCAATTCGGCATCCCCGTCCGCCAGCGGGTTCAAATGCGCGCCAAGATGGCCCAAGGTGCGGAAGTTGCGGATGAGCACATCCACCAGATGCTGCTTGGTGGTGGCTTCCGCCGTGCTGATGGCCCCGCCGGCGGAGGAGGCCGCCTCGACCATGTTGCGCGCGCCGGAGGGCAGCGCATAAGCCGCCGCGGCGGACGACACCGGCACGTCCCACGACTGAAACACATCGCGCCACTCGGCGGCAACCGAGAGGGGATCCTTCAGGTAGGACTCGTAAAGGGATTCAACAAACGCAAGACTGGCGGTGGTTGGCTGGCTGGCCATAAGTCGGTGAATGAGGCGGACTCCCGCTTCAAGCGGGAAGGGTCAGCAATTGTAGCGGGTTAAAAGGGGGATGAGAGGGTTGTGAGATGGCTTTTTGGGGGCGGGCGGGTGGGGGTTGGGTTTTGGTTTAGGGCAGTTGAAAAAGGCCTTCGATTAATTTCAACTATGCTTTATTTAACTAATTATACGAATTACTAAAGTTTTGTTCGTAATATGACGATAGCCTGATATGGGACG
>CAZKVP010000004.1:0-18012 GCA_964556215.1 uncultured Phycisphaeraceae bacterium
GCCGCCTGCCGTGCCTCTTGGCTGCGAAAGGGATTCAAGCCCTTGATGGCATCAATCACATGGCTGTGATGGGCGTACTCACCCTTGCGGTATTTCTTGGAAAGACCGGTGACGCGGACGGCAATATCGGAGGAGGAGGACATAAGGCTGAGATTTCGGGGCGGATCGCGAGCATGTTGCTCGCAATCTGAAAGAGATACGGAATGGTAATGGGCTTGCGAGCATGAATGCTCGCGGTCCGCCCAACAGGAGAATGGCCTTACAAAATATCCACGAAAGTCCGCTCGGTCTTTTTGAAGAACCACAGACCCGAAAACAAGACCCCCAACACCACCACAAACGAAACCAGCATCATGGGGCCCGGCGTTTGGTAAGCATGGCCATTCAATTCGGCCTGGCCCTGAAACAAAGACCAACGAATCCCCTCAATCACCCCGGCCAAGGGGTTGAGGCCGTAAATCAGTTTCGGATTCAGTTGCCCAACCCAGGCTGGTAGCGCCCCCCAATGATGGTCCACCATCCACTGGGACACTTGGTGGTTCTCAAGAAACTTCTGCCATTTCTCCTGATTGGGCACCACGGTGGAAGACTCGTAAGCAACCGGGCTGGCATACTGCCAAAATTGAAAACAAAATGGAATCAACGCCCCGATATCGCGCCAACGGGCAGTCAAACAAGAAATCCATATCCCAAACGAAAAGGCGGTCAAGACGGCAAAGGCCACACAAACCGGTAGGAACAACAGGCGCCAAGTCGGCGTGAAATCACAGCCACCCCAGACATGAAAACCCACCATCATTGTGATCAAGACGCCAAAGGTAATGCCACTGTCCACCAAACACCGAACCAAAGAGGACATGGGCACAATCAAGCGTGGGAAATACACTTTTTTGATCATCCCGGCCGCGCCGCCAATGCTGCCCCCGGCGGTGTTGACGCTGGAAGAAAAAATCTGCCAGGCCCAAGTGCCGCAAAAAGCGGTGATGATAAAGGGTACCCCAGTGTCCGCCAACGTCTTCGTCACCCCCAGCAGGCTGGCAATGGCCCAAAAAATGCCCGCTTGGATAAAGGGCGTGATAATGGACCACACCACCCCGAAATAAGTCTGCTTGTAACGCGCCGTGATGTCGCGCACAGCCATGACCCAAAACAACCCGCGGTAGCGCCAGAGTTCGGCAAAATCAGGGAGCAATCCCTTGCGCTCGGGCTCAATCACGCAAATAGATGAAACGGTGGGTTCAGGGGCTGACATGCTCAAATGACTTGGGGGAATGAAAATGACAAATGGCGTATTCTACCCGAATCAAAGCCTTTTTCATTTTCGCCCTGTTTTATGCTCCCCCTTGCCCCTAAACAAACCGAATCCCTGGCATGGGTGGACGCCCTGCGCGGCATCGCCATTCTGGGCGTGGTGTTGGTGCACTGCTTTTACGATCAAATGCCTTGGTTTTTGGCCCACCTGAATGTGGCCCAATGGGTTTTGGCCGGCCAATACGGGGTGCAATTGTTTTTCGTTGCCAGCGCTTTTACCTTGGCCCGCAGTTGGCACCGCCGCCGGGCCGAACACCGCCCCCTGCGCAATTATCTGCTACGCCGTTGGTTTCGCATTGCACCGCTGTATTTCGTCGGGATTGCCGCTTACACCACCATGGTGTTGTTGTGGATCCCTGATTTTCACATCCCCGCCAGCCACTACACCCTCAAAGCCATTGCCGCCCATCTGCTGTTTTTGCACGGATGGCTGCCTTTTGCCATCAACAACATCATGCCGGGCGGCTGGTCCATCGGGGTGGAAATGTCGTTTTATCTGTTGGTACCGTGGCTGGCCACCCACCTCCACCGCCCGCGCTCGGCGCTCATGGCTTTTGCCGCCGCCGTGCCTTTGGCCGGCATTTGCGCCTATGGTGCTTACCGGTTCTCCAATTCCGGCTTGGTGACGACCCACTCCGGCGGATTCGGCTGGCCGGTGGACAACAACACCTTCCTTTATTTCTGGCTACCCACCCAATTGCCGGTGTTCATTCTGGGTTTTTTGGCTTATGGCCTGCTGGAAGACAAACAGCTGCAACAATGGGCGCCCAAGCGCAAACATCTTGTCAGCGCCATGCTGCTGGCCTGCAGTCTGCTGGGCTTCTGGCTGATTTCGCTTGGCATGAGCAAAGATGCCGATCCGTCCACCGCCCTGCCAGATCTTTTGCGCACGCATTTTTTCTGGCTCTCCCCGACTTTTGCCGGCATCGCCTCCTGCTCCCTGCTGCTGGCTTTGGCCTTGACCCCCTGGCGTCTGCTGGTCAACCCCGTCACCACCTTCTTGGGCAAACTCTCTTACAGCCTGTACATCGTCCACTTTATCGGCGCTTGGATCATCGCCCCATGGGTACGCGCGCATGTGCCTTGGGAACAAACCCAGCCTTGGGGAACATTGGGAACTTTTGCGGCCGGCGTCCTGGCCTGTCTCGCCTTCGCCATTCCGGTGGCCATGCTCACCCACCGCTTCATTGAAAAACCAGGGATAAAACTGGGAAAATCGCTGATTGCGCGATGGGAGAATGCGGGGCGGACCGCGCGTTTTTAACGCGCAAGGATTTCAGCCGCCCTCATCTGCTGCACTTTTGCACCCTCCATCTATCCATCCACAGCCTTGCGAGCAAGAATACTCGCGGTCCGCCCCGCATGACACCCACCACCCCAACACCTGAAAAAAAAGAAAATCTCGCCTGGGTGGACGCCCTGCGCGGCATCGCCATCTTGGGCGTGATGACCTGCCATTGCTTTTATGACCGCATGCCTTGGCACATGGGCGGATTAAATCTTGGCCAGTGGGCGCTCAACGGGCGGCACGGCGTGCAGCTTTTTTTCGTCGCCAGCGCGTTCACGCTTGCCCGCAGTTGGCACCGGCGCAAAGCCGAAAACAATCCCACCCGTAACTATCTAATCCGGCGTTTTTTTCGCATTGCGCCACTGTATTTTCTAGGCATTCTGTTTTACGCGACCTTCTCTTTGGCAAATATTTCCCAATGGTTGCCGGGATGGCGGTATGAAGCTGAAACTGATACCGCCTTCAACCTATCAGCCAACCTGCTGTTTGTCCACGGCTGGCTGCCGACATCCATCAACAGCGTGGTGCCAGGTGGCTGGTCCATCGGGGTGGAAATGTCGTTTTATCTACTGGTCCCCGTAATGGCCTCCCACCTGCGTCGGCCCATGCCCATACTGGCCGCCATTGCCGCCGCGATCCCCTTGGCTGGGCTTTGTATTTGGATGGCCCACCAAATGGCCCTCACCCATTGGCTGTCAATCTCAAAAAACGGTCTCGAACACTGGCCTGTAACCCATCTTTCCTTCCTTTATTTCTGGCTGCCCACCCAACTCCCGGTGTTCCTGATGGGCTTCTTCGCTTATGCACTGCTGAAGAATGATGGCATTTTGACCAAACTCAAAAAACACACCCAACTCATCAGCGCCGGCCTGCTCACCCTTTGCCTGCTGATTCTTTGGTTCATGTCCCTCTTGGGTGATGGTGCGCCGCCCGCTTGGCTACCCCGGTTCCTGCACCCCCACCATGCCTGGTTGTCGCCCTCTGTGGCCGGGGTGGCCGCCTGCGCCCTTCTACTGTCTTTGTCGCTTCATCCTTGGCGATTCCTGGTCAACCGGGCCACGATTTTTCTTGGGAAAATCTCCTACAGCCTCTATCTCACCCATTTCGTCGGCGTCTGGGTGGTGACTTATTGGATTCATCATCATCCGCTGTGGGAACAATCCCAACCTTGGGGGACTTTGGGCACCTTTGTCTTCGGCATCATCGGATGTTTGGCGTTCTCCATTCCGGTAGCCATGCTCACCCATCGTTTTATTGAAACACCCGGCATCGCCTTGGGAAAACGCCTGATTCAACGCTTGGAAATTCGCGCCATCCCCAAAAACTGATTACCCTGCCACGCCATGCACCACCCCAAAGTCTCCGTCATTATCCCCGTCTACAACCGCGAAAAGCTGGTGGCAGAAACAATTGAATCCTGCCTGGCGCAAACCCACCCCAACATCGAGGTGATTGCGGTGGATGATTGCTCCAAAGACGGCACCCTGCAAACATTGCAGGCACTGGCGGCCAAAGATGACCGTGTGAAAGTGGTGCACTCGGTGGTGAACATGGGGCTGTGCATCACCCGCAATATTGGTGCGGCACACGCAACCGGCGAATGGTTTTGGTTTCTGGACAGTGATGACCTGCTGATGCCCAATGCCGTTGAAACCCTGCTGGAGGCCATGCTTTCACGCAATCTGCAAATGGCCAGTTCCGGCGAGCATGGCTTTTGGGATGTTGATTTGGAAGTCATCCGGCAACGACTCGCTGATCTGCCCCCTGTGCCCGAAGGTGGGGCGCCTGATTTCCCTTTGTGGGGGTACTGGCCAAACAAAGGATTTTCCTTCACCTCGGTGCTTTGGAAAAAAGAACTATATTCGGAGTCCGGTGGCTTCCGCCCCCTCATCAAAGCTTGTGATGAAGCGGATATGTTTTTCAAACTGTTGCTGCGCCACCCCGATTTGCGGGTGTTGCCCTGGCCCAATGACTTGCTCCTCAAACGCTTCGACAACAATTCGATGGCCTGCGAAGCAAGGCGCGGGGAAACCCCGTGGCTGCTGGTGATGACCACCGCCGTGGCCGATCTGTATCTGACCAATCCCACCCTCGGCTCGCCCGAAGTCCGCCGCTATCTGTTCGACTTGCTCTATACCACCGCCGCCTTCGCCCATCGCAACGGCCAAACCGGCCTGGCCCTGCAAGGCCTGGCCAAATGGCGCCAGGCGCAACTGCCCATCCCCAAACTGCGCCCGGCCTACCACCACACCCTGCACCGCCTGCTGGGCTTTTGCAAGGCGGAAGGGGTGCTGGCGCTGGCACGCAAAATTTTGGGGCGCTAAACATTGGAAAATGAAAAATCCCCGGCTTTGTCCGGGGATTTTTCATTCGTTTTCAACCGCTTTCCTAAAGAGGGCGAAGGGACTTGAACCCTCGACATCCACCTTGGCAAGGTGGCGCTCTACCACTGAGCTACGCCCTCGGACACTTCCCCGTTGGGGGGTGCGGATAATAGCAACCTTTTTAAATTCTGCAAATCCAACCAGGGAAAAACTTTTGCGCCCGCAGACACCCCAATGGCGGGGATAACGGGCCGATTCCGGCGGGTTCTGGAAAACTCCCGGTCAACGGCGACCCGTTAGAATCCCCCTCCGATATGACCACTCCCATTGCCCCACCCGTCGCCGCGCTCACCGCCACCGTTGCCCACGCCGATTCCGCCCCGTTGGTCCCCGCCCGTCTCGCCCTCGAAGACGGGTCTGTTTTTGAAGGCAAAGCCTTTGGCGACACCTCGGGGCGCATGGTGGGCGGGGAAGTGTGCTTCAACACCTCGATGTCGGGCTACCAGGAAATCCTGACCGATCCGTCCTATGCCGGTCAGATCATCACCATGACCTGCCCGCTCATCGGCAACTACGGGGTGGCCGGCAGCGACGACATGGAATCAAAAAACATCCACGCCCGGGGCTTCATCGTGCGCGAGTTGGCCCACCGGGTGTCGAACTTCCGCGCGGAAAAATCGCTGGCGGCTTGGCTCAAGGAAAACAACGTGGTCGGCCTGACCGGCATCGACACCCGTGCGCTCACCCGCCGCCTGCGCGTCACCGGCGCCATGCAAGGGGTCATCTGCACCGATGCCGCCAAGACCGATGCCGAACTGGTCGCCGCCGCCCGCAGCGAACCCTCCCTTGATGGGCGCAACTTGGCGGCACAAGTCGCCTGCGGCCAACCCTGCGGCTGGTCCGAAAACCTGGGCGCATGGGCGCCGCTGCACGGCGCCGCCGGCGCGGACCGCAAGCCGTTCAAGGTGGTGGCCTTGGATTGCGGCGCCAAGCACAACATATTGCGCAATCTGGCCGACCAGAACTTCGAGGTTTGCATCCTGCCATGGGACGCCACCCCTGAACAGATCATGGCCCAAAAACCCGACGGCCTGTTCATCTCCAACGGCCCCGGCGACCCGGCTGCGGTGGAGGCCACCATCGCCACCCTGCGCACCCTGGTCAACGCACCCAAGCCGCTGCCGACCTTTGGCATCTGCCTTGGCCACCAGTTGCTCTCGCTGGCCCTTGGCGCCAAAACCTACAAACTCAAATTCGGCCACCGCGGCGGCAACCACCCGATCCAGAACCTGGGCACTGGCAAGGTGGAAATCACCGCGCAAAACCACGGCTTCGCCGTTGAGCGCGCATCGCTGGAACAAGCCAATGGCGAAGTGACCCACATCAACCTCAACGATGACACCGTCGCCGGGTTCCGCCACAAAACGCTGCCGGTGTTCGCCATCCAATACCATCCGGAAGCCTCGCCCGGCCCGCACGACAGCCGCTACCTGTTCGACTGCTTCCGCACCATGATCGAAACCGGCCGCAGCCCGAGCACCAAGGACATGGATGCCGCCCAGCGCATGCGCAACGACATCGTGCAGAAGTGAATGGAAAAACCATTCACCGCTTCATATTCCCTGCCAAACCCGATAAAAAAAGCGCTGCCGAAGCAGCGCTTTTTTTTATCGGGTTTGGCGGAAAATCACTTGCCGGGAATGGCGGCACCCGTCTCGGCCTTGGGCGGCACGCCGACGATGGAGAAACCGGCATCCACATGCACGGTTTCGCCGGTGACACCGCTGGAAAGCGAGGACAGCAGGTAAGCGGCCGTGTCACCGACTTCTTCGCCGGTGTTGCAGCGTTTCATGGAGGAGGCGAACTCCTGGTAGCGGATCATGTCGTCCATGCCGCCGACGCCGGCGCCGGCCAGGGTCTTGAACGGACCGGCCGAAATGGTGTTGACGCGGATGTTGCGCGAACCCAATTCAAAGGCCAGATAGCGGGTGGTGTGCTCGAGCGCGGCCTTGGCGATGCCCATGACGTTGTAGCCCGGGGTCACCTTTTCGCCGCCGTAGTAGGTCAGGCTGACGATGGAGCCGCCATTGGGCATGAGTTCCATCGTCACGCAGCGCTGGGCCATGGCCAGGAGGGTGTAAGCCGAGGTGTCCACCGCGTCCTTGTAGACGTTGCGCGGGGTCTTGTGGAACATGTCGGGCTTGAGGTAATCCTTGTCGGCGAAGGCGACGGAGTGAACCACGAAATCAATGCCGCCGAAGTCGGCCTTGATGGCGGCGAATACTTCGTCGAGCGAGGCGTCGGAGTTGACGTCGCAAGGCTTGAGCCAGGGATTTTCAATGCCCAGCGCCTCAATGGCTTTGCCCACGCGGTGTTCCATCTTGCCCATCGGCAGGTAGGTGAAGATGATTTCCGCGCCCTGTTGCCTGAGGGATTGCGCGATGAACCAAGCGTAGGAACGCTCGTTGGCGATGCCGAAAACGATGCCGCGTTTGCCAGAAAGAATGCCCATGAGGGGGATGCTCCGTAAGAGGGAATTGAAGTGGGGAAAGGATAAGGGATGGCGCGGATTCGGGTGGGGTTTTATTGCCGGAACCCGCAAATTGAACGCCGTGGGGAAATGCGCCGGACCGCCTTTTTTCCGCTAGAATGCGCGCCCGTTGTTGGCGGTTGATGTTCAGCCGCCCGTTTCACGATCAGTCGCCCGCAGGGCGGCGGCATTTTTTCAAGGATTGACCCGATGAGTACTGTGCGCGGCAACGTCAAGTGGTTCGATGTCAAAAAGGGCTTTGGTTTCATCGTCGGCCCCGAAGGCCAGGATGTGTTCATCCATTATTCGCAGATCCAGACCGAAGGCTTCCGCCTGCTCAAGGACGGCGAAGAAGTGGAATACGAACTGGAGGAAACCGCCAAAGGCTTCCAAGCCCAGAACATCAAGCGCGTCAATCCCCCGGCCGAAGCCCCGCGCTTTGCCAAGCGCACGCCCGGCGACGCCGCCCCCGCGGCCCCGATGGACGAAGATGCCCGCTTCAACCGCTGAATAAAAAATCAAAAATAGAAAAAGCACCCTGCCACGCGGGGTGCTTTTTCTTTGGGCCAAGATTGTTTCCCGTCGGCAGGCCTTAGCGCACGGCCAGGCTCACATACTGCGGCTTGGCCACCAAGGCCTCAAATTCGCCCCAGAATTTGTTGAGGATGGTGCGGATGGCCCAACTGGTGCCGTCGGCCAGACCGCAAATGGTGGAACCGGGCATCGAGCCCATGGACCCGGCCAGTTCGCTGAGCAGATCCAAGTCCTTGGTGGTGCCTTCGCCGGCTTCGATGCGGGAAAGCAACTTGTAAGCCCAGTTGCTGCCTTCGCGGCACGGGGTGCACTGGCCGCAGGATTCGTGGCTGTAGAAACGGGCGCAATTGCGCGCCATGGCCACCATCGACACATCGTGCGGAATGACAGTGACGCAGGCGGTGCCCAGACCCAACACGCCGCAGCGCTTGCCGATGTCGAAGTCAAGCACGGCATCGTATTGGTCGGCGCCAAGCACGCCCATCGAAATGCCGCCATGGAAGGCGGATTTGAACTTCTTGCCGGCCTGCATGCCGCCGCCCTGCTGCTCGATCAGGGTTGAAAGTTTGATGCCCAAATGGTCCTCAAACACGCCGGGGTTGTTGACCGGACCGGAGATACCGTAGAGCTTGGTGCCGTAGGCGGCCGGCACCTGCGGCGGTGCGCCTTCCGGGCGTGGCACGCCGAAGGTCTTGAACCAGGCGGCGCCGTTCTCGATGATGGCCGGCACGGTGGCCAGCGTCTCGACATTGTTGATGACGGTCGGGCGCGCAAAGGCGCCGGAAACGGCCGGGAAGGGCGGCTTGTTGCGCGGCCAGCCGCGCTTGCCTTCCAGCGATTCAAGCAGGGCGGTTTCTTCGCCGCAGATGTAGGCGCCGGCGCCGCGCTGCACATACAAACGCGGCACGCGGCCGTTGATCTGCCCCATGCGCGAGTTTTCGCCGAACACCCCTTTGTCCCAGGCTTCCTGCACGGCTTTTTCCAGGGTCACGCGGTGGTGGTGGTATTCGCCGCGGATGTAGATGTAGGCGGTGTCGAGATGGCAGGCCTTCATGCAGATGGCGATGCCCTCGATCAGCATGTGCGGATCGCAATTGATCAGCAATTGGTCTTTGAAGGTGGCCGGTTCGGATTCGTCGGCATTGACCGCCAGAAAGCGGTGACCACCGTCGGGCGGCGGCAGGAAGGACCACTTCATGCCGGCGGGGAAGCCCGCGCCGCCGCGACCGCGCAACTCGCTGGCCTTCATCTCGTTGACAATGTTGGCCGGCTCCATGGCGATGGCTTTGTCCAGTGCGACATAGCCCCCGGTGGCGGCGTACTGGTCGTACCACACGGTTTGGCGGTTGGCCACATTCCCTTGCGGGATGCGTTTCATCAGGATGGGGGTGTCAAGGGCCATGGCGGGGAAATGAAGGGTGAAAAATGAAAATCAGTGCTGGGAATCGGGGGTTTTCAAGGTGGCCGGATCGACGCCGGGGGCCAGGATGATTTCCTCCACCGTGGTGCGGCGGATGATGATGCCGGGGGCGGGTTGCTCCTCCTCCACCTTGCGCGAATGCTCATGGACTTGCTCCGCCTTCCCCGCGCGGACTTCCGCACCGATGTTGTGGATCATCAGGCCGAGGTTGCGCGCGACTTCGTCAAGCAGGCTCATGGTGATCCTCAGGGCAGGGCGTCCAAAATGGCATCCACATTGTCCACCGAGAGATTCTCATGAAGTTTGTGGTTGCAAAGCGCGCAGGGTGCGCCGCCGCAGGCGCCGATGCACTCGACATCCATCAGCGTGAATTTGCCATCGGAGGTGGTTTCGCCATGGGCAATGCCCAGCTTCTCTGACAGCTTGGCTTGCAGGGCCGACGAGCCCATGATTTCGCAGGACACCGACTGGCACACCCACAGGGTGTACTTGCCGCGCGGCTTGAAAAAGAATTCCTCGTAAAAAGTGGCGGTGTCGATGACTTCCGCCAGCGAGACGCCGATGAAGATGGCGACTTCCTCCATCGCCTGCACCGGCAGCCAGCCGACTTCATCCTGCACCCCGTGCAGCACCTGGATCAGCGCGCCGCGACGGATCGGATAACGCGGGATGTAGTCGCGCTCAAAGCGCTCCTGGAGCGCGGGCGTGAGGTAAGGCTCGGCACGACGGCCAAGGGTGGAAGGTTCAGCGGAGTTTTGGGTGATCCAGGCCATAGGGCGGATAGTTTAGGGGAAACAAATCAATGCTTCCGCCCGCCCCCCGCCCCGGTTTTGCCGCCGTTGACTTCCGCCACCACCCAGGCCAGATACTGCTCGATGCGGGCGGCACCCTCATCCTTGGATTCAATCACGGCTTGCCACTTTTCCGCCAGCCATTCGCGCTGGAATTGCTTGCTTTCGGCCGGGACGCCAAGCAGGGTCATGGCGTAATCCCACAGGTCGGCGGCCTCGGGCGTGCCTTCGATGGAGGTACCCACTTCGGCCAAGGCGTCGGTCCAAGCGGCGATTTCGCGGCAGTAAGTGCGCTCCATCACCAGCAGGTCGAGGATGATTTGGCGGACGGGGTCGGCGGGGATGGCGATGGGCATAAACGAGAATTAACGAGGATGAATTTGATAGGGAACCCGCACAAAAGACCCTGGAGAAAAATCCTTGGTATTGCGGGTAACAAGAATGGCTTGATGCACACGCGCAGAGGCGCCAATCACCGCATCCGGCAAACGAATTCGGCTTTCCCGCCTTAGCGCAACTGCCTGCTCGGCGATTTGAGCGGACAGTGGCAACACCATGAATTCCGCCAATAATTGATGGCACATAGCCACCTCATCCGGCGTCTTGGCGCCAGCCAAAACCTCCATCCACGTGATAATGCTGATGGCAGGTTCTGGCCAACGCTTCATTTCGATTGCTGCTTCTGGATGCCCCAACAAATGATCAATCAAGATATTGGTGTCGAACACAACCATCATGGCCGGCCATCCCAATCTTGGCGCACTTGCGCCTCATAAGCCAAACCATCTACAAAACGACCTTTCCACGCCCCAAAGGACGCATCTAAGCCTGACGCAACTTTGGTTCCGCTATCAGGCACATCCATCACCAATGAAACAGCCTGCCCGGCAGCAAGACTAACGGGTTCATCTGGCACAAAGACTTTGCCATCAAAATGTGCTTTAAGGGTCATGGTCATGGCTTGATTCTACCTTACCGGTCCAATTCCGCCGCAATGATGTTGAGCGAACCCAAGATCGCCACCGAGTCGGAGAGCAAATGGCCTTCGAGCATTTTGGCGAAGGTGGCGTAATTGATGAACGAGGGCGCCCGGCACTTGGCGCGCCAAGCCTTGGGGCCGCCGTCGGAAACGATGAAGAAGCCCAGTTCGCCGTTGGCGGTTTCCTGCGCGGCATAGGTTTCGTTGATCGGGGCCTTCCACTTGCGGTTGGTCATCACCAGTTCAAAGTGCTGGATCAAGCCCTCGATCGAGCCGTACACGCTGGCTTTGGGCGGCTTGACGGCCTTGCCGTCGGCGTCCACATTCATCGGGCCGCCGGGGATGCAATCAATCAATTGCTCGATGATCTTGACCGACTGCTTCATTTCTTCCAGGCGCACCAGATAACGGGCCAGCACATCGCCGCCAGAAGCGATGGGCACGGCGAACTGCACCGCCTTGGCGCCCTGGCCGTCCCAATTGTCGGCGTAGCACAGATAAGGATCGTCTTTGCGCACATCGCGCTTGACGCCGGAAGCGCGCGCCAACGGGCCGGTGAGCGACCAGGCGATGGCGTCCCCACGGGAAATCACGCCGATGCCCTCGGTGCGGTCGCGGAAGATGCGGTTCTTGTTGAGCAAGCCCTCAAGATCGCCCATGGCCTTGGGCAGATCGTTGTGGAGGAAGGATTTCACCATGGTGATGAAAATTTTCTCATCGGGCAGGTCGCTCATCGCCCCGCCCACCCGGGTCCAGTCGGGGTGGAAGCGCTGGCCGGAAATGAAATCCACAATGTCGTAGATGCGCTCGCGCTCGTTGAAACCGTACAAAAAGCCGGTGAACGCGCCAAGGTCGAGCGCCGCGCAGCCCACGCACATCAGGTGGTCCTGCAAACGGCCCAATTCGGCCATGATGGTGCGCACCGCTTTGGCGCGCGGGGTCAAATCGATGCCGAACAGTTTTTCCACCGCGCCATGCCAGCAAATGTCATTGGAAATCGGCGACACATAGTTCATGCGCGAGGCGATGGTCACATACTGGTTGTAGTCCAGCGCCTCGGCCAGCTTCTCAAAGCCGGAATGCAGGTAGCCGATGTGCGGGGTGGCGCGGGCCACGCGCTCGCCATCCAACTCCAGCACCAGGCGCAGGGTGGTGTGGGTGGCCGGGTGCTGGGGGCCGAAATTCAGCGTCCAGCGGTCGCCGCCGGCCGACTTGCGGTCGGCAAGGTAGGGCGTGGTTTCAATATCCACATCGAAAGGCTTGAGTTCAAAAGGCATGGGCAAAAAGCATGGGTTGCGGGCGAAGTGAAGAGGGCGGATTGTAGCCGGGGAAAATGGAGCGCGGCGCCGCCCGATCCGGCGCCGGGAAGGCCCATTCGCAGGCGCTATAATTCCCCCTTCAAATTCACCCCATAGCCCATTGAACACCCTTTGACCATGCCCACCCTGTTCCCCCCCCGCCCGTCCGACAAAACCCTCCTTGAGGAAGGCGCCACCTTCACCCCGAAGTTCGATGAAAACGGCCTGATCCCCTGCATCACGCTGCATGCCCAAACCGGCGATGTGCTGATGTTCGCCTACATGAACGACCTGAGCCTGGCCAAAACCATCGAAACCGGCTTTGTCCACTACTGGTCCCGCTCACGCGGCAAGCTGTGGTTCAAGGGCGAGGAATCCGGCATGACGCAGAAGGTGGTGCAACTGCTGACGGACTGCGACCAGGATTGCATCGTGGTCAAAGCCACGGTGGGCGCCTCCACCGTCGGCGGCGTGGCCGCCTCGTGCCACACCGGCCGGCCCAACTGCTTTTACCGCGAAGTGCCCACCGGCGCGGGCGCGGGCAAAGACCTGAAATTCGTCCTGGAAAAGAGCTTCGACCCCACCGTGGTCTACGGCAAGCACTAAGGCTGCCGCCATTTTATGCCCCCCCCCCGTCCCGCCACCGCCAAAGCGCCAAACTCCCTGCATGTGGTGCGGCGTCTGGCGGCCATCGCCTGGGGCTACAAAAAAGAAACCGCCGCACTGCTGGCGCTGCAGGTTTTTTTCCTGTCCCTGACCCTTTGCAGCATCGGCCTGCTTGGCCTTGGCGTGGACGTTTTGCTGCACACTTTGGACGCGGCCCGCACCCCGAAATGGCCGCTTGGTCTGCATCCCCCGGTGCATTGGACGGCCCAGGCGCAGGCACTGGCCATTGCCGGGACCATCATCGTCATCGCCCTGTTGCGATGGGTTTGCGAACGCAGCCTGCTGTCCCTCAAGGGGAAATTCACCGCCGAAATGCAGGCGCAATTGCGCACCCGGGTCTACGACCAGCTGCAGCGGCTGGATTTCAACTTCTTCAACGCCGGCTCCAGCGGATCGCTCATCAACCGGGTGACCTTTGACGTCTATCAATTGCGCATGTTCATCGACGGCGTGCTGCTGGAGGCCATGACGATGAGCCTCACGCTGGTCTTCTTCCTGGGCTGGATGTGCCTGCTTGATTGGCGCCTGACCCTGGCCTGCCTGACCCCCCTGCCGCTGGTGCTGTGGCTCACGCTGGCTTTTTCGCGCAAGGTCAAGCCGGCCTACAAAAAGAACAGCGAACTGCTGGACGACGCCACCCGCGTCATCACGGAAAACGCCCAGGGCGTGCATGTGGTCAAGGGTTTCGGCCTGCAGGCGGCGGAAAAGGAGAAATTCCGCGCGGCTTCGGAAGCGGTGGTCGGGCATGCCGGCTGGATCACAAGAAGGGTGGCGTTTTTCACCCCGATGGTGGAATTGCTCACCCAACTGCCCTTGGTCATTCTGTTCTTCTACGGCGGCTGGATTTATTGCCAGGAAAAAGACGGCACCACCGCCCGCCTGAGCGTGGGCATTCTGTTCGTCTTTTTCATGCTGCTGCGCCGCTTCTCGAGCCAAATCAGCGTGGTGGCGCAAATCGCCGGCATCATCCAGCAGGCCATGAACGGCGCCCGCCGCGTGTTTGAGGTGCTGGACGAGCCGCGGCTGATCACCTCCAAGCCCGGCGCCCTCGCCCCCGCGCGCCTTGGGGGCGAGGTGCTGCTTGAGGATGTCACATTCGGCTACGACCCGCTCAAACCCGTGCTGCGCGATCTGCGCCTGCATGTGCCCGCCGGCCGGTGCATCGCCCTTTTGGGCCCCACCGGTGCCGGAAAAAGTTCGCTGCTGACGCTGATCTCCCGCTTTCATGATCCCCAGCAGGGCCGCGTGCTGCTTGGCGGCCACGATGCCCGCGACCTGGAGGTGGACACCCTGCGCCGGGCGGTGGGCGTGGTGTTCCAAGAGACCTTCCTGTTCTCCACCACGGTGGCGGGCAACATCGCCTTTGGCAAGCCGGACGCAAGCCGCGAAGAAATCGAACGCGCGGCCAAGTTGGCGCAGGCGGACGGGTTCATCCGGGAGATGGCCCAGGGCTACGACACCGTGCTGACCGAAGGCGGCAACGGCCTGTCCGGCGGCCAGCGCCAGCGCATTGCCATCGCCCGCGCGCTGCTCACCGACCCGACCATCCTGATCCTGGATGACCCCACCGCCGCCATTGACCCCGGCACCGAGCGCGAAATCATGAACGCCTTGGAAAGCGCCATGCGCGGCCGCACCGTGCTGATCGTCGCCCACCGCCTGCAAACCCTGCGCCGGGCGGACTGCGTGGTGGTGCTGGAAGACGGGCGCATCACCGCCATGGGAACCCATGACGAGTTGATGGAAAAAAGCCGTCATTACCGCGAGGTGGTCGCGGTGCAGACGGCTTGAACAGGGCTTGCGCGGATTTTTTCCGGGACCAAAACCGGCGCACTTATTTCACTTCGTAAATTTCGCCTTCGGCGAACAGGGATTCCAGCGTGCCGGCGCCGCGCTTGGCCACCGCTTGATGCACTTGCGCCGCCACCGTCTCTTCGTACACCGGGCGCTGCTCGCGCAGGAAGATGCCCATCGGCACCGGGAAGTCCGGGTATTCGAATTCCGCCAGCATCATGGCCTGGGCGCGGTTGTTTTCATCGTGGAACAGCAGATCGTCGGTGGCCACGCCGTGCTCGCCGACCATCACCACCTGCGGCTTGTTGCCGACCATTTGGATGCCCTTGTTCTTGTCCTTGCCGAAAACCATCGGCGAGCCGTGCTCCAGGTACAGCACATTGTCCTCGCGCTCGTCGCGGCCGGTCAGGGGGTCAAAGGCGCCGTCGTTGAAAATGTTGCAGTTCTGGTAAATCTCCACGAAAGCGGCGCCGCGGTGACGGCCGGCCTCTTCCAGCACTTCCGGCAGGGCGCGGTCCTTGTCGGCGCTGCGGGCGACAAAGGTGGCCTCGGCGGCCAGGGCAACCAAAGTCGGGTTGATCGGGTGGTCGAGCGAACCCATCGGGCTGCTCTTGGTCTTCTTGCCCATTTCGCTGGTCGGCGAATACTGGCCCTTGGTCAGGCCGTAGATGCGGTTGTTGAACAGCAAGATGTGCACATTGATGTTGCGCCGCAGGATGTGCAGCATGTGGTTGCCGCCGATGGAGAAGCCGTCGCCGTCGCCGGTGACCATCCACACATCCAATTCGGGGTTGGCGATTTTGATGCCCGACACAAAGCCCGGCGCGCGGCCGTGGATGGTGTGAAAGCCGTAGGTCTCCATGTAGTACGGGAAGCGGCTCGAGCAGCCGATGCCGGAGACGAACACGGTGTTCTCGGGGCGCAACTGCAACTTGGCGCAGGCGCGGTGCACGGCGTTCAAGATGGCGTAGTCGCCGCAGCCCGGGCACCAGCGGACTTCCTGGTCGCTGGAGTAGTCTTTGGCTTTGAGGACGGGGAGGGAGGTGGTGATGGACATGGTGGATTAAAAGTTTGAATTTAAAGTAGTTGAAGTTAATTTTGGAAAAGGCCTAGGCGCTCAGCAAACATGGGGAGCTCTTCGTGATGTAAAAGTTGGACTTTTGTCGCAGCAGCCAACTGTCTCGCCGAGGGCGTAAATGTGTGGTTTGTAATAACTGCCGCAATAGTAGCGCCATAGATAGCCATACTTGCATGAGCTTCTTGGACAGCGCCGTTCGTAACAGGTTGTGAATATTTCTTGCACTGGAAAACCACCGTAGTTCCGTTGTAATTCGCAACAACATCAGCACCTTGGTCACCACTTGCCTTGGTGGCTTTCGCATCCCATCCACAATTCCGGAGAACACCTGCGCAATAATGTTCGTACGCAATTGGATCCAACCCATCTACATCCACATCACCCAATGCCTCTGCCACAGGGTGATTTGCTTCGTAGTCTGTTACGAATCGCATTGCCAAACCCCTGTACCACGCCCGACATTCATCAGACGCGCATACCCGCGACCATGCCTCAGGCAGACGAGATGGCATGGCTTTCGCCATGAGACTATCAATCTCCTTCTCAAAGGGCTTGATGTCAGAAAACCCATAATCATCCTGCGTGATCAAGTACTTTCTTTTCCGAGCCAACACAGGCAGATGACCGCTAAGAACTACACGAAACGCTTTCGCCTCAAGTTGGTGCGCCTGCTCCTCAGAGATCTTTTTATAAATTTGGTAAAGAACAATTGCCGCCACAAAAACCAATACCAAACCAATAGTCGTGTTGACGATGCAAATCACCACAACCATGACCACCAAGGCGATGGAAAGAAAAACCAGCCAGTTCTTTTTTGCGAAGATCAAGCAAACGATGATGCCTCGCCAAACAGATTGAATGCCTCGCCAAATTTTCGCAAGAACATCGTGATCCACCCCTGCAACACGAACCCCAGAACGAACGTCGTGGGCCATATTGGCTGACGCATGACGAACCATGCGAGCAGCCTCGGCGGCTTCTCGCAGTGCGGTACGAAATTCTTCAGCAAGAGTTGAAAAAACGGACATGGTTTTTCTTTACGCGGTGGCCAAGAGATGCTCGATCGACTGCTTGCTCGGATCCACCACGCCGCCGGTGGGATAAAGCGCCTCGGCTTCGCCCCAGGCGCCGGAGAGCAGCAGGTCGATGCCCTGCACGATTTCCTCGGTCAGGAGCGAGCGGCCCTGGATCTTGTTGAGGCCGCGGGCGTCCACCAGGAACTTGCCGCGGATGATCAGGCGCAACTGACCGTTGTTGAGTTCCGGGATCAGCACTTTCTTGAACTTCTTGAGCACTTCGCCCAAGTTCTTCGGCATCGGGTTCATGTGGCGCAAGTGCGCCTGCGACACCTTGAGGCCCTTGGCGCGGGCCACTTCCACGGCGTCATGGATGCTGCCGTAGGTGCCGCCCCAACCGAGCACCAAGAGGTCGCCGCCGTTTTGGTCGCCTTCGATTTCCAAGTCGGGGATCAGGTTGACCACGCGGGCCACCTTCTCGGCGCGCAGGCGAGTCATCAACTGATGGTTGGCAGCGTCCTGCGTGACGGCGCCGTGGATGTGCGACTTTTCAAGGCCGCCCAAACGGTGCTCCAAGCCCACGGTGCCGGGGATGGCCCACGGACGCGCGAGGTTTTCGTCGCGGGTGTAGGTCTGGAAGGCAGGCTTGTCGCCGGCTTCGTTGGCCGGCGGCAGGGCCGAGGCGTCGGGATGGGTGATGTCGATTTTCTTGAACGACTCTTCCGCCGGAATCTTCCACGGCTCGGAGCCGTTGGCGATGTAGCCGTCGGTCAGGAGCAGCACCGGAACGCGGCGCTGGAGCGCGATGCGCGAGGCCTCGATGGCCATGTCGAAGCAGTCGGCGGGCGACTGCGGCGCCAGCACCACCAGCGGGCAGTCGGAGTTGCGGCCGAAGATGGCCTGCCACAAGTCGGCCTGCTCGGTCTTGGTCGGCATGCCGGTCGAGGGGCCGCCGCGCTGCACATCCACCACCACCAGCGGCA
>CAZKVP010000004.1:18112-22207 GCA_964556215.1 uncultured Phycisphaeraceae bacterium
CGGTCGTAGATCCAGTAGACCAGGCCCAGCGCGTACATGTTGCGGCAGCGGCTGATTTCGCGGGTGTTGAGGCCCGTGCCCTTGCCGGCGGTGGCGTTGTGCGCGGTGATCGGCACGCGCAGGATCTTGAAGCGCTGGGTGAACTTCTCGTCGTCGAGTGGGTTGTAGCCGGGCTGGTAGCCGGCCTTTTTCAAATTGGTTTTGCTGAATTCGGTTTCATCCACGATGCAGATGCCGCCGTGCTCCAGGTCGCCGATGTGGGCCTTGAACGCGGCCGGGTTCATCGCCACCAAAGTGCCGACCTTGTCACCAGGGGTATACACCGGCTTGGACGAAAAGTGGACCTGAAAACCCGACACGCCCGCGACCGTGCCTTGGGGCGCGCGGATTTCGGCCGGATAGTCGGGGAAGGTGGCGATGTCGTTGCCGAAGATGGCGCTGGTGTCGGTCAACTGCGTGCCGGCCAACTGCATGCCGTCGCCGGAGTCGCCGGCGAAGCGGACGACGGCGGAGGGGATTTCAATCGGGGTGGCGCGGGGGTAATCAAGGGACATGAAGATGAAACCAAAAGGGTGCGAATAAAGGGGACCGCCGTCTGTGGGACAGGAGGGCTATTCTAATCAAAATCAGACCGCATAACCATAATTGAAATACATAATCTTTATTAAATACATAACTATAATCTATCCAAATGAACCTCCACCACCTGACCCTGTTCGACGCCGTCGCCACCGAGAAGCACATCAGCCGTGCGGCCGGGAAATTGCGCATCAGCCAACCGGCGGTGTCCAAGCAACTGCAACTGCTTGAGCGCGCCTTCGGCACCCCCCTGCTTGACCGCACCCCCAAAGGCGTGCGCCTGACCGAGGCCGGCGAACTCTTGGCCGGCTATGCCCGGCGCATCCTGGCCTTGAGCGACGAAGCCGAGCACGCAGTGGCCCAACTCCGCGGCCTGAAACGCGGCCGCCTGACCATCGGCGCCAGCACCACTTTGGGCGCGTACTTTTTGCCGGAAATTTTGGCCCAATACCGCGCCGCCCACCCCGACATCGACCTGGACCTCAAAATCGCCAACACCGAGGACATCCAGCGCCAATTGCTCGACGGCCAGGTGGACATCGCCGTGACCGAGGGCTTCATCCACCATGGTGGACTCGTGGAGCGCAAATTCATGGGCGATGAACTGGTGGCGGTGGTGCAGCCCGGCCACCCCCTGCTGGCCAAAGGCGGCAGCGTCGCATTGAAACTTTTTTGCGCCGAGCCGATGTTGGCCCGTGAACAAGGCTCCGGCACCCGCGAGGTGATCGAAGACGCCCTGAAAAAGCGCGGCGTTGCCGTCAAACCGCTGATAACCCTGGGCAGCACCGAAGCCATCAAGCGCTCGGTGGCCGCCGGGGTGGGCGTGGCCTTCGTCTCATTGCTGTCCATCCGCCAGGAATTAAAAGACGGCCGCCTGGCGCAGGTGCCCATCACCGGCTTCAAACTGGAGCGGGCGCTGCATGTGGTGCAGGCCAAGGATCGGGTGGCATCGCATGCGGTGGAGGCATTTTTGGGGATGTTGGGGGGATGAACCGGTGCAGGGGCAAAACCATTTCCCGCGCCGTGTCGATGATATGGTGGTACGGCGGTACGGCGGGCCAAAGGCCCACAAACCGCCAATTAATGTTCCATCATCCCCCCTTCCGCTCAAACCTTCCCCCGCTCCGCTTCACCGCCCCGCGGATTTCCAGCATCGTCAACTCCACCTGAACTTTGTGTGCCGGCAAGCCGGTGGCGGTCACCACTTCATCCAAAGTGCGCGGTTTGTCCAACACACCCATCACTTTTTTCTGGTTTTCATTCAGTGTTTCAAACAAACTGGCCGTTTGCGCCTCGCCGCCTTTTTGCGCCGGCAAAACCTCCCCCATCGCCACCCGCAGCATTTGCCCGGCCTCACCCAGTTGCGCCAAGACCTCCGGCACACTGGTGACCAAAGTGGCCCAGCCTTCGCGGATGGCTTTGTGGCAACCGGCCGAAGCATCGGAATCCACCCGTCCCGGCAGCGCCATCAACTCGCGGCCATGCTCGTCATTGCACAACCGCGCGGTGATCAGCGCGCCGGAGCGGTCGGCGGCCTCAATCAGCAGCGTGCCCAGTGACAGGCCGGACAGGATGCGGTTGCGCCGGGGGAAATTCTCCGCCGACGGCGGAAAGGTCATCGGCAATTCGCTGATCACCGCGCCGGCCTTTTCCGCCACGATTTTGTCGAACAGTGGCGCATGTTCCTTTGGGTAGGGCCGCGCCAACCCCGAGCCAATCACCGCAAGCGTGCGCCCGCCGGCCGCGCTCAAACGCAACGCGGCGGCATGCGCGGCGCCGTCAATGCCATAGGCACCACCCGACACGATGGTGACGCCCGCCACCGCCAAGCCCGCCGCAAATCGGTCGGCCTGCTCGCGGCCATAGGCGGTGCAGCGGCGCGAGCCGACGATGGCCAAAGCCAGGGCGTCCCGCTCAAGCATCCGGCCGCGCACCCACAGCAAGGGCGGCGGGTCGGGAATGTGCGCAAGCGCGCGCGGATAGTCAGGGCTGCCCAAGGCGATCAATTGCGCCCCGGCCTGCGCGATCAAATCCAATTCCTGTTCGACCGCACCGCCGGCGATGATTTCATCCGCCGCGGCGCGCAAACGGCCGTCGGCGGCGATACCCTTGACCCGGCCCCAATCGGCGGCACTGGCGCCGAGCACGGCTTCAGGTGAACCGAAGAGATCAAGCAGGCGGCCGGTCAAAGTGGGGCCCAGGCCGGGGGTGAGGGAGAGCGCGAGCAGTGGATGGCTGGTGGTGGGCATGGTTGATGGAATCTAACATAAGACGAACAATATGCAAGTTGGGGTGGAGTGCGGAATGGAAAACCAATTAAAAAATCCCGGCGTGTGGCTGGGATTTTTGGGGTTGCAGTTGAATAGTTCGGGGGTTAGCGGATGGTGGCGCAACTTGCGCTGCATGGCAACTTGCACCTTACTTCGCAAACTGCTTGTGCACCCGCGCCGCAATCTGCCCGGTGCTCATCTTGTCGGCCGCCTCCACCCCCGCGATTTTCTTGCCCAACTTGGCTTTCTGCAGGCGCTTTTTCAATTCGCCCTTGGCTTCGCCCGGCCCCAAGACCAGAATCGCATCCGCATCCTTGACCGCGGCGACCACGCCGTCGTAGTACGCGTTGAGATGCGCCTGCATCACGCGCTCACGGCGCATGTCGGTCGGCACCTGCTGCGCTTCATGCTTGCCCTTGAGCGGTGAATCGCCGGTGCGGCGCAATTGCTTTTCCGCCCGTGAAAGGGTCAGGCTGAATTCCTCGCGAGAGCCGGTCACGGCCACCACGACCGCCTTCTTGTGATCAATCCACACTCCGACATTGGTTTTACGCATGGGTTCTCCTTCGTTTTGCCGGCACCGCCGAATGGGCGGGCAAGTGACTTACACAGTCTTATCCTCCCACAGATCGGCGGCTTGTCCAACTCTTTATTCCGGATTCTCCGCATCCGGCAGAAGCCCCTGTTCCTTGCTAAAGTCCGCACCCTTTCCCAAACCCCCACCAACCCCCATTCCCACCATGAAAATCGCGCTTTTCTACGGAACTTGCACTGGCAAAACCGAAGCCGTCGCCGAACAAATCAAAGAGGCCTTGGGCGAGGATTTCTTCGCCACCTATGAAGACGTCTCGCAAATCGAGCCAAAAGACCTTGAAAAATACGATGTGATCATCGCCGGCATCCCGACTTGGGATGTGGGCGAATTGCAGTACGACTGGCAGGACATCTTCGACAAGCTGGACGAAGTCGACCTGACCGGCAAAAAGGTGCTCATGTTCGGCACCGGCGACCAGGCCGGCTACCCAGATACCTATCAGGATGCCATCGGCATCGTCTACAACAAGTTCCTGGAGCGCGGCGCCGTCGGCGGCCTGGGCTTCACCGACGCCTCCACCCACGAGTTTGAAGAGAGCAAGGGATGCATTGAGAAGGACGGCAAGAAACTGTTCGTCGGCCTGGCCCTCGACGAAGACTGCCAGCCGGAATTGACCGAACAGCGCGTCGCCGACTGGTGCGCGCAGATCAA
>CAZKVP010000004.1:22307-36102 GCA_964556215.1 uncultured Phycisphaeraceae bacterium
AAAATCATCTTCCGTCGCCGGGCGGCTGACCACATACGAACCGGTGGCCCAGCGGCCAAGGTCCACCTGCTTGCAGCGCTCCGAGCAGAAAGGGTAGTGCTCACCGTTGTGATCCACATGGCCTTTGCAAATGCGGCAATGACTCTTGTCGGCGTGAATATGGTGGGTGGCGTCGTGCATAAGAAATCTCCTTGAACAGAGGCGTGTGGTTTACGGCAACAGGCGCAATTGCGCTTGGGCAATCGCCCCCGCCACCGACTGCATTCTAGTTTTC
Organism: uncultured Phycisphaeraceae bacterium; assembly: GCA_964556215.1. Taxonomy (GTDB): domain Bacteria; phylum Planctomycetota; class Phycisphaerae; order Phycisphaerales; family Phycisphaeraceae; genus CANIYR01. The sequence continues at coordinate 22,582 of CAZKVP010000004.1, forward strand.
CATCGGCCAAAACCGGTCAACAAAATATGGCGTTTTTCATTTGAAGCATGCTGCAAGCACACTTGCAAATAATCGGGGCCAAGGGCCGGCCCCATTTTGCCGGGCCACTCAACGGCCACCACCGCCCCTTGGCGCAATTGGCCACCCTCATGGCCCCAGCCAATGCCCGTCAATTCGGCGCCATCGCCGCCCATGCGCCAAGCATCGATGTGCACCAGCACCAATTGCGCCCCGTCCGCCGGCCAATACTCTTGCACGGTCACAAAAGTCGGGCTGCTGACCTCGCGCTCATTCAAGCCCAAACCGCGCGCCAGACCGCGGGTGAATTGGGTTTTTCCCGCGCCCAGTTCACCTTCCAGGGCAATGATGTCGCCCGAAGCGCAAATAGGCGCGATGGCTGCGCCCAGGCGCATGGTTTCTTCGGAGGTCGAGGTTTCGAGTTTGAGTGTGTTCATCCCCGATGCTCCCAACCCAAACCCTCCATCGACAGTTGCATGTGTTCCCCGGCCATCAACCGCACGCCGCCGCCTTCGGCCACCGACCCGATGCGCGTCAACGCCACGCCGGCCAATTCAACGGGCAGTTTTTGGGTTGGCGCAACGGCAAACAACAATTCGTAATCTTCGCCGTCGCCCACCGCATGCTGCCAGGCGGGTTTTCCGCTTTTCTGCGCCGCTTGCCGGGCGGCGGCGGAAACGGGCAGGCACGAAATATCGATGACCGCGTGCGCCGCCAAGCGCGGCAAATCCTGGGCCAACCCGTCGGACACATCCAGCATCGCCACCGGCCGCGTGGCGGATGAAGCCGCCAATGCGCGGGCCAGCTCCAAGCGCGGCGCAAAAGACAAATGGTGCGCACCGCCGGGCATTTCCTCCTGTGAGCCGCCAAGCGCCCCGGACACATACAAATGGTCGCCGGGCCGGGCTCCGGCACGCAGCACCGGCGCAATCCCCGGCCAAGGCTCGCCCAGCACGGTGACCGAGGCGATGAGCGGGCATCCCGCCGGCCCCACCGACACGTCCCCCCCCACCAGCGGGCAACCGAATGCCAAACCCGCGTCATGCACCCCCTGCACCACGGCAAACGCGTCGTCCTCCGCCATTCCCGGCGCGACCGTCAATTGCAGCAAACACCCGGCCGGCTTGGCCGCCATCGCCGCCAAGTCCGACAAGTTGCGCTTCAAAGCCTTCGCCCCCACCTTGGCCCACGGCGTGCCTTTGGCGAAATGCACCCCTTCGATCACGGGGTCCACCGCCGCCAACACACGGCGTCCGGCAATTTCGAGCAGGGCGCAATCATCGCCGACCGGCACGATCACCCCCGGCTGCGCAAAGGCGCACAGGGAAGCGATACGGGCCAGGAGGGTGTTTTCACGCATGGTTAATTTTCCCACAATTCCAGCCGGTCCCCCGCGCTTGGACCGCCCTGTCCGCGCGCAAAATCGGCGGCAGCCAACAATTTCCCGCCGGGGATTTGCAACTCCAACAGTTCGACCACGCCATCGGCGCACGCAACATGGAAGTTTTCCAGCACGGTGCCGGGGGCGGCACCGCGGGCGGAAATCCCCGCCGCCGCCACCGCGCGACGCAAAAACAATTCGCGCGGCGGGGCCCCCGCGCCATCGCCCGCTTTGCGCCACGCAACCTTGCATCCTGGCCAGGGGGTCAGCCCGTTGATGCGCGCCCGCACCAAGTCGGCAGACTGGTTGAAATCCACCGTGCCATCGCCCTTGGCGAATTTGCGCGCGCGGGTGGCCTGGCTTTCATCCTGCGGCATCGGCGCCAGTGTGCCGTCCTGCAACTGCCGCAACACGCCTGCCACCGCCGCCGGCCCCAGCGCCGCCAAACGGTCATGCAATTCACCGGTGGTTTCGCCGGGATCGATTTTCAGCTTCATTTGCGCATACACGCCGCCTGCGTCCATTTTTTGCGCCAAGCCGATCACCGACACCCCGGTTTCTTCATCGCCGCAGATAAGCGACCAATGAATGGGCGCCGCACCGCGGTACTTGGGAAGCAGTGAGGAATGCAGGTTGACGGCCAAGGCCCCCAAAGCACCGATCAGCCCGGGGGACAACTTTTGGCCAAAAGCGATCACCACCGACGCCTCCGGATTGAACGCGGCGATTTGCGCCACGGCCGCCGGCGCATTGGCATCTTCAAAACGCAGCAACGGCACACCGCAGGCCAATGCCCAAGCCGATACCGGGGTCGGGGTCAACACCTGCTTGCGCCCGGCAGGACGGTCCGGCTGGCTGACCACCGCCATCACGTGGTGATGCCGGGTCAGATACTCCAAAGTGGGCAGACCGAACTCGCCGGCGCCCAAAAAGACCAAGCGCATGGGCTACCTCTGCATTCCATAATCGAGTTCCAAGTCTTTGATTTTTTTGGTGTTCAACATGCGATCCAAGCGCGACATCTTGTCAATGATCAAACGGCCATTGAGATGGTCAAATTCATGTTGCCAAATGCGCGCCAACAATTCGTTGGAACTCTCCTCGAACAGTTTGCCATCCAAATCCATGGCACGAATGCTAATGCCTTGCGGACGGGTAACTTCAACACGAATGGAGGGCAAACTCAAACAGCCTTCCTCATAGGGCTCTTGGGGGCCCACCGGACCAAAAAGTTCTGGGTTAATATAAACCCTGTCATCTTCAGGTTTACCAGTGTGATTTGCCACGAATAGCCGCCATGGCAACCCCACCTGCGGGGCCGCCAGCCCGACCCCGGGGGCATCATGCATCAAACGCAGCATATCCGCCACCACAGTCCGCACCTGGTCATCCACAGCGGGCACTGGGGCCGCGGCTTGGCGCAGCACGGGGTCGGGATACAACACAATGGCAAGAGGAAGTTTGATCACGTTGAAATGATACCCAACTCTGCGATTATCTCGTTTTTGATAAAAAAAAGAATTGCATATTTGCATGAGTTATGGCAAAATGGGGGCGTGGGAATGGCAGACCGTTTCCGTCACACCCTTTTTATGCCCGATGTGTTGTGTCCGATTCCGCTTTGTTTTCGCTTTCTTCATCCCCCGTTTTTGCCCCTGTTTTTGCGAAGGACTACCCCCATGGCCACCATCACCAAAAAAGAACTTGTAGACGCGATCGCCGATGCCCAAAATGAAAACCGCACGCTGGTCAAAACCGTCGTACAAGCCTTCTTGGATGCGGTGATTGCCGAGTTGGGGAAGGGCAACCGCTTGGAATTCCGCGATTTCGGCGTATTTGAAGTGCGCGCCCGGCGCGCCCGCAAAGCCCACAACCCCAAGACATCCGAGCCGGTGGCCGTGCCGCCGCGCAAAACCGTCAAGTTCAAGGTGGGGCGCCTGATGAAAGAAGCCATGGGCAACCCCCCCACCACCAAGGGCGCCCCGAAAATCTGAGCCCAAACAATGCCGGCCAAACATTTATCCATCACAACCCCCGCATCTGCGGGGGTTGTTCGTCATGCCGTTCACCATGCTTGTTCGCCATTTGCCGCGCCCGACTACAATCTCCCCCTTACTTTTCAGGTTCAACCCTCTCTCCTATTTGCCCATGACACCTGTTGCCCGTTTCGGTCTTGCCGCCTTGTTCTCCACCTTGTGCATTGGCACCGTCGCCGCCGCTCCGGCCTCCGATGCACCGCCCCCCGCAGCGACGCCGGCGGTCACCGCTTCGACCCCCTCCCCGACACCGACGCCGGCCGCCGCACCCAAACCGACCGCCCCCGCCCCGTTCCAAGTGGCCAAGGTGGCCGCCCCGGCGCAACCCTTGACGCTCACCAGCGACACCTTGGTCCTTAAAATCGATGCCTATGGCGCGGGCATGACGGATTTGGAACTGCCAAAGTTCAATCCGCACAAAGGGGACACCACCCATTACATCATGAGCCAGACCGCCAAGGATTTGGCTGGCAATAGCCTGACCAATGGCTATGCCGCCACTGAAATCAGCGTGGATGGCACCACCCTGACGCTGTTCAACCAAGCCTGGAGCATCGGTGCCAAAACCCCGGCCAGCGTCACCCTGAGCGCCACGGTGCAAGACCTTGCCGGCCACCCCGTTTTGCGGGTTGAGCGCACCTGGGCTTTGGCCGACCGTCCTTACGGCATTGATCTGACCCAGAAAATCGTGGATTTGGACGGCAAAACACACCAGGTTTCCTTTGCCCAGCTGGCCCAAGACGATGTGGCCAATGACGGGGCCGCCTACATGGGCGACGGAAGAAAATTCGCACTCGGCTACTTCTCCCAGAAAAAAGGGGCCGATCACAAGACCGTGCTGACCGGCAACGGTTTTGTGGACCGCCGCACCGTGGTCACCGACATGGCCGCCGACGAAGGCGCGCGCGAAGACAAATACCACTCGCTCTGGCCCTGGCATGACATTGAAAGCCGCGCCGACCGCCTGCATTCCGGCAAAGCCGACACCGAATTGGCCTGGCTTGGCTCCTACAACCGCTACTTCCTGCTGGCCACCCACACCCCCTTGGTCAAAGACGCCAAGGATGCCAGCACACTGGTCGCGCTGGAGAGCCTCTTCCCCACCTTGCGCACCCTGGTCAAGCCGCGCCAAGCGGAGCCCAATGAAAAACCCGAGCTGGCCAAAAGCGTGCAGTTGCTGATGGAAACCGGCAACTTTGAACTCAAGGCCGGCCAAACCCGCGATCTGTCCCTTGGCATTTACGCCGGCCCGCGCGACACCGACCTGCTTGCCAAAACCCCGGCCTATGCCGCAGCCGGCTTCGATCAGACGGTGCGCTTCCGCCTGACCGAAGGCTTCTGCAGCAGTTGCTCCTTCCAGTGGCTGGCGCATTTGCTTTTGGCCTATCTCAACATCCTGCATTCCTACGTCACCTTTGACTGGGCCGCCGCCATCATCGTTTTGGTGCTGACCGTGCGCCTGCTGCTGCACCCGCTCACCAAAAAATCGCAGATCGGCATGATGCGTTTCGGCGAGCAGATGAAGGCCATCCAGCCAGAACTCCAGAAAGTCAAGGATAAGTATCCAGGCGACAAGGAGAAACTCTCGCAGGAGACCATGCGCTTGTACCGCGAAAAGGGCATCAATCCCGCCAACGTGCTCGGCTGCCTGCCAATGTTCCTGCAGATGCCGATCTGGACCGCGCTCTACGCCATGCTTTATTACGCTTTCCCGCTGCGCCATGAATCGGCCTTCTGGGGACTGTTCCAGCATGTTCAAACCGGCGGCCACGCCTGGCAGTTCCTAAGCGACCTCTCCTCGTCGGACCGGTTCATCGTGCTGTTCCCCGAAGGCCAGCATGTGCTCAATCTTAAGATCATCCAATTCGATTACTCGGCGATCAACATCCTGCCGCTCATGATGGCGGTGGTCATGTTCATCAACATGAGGTACACCCAGACCCCGGCCACCACCGACGACCAGCGCATGCAGCAGAACATGATGAAGGTGATGACCTTGGTCATGTTCCCGTTGATGCTCTACTCGGCCCCCTGCGGCCTGACCCTGTACATCACCGCCAGCACCCTGGCCGGCATCGTGGACTCCATCATCGTGCGCCGCCACATCAACGCGATGAAGGCCGACGGCACCCTGCTCACCAAGACCGCCAAGCCCGAGCCCAAACCCGGCACCTGGCGCTACAAGATCACCCAGCGCTGGGCCCATATCAAGGCGGTGGCCGAAGCCAAGCGCGACGGCAAACCCATGCCGCTTAGCCCCAAGGAACAGGAAGCCCTGAAAAAGCAAAACCCGTTCCCGCGCGGTCCGCAGTCGCGCTGGAAATAATCGGAAGGCGTCCATGCCGCTTGACACCATCATCGCCATCGGCAGCCCGCCCGGACGCAGTCCGCGCGGGCTGTTGCGTTTGTCCGGCCCGGACACGGCCGCGGTTTTGGCGCAACTTCTGCAAAGCGTTCCCGACGCCCCGCGCCGCATGCACACGGTGCGCTTGCGGGCGCCGTTGCCGGCCATCCCCGCCTTGATGGTCCGTTTTTGCGCCCCGGCGTCCTACACCGGCGAAGACAGCGCCGAATTGCAGGTGCCCGGCAATCCGGCCCTGCTCAATCTCCTGTTGCGCCACGCCACATCTGGCGGGCACTGCCGTTTGGCGCAAGCCGGCGAGTTCACCTTTCGCGCCTTTCAAAACGGCAAAATGGATCTGACCCAGGCCGAGGGCGTGGCCGCCACCATCCATGCCCACAACGAGGCGCAACTGCGCGCCGCCGGTGCGCTGCGCCGCGGCGCTTTGGCCAAACAAACCGAAATGCAGGTGACAGCCCTGGGGCGCGCCTTGGCTTTGGTGGAAGCCGGCATTGACTTCACCGACCAAGACGATGTGGTGCCCATCGCCCCGGCTGATTTGGATAACGCGCTTGAACAATTGGAAAGCGCATTGACCGGCTTGCTCGCCCGCAGCCGCGCTTGGAGCACGCTGGATGCCTTGCCCCGCGTGGTGTTGGTGGGCCGCCCCAGTGCCGGGAAAAGCACGCTGTTCAACGCCTTGCTCGGGCGCACCCGGGCCGTGGTCCATGCCTCCCCCGGCACCACCCGCGACGCTTTGGAAGAAAACTTGCGCCTCCCCAACGGCGAAGAAATCATTTTGGTGGACATTGCCGGCTTGGATCAAGCGCAAACACACTTGGATGCCTGCGCACAAGAGCAAGCCCAAGCCGCCATTGGCCGGGCCGATGTGGTGATTGAAGTCGATGATGCCACCGCGCCGCAAAAAGAGTGGCCGGTGTTTCATTGCCCGACCCTGCGGGTGCCGACCAAAGCGGATCTCATCCCGGGAGGCGGGGCACCGGCCCCTTTAACGGTTTGCGCTCCCTTAAAAACCGGCCTGCCCGAATTGCGCCAAGCCATCACCGCCGCCTTGAAGACCCGCCGCCAATCCGCCGGCGCCGATGAACTGGCCCTGCAACCCCGCCATGAAGCGGCCCTGCGCGAAGCCGTCGCCAGCCTCCACGCCGCGCGCGCCACCTTGGCCCCGCACCGCCAAAGCCGCACCATGCCTGCCATCGAATGGGTCGCCCATGATCTGCGCGGCGCGCTCAATGCCCTGGCCGGCTTGGGCGGCACCCTGACCCCGGATGAGATCATCGGCAAGGTTTTTTCGGAATTCTGCATCGGGAAATGAAAGAACCCCGACCGTAAGGGAGGGGACGCTGACAGGCCAATTAGGCTGCAACCGTCCCCTCCCTTACGGTCGGGGTTCTTTTACACCTTCACACTTTCAATGTTTTTCGCCCAGCGCCTTGGCCAGCGACGCCATCGCTTGGCGGATGCGCTGCTCATTTTCCACCACCGCCAAGCGCACATAACCCTCGCCGCCGGGGCCGAACGAGGCGCCGGGGGTCAGGGCCACATCGGCCTTTTCCACCATGGCCAGGCAGAAGTCGATGGTCGAGCCGCCGTAGGGCGCCAGATGCTCGGGCTTGACCTTGGCCCACACGAACATGCTCGCGCGCGGCTTGTCCACCTGCCAGCCGAATTTGCGCAGGCGCTCGACCAGCATGTCGCTGCGCTTGCCGTACACCTGCGCCTGCTGATCGACGAACTTGTCGCCTTCACGCAAAGCGATGATGGCGGCAATCTGCACGGCTTGAAAAATGCCGTAATCGTAATAACCCTTGATGGTGGCCAAGCCCTTGACCAAGTCTTTGTTGCCGCAGCAGAAACCCACCCGCCAGCCGGCCATGTTGTAGGGCTTGCTCATGGTGGTGAATTCCACGCCGTATTCCTTGGCCCCGGGCGCCTGCAGATAAGACGGCGCTTGGTACGAACCAAAACAGGTTTCACCGTACGCGAAGTCATTCAAAATGATGACCTGATGGCGGGCGGCCATCTCAACCACTTGGGCATAAAAATCGCCATCCACGGTGAGCGCCGTGGGGTTGTGCGGAAAGCACAAAATGATGCACTTGGGCTTGGGCTGCAAAGTGGTCAGCACATGCTCGATGCGCTCCAAAAACGCCTTGTCGTTGCCCAACGGCACACTGACGGTCGAGGCCCCGGCCAATACCACGCCGTAGGTGTGGATTTGGAAGGCCGGATCGGGCACCACCGCGATGTCGCCGGCGCCCAGCAACGCCAGGCACAGATGCGAGAAGCCTTCTTTGGAGCCGATGGTGGCGATCACCTCGGTGTCGGGATCCAGATCCACGTTGTATTTGCGCTTGTATTTGAGGGCCATCTCGCGGCGCAGGTTGTACACCCCGGCCGACACCGAATAGCGCCCGTTGCGCGGATCCAGCACCGCCTCGCGGATTTTTTCCACCACCGCATCCGGCGGCGCATCCGACGGATTGCCCATGTTCATGTCGATCACGTCAAAACCCGCCTTGCGGCGCTCATAGACCATGGTTTTGAGCCGGGCCAAAATGTAGGGCGGCAGGCGGTCAATGCGGGGGGCGAGTTTGATTTGCACGGGAAGGAATCCGGTAAAACGGGAAAGAAAGAGGGACGGGGATTTTATCGGCATAAAGAGGACAAGCGGAGGACAGAATTTATGCCCGGCTTTGATTGCCGTAAAATCCGCCCTCTCATGTCTCAAACCCGCCTCTACGCCGACCACGCCGCCACCTCCGCCCCCAAGCCCCCGGGCGTGGCACAGGCCCTGATGCGCTTCTGCTCGGGATTGGGCGCCACGCCCGGCCGGGGCGGCTATGCCGAAGCCCGCGAAGCCGGCGAAGTGGTCATGCGTTGCCGCACGCGGATCCGGGATTGGATCAAAGCCAAAGGGCCGGCCGAACAGGTGATTTTTGGTCTCAACTGCTCAGATTGCCTCAATCTTGGCATCAAGGGCATCCTGCATGCCAAAGCCACCAAACGCCATGCCATCACCACGGCCTTTGACCACAATTCGGTCTTGCGCCCCCTGCATGAATTGCGCGAAATCGGCCTGTGCGAATTCACCGTGGTCGCCTGCGACCCCAAGACCGGCCTGCTCGACCCGGAAGAGATCCGCAAAGCCATCCGCCCCGACACCGGGTTGATTGCCATCAACCATGTGTCGAATGTCACCGGCGTGATTCAGCCCATCGCCGAAGTGGGCGCCATCGCCCACCAGGCGCATATTCCGTATTTGGTGGATGCAGCCCAGAGCCTGGGCCATGTGGCGGTGGATGTCGAAGCCTGTCATGTCGATTTGCTGGCCGCCCCCGGGCACAAGGGGCTGCTTGGCCCGCAGGGCACCGGCTTTTTGTGGATCCGCCCCGGCGTCGAAAAAAAAATGCGCACCCTGCGCGAAGGCGGCACCGGCACCAAGAGCGAAGAAGCCGTGCAACCCGACTTTCTGCCCGACCGCTTCGAGCCGGGCTCGGTCAATGCGCTGGGCATTGCCGGCCTGGATGCCGCCCTGGCCTGGCTGGAAAGTGAAACGCAAGCAAAACTGACCGCCCACGAAACCCATATTTGCGCCTTGTTTTTAACCGGCCTGCGCCAGCTTCCTGACTTCCAATTGCTAGGCTCATGGGAACCTAAAAATCGGGTCTCCACCTTCTGCCTGCGCCACCCGCGCTTCCCCAGCCCGCAGGATTTGTCCAAAATTTTGGAAGAACAATTCGGCATTCTCACCCGCAGCGGGCACCTCTGCGCACCGTTGGCGCATCAGGCGCTTGGCACCGCCAATTCCGGCGGGGCGACGCGGATTTCATTCGGGGCGGCGACGACGGATGACGAGGTGGCACGGTGCTTGGATGCGTTAAGGAAACTTACCCCTCCAGCGCCGCCAACGCCTCTTCAATCGTGAAGCGGTTTTCATACAGCGATTTGCCGATGATCGCCCCGGCCACCGGCAACTTACGCAATTGCGCCAAATGCTCCAGGGTGCCCACGCCGCCAGATGCCACCACCGGCACATCGGTGGCATTGCACATGGCCGCGGTCGCTTCCAAATTCGGGCCGGCCAAGGTGCCGTCGGTGGCAATGTCAGTGTAGATGATGGCGGCCAAAGGCCAACCCTTCACCTTGCGGGCCAAATCGGTGGCAAGGGTGCCGGTGGTTTCTTCCCAACCTGAGACAGCCACCTTGCCGTCATGCGCATCCAGGCCCAACACCAATTTCTGGGCATAGGCAAAGTTCTTGGCCAGTGCCTCGAACCAGGCCCAGTTGCGCAGCGCGGCGGTGCCGATGATGGCGCGGGCGACGCCGGCTAAGAGCAACTGGTTCACCGCCTCGGTGGAACGCACGCCGCCGCCGACCTCCACCTTGAGTTTGGTTTCACGGCAGATGGCGCGGATCACTTCCAGATGCTCCAGTTTGCCGCTCTTGGCGCCGTCCAAATCCACCACGTGCAGCCAAGTGGCGCCGGCCGCCTCGAATACTTTGGCCTGCGCCACCGGATCGGAACCATAGGTGGTTTCTTGCGCATAGTCACCCTTGTACAGGCGTACCACTTTGCCACCACGCAGATCGATGGCAGGGAACAAAAATTTGGCGTCAGAAACGAGGGATGCGGTGTGATTCATCATGGGGCGGGGATTGTAGGTACTTAAACGCCGTTTTGGCGCCACCCCCTACACTCCCCCCATGCCCCAAGACCCCGCCGACCTTTTGCTTGCCTACCTTGATGCCTTGCCCCATCCGCCGTATCCGGTGCAGGAGCAGGCCATTGAAGCCTGGTTTTCCGGCCAGGAAACCGGCGCCAAGGGCGGCATCCTGCTTTCCGCCCCCACCGGCACCGGCAAGACGCTGGTGGCCGAAGCCGCCTGCTTTGAAGCCCTCCATACCGGGCGACGCTGCTACTACACCACGCCGCTGATCGCGCTCACCGAACAAAAATTCGCTGAACTGCAGGACAAGGCGGAAAAATGGGGCTTCCCACGCGAATTTGTGGGCTTGGTGACGGGCAACCGCAGCGTCAATCCGCACGCCCGGGTGCTGGTGGTGGTGGCGGAAATTTTGCTCAACCGCCTGCTGCACCAAGGCCAGGAAGATGACTTCAACACCACCGAATCGGTGGTGATGGATGAATTCCACTGGTTCAGCGAGCCCGACCGCGGCATGGTGTGGGAACTCTCGCTCACGCTGCTGCCGCCCCATGTGCGGGTGATGCTGCTGTCGGCCACGGTGGGCAATGCCTACCCTTTCTGCTCCTGGCTGCGCACCGCCCACGACCGCGACATCGCACTGGTGCAGACCGGTGAGCGGCGCGTGCCCCTCACCTTTCAGTGGGTCAATGACCTTTATCTGTCGGAACTGCTCACCGACATGGCCAAAGGCACGCTGGAAGGCAACGACGCCACCGCGCGCACCCCGGCCCTGGTGTTTTGCTTCGACCGCGAAGCCTGCTGGGACACCGCCGAAGAACTGCGCGGCAAAGACCTGCTCAAAGACGGCCAGTTCGAGGAATTGGCCAAACGCCTGGAAGAGGTGGATTTTTCCAAAGGCATCGGCCCAAAAATGAAGCGCCTATTGCAACGCGGCGTGGGCGTGCACCATGCCGGCTTGCTCCCGCACTGGAAAAAACTGGTGGAGGATTTGTTTCAAGACAAATTGCTCTCCGTCTGCGTCTGCACCGAAACCCTGGCCGCCGGCATGAACCTGCCGGCCAGGAGCGTGGTGCTGGCCTCGCTGGTCAAAGGCCCGCCCACCAAGCGCAAGTTGATCGACCCCAGCAGCGCCCACCAGATGTTCGGCCGGGCGGGGCGGCCGCAATTCGACACCCAAGGCTTCGTCTATGCCGTCGCCCACCAAGACGATGTGGAAATCGCCCGCCACTTGGAAAAGGTGGCGCAAATCCCAGAGTCCAACAAAGACCCGGTGATGATGAAAAAGCGCAAAGCGTTGATCAAAAAAGCGCCCAAGCGGCGCGAAGGCTTCGTCTATTGGAATGAGGCGCAATTCAAGAAACTGCAGGAAGCCGAACCCGCCAAATTGGAAAGCAAAGGCCGCCTGCCCTGGCGCCTGTTGGCCTACCTGCTCGACGCCTATTCGGATGTGTCGCTGCTGAAAACCACCGTCAAAAAACGCCTGATGCCCGAACACCTCCTGCGCGCGGCGCAGGAAGATCTGGTGAAAATGCTGACCACCCTGCATGAGGGTAATTATGTGGTGCTGGAGCCGGCACCGCCGGGAGCGCCGACATCCTTGTCGGCCGGGAGCGCCGGCGTCCCCGCCGGCTCGGCAGATGAACCAGCCCCCCTGCCTGCCTTCACTTTCGGCACCGGCATCGCAGTTGCGCCCAAGAAATTGGCGCCAACGACCAAACCTGCCGTGGGCAGGATGCCCACCGCCCCGGCCGGCAAAGATGCCGGCGCTCCCGGAACTTTGGGTGCACTGCCCGCGCCCCTCTACGAACCCCTCTCCGCCACCCCCACCCCGAAGCTCAAAACCCTGCTCACCTTCCGCGCCACCCATCCGCTGTACGGCGCCTGGTTGCTGGATTACCTGGGCCAGGCCGACGAGCGCGAGCGCCTGCAGATTTTGGAATCACTGCTGGAATTCCCCAAAGGGCTGCTGCGCCATTGCCGCGTGCCGCAACCGGAATGGTTGCCACCGGGCCCCTTGGCCAAAGAAATCGTGGACCCGGCCATCCTCACCCGCGGCATCTTGTCGCATGAGGCGCTGTATCCGCCGCCGCCCAAGGATGGCGACCCTTGGGTGCCGCCGGAATTGCGCCGCTACGCGCCGCCGTTGGCCGAGAAGATGGCCCTGCTGTTCCACGCCAGCGTGCCGCATGCGCAGGACCTGATCACGGTGCCAGTCTGGTGCGCCGGGCCATTGCTTTACGACTTTGGCGGCGACTTCCACAAATACATTTCCGCCAAGGAACTTTCGCGGCAGGAAGGCAACATCTTCCGCCACTGCATGCGGCTGATTTTGTTGTGCGAGGAATTCCAGCAGGTCACGCCCCACGGCGTGCTCAAACTGGAATGGCAGGCGCAACTGAAGGGGTGGGCGGAGAAACTCACCGAAACCTGCCGCGCGGTGGATCCGCAATGCACCGATGAATTGTTGGCCACCGCCCATGCGATCGCGGCGCAGTAAAGGAGGGTCGGCTTCAGCCGACCGGTTGGATATCCCCACACCACAAGCAACTGGCTGACGGAAAGTATCCGCCCGCCAGTTATTTTTTTATGTCCCAAAGCCAAGGTCGGCTAAAGCCGACCCTCCAGCCTGCATCCCCACCCCGTCACACGCCAACTTCCACGCATGCAGCCTCAACCGGTCCGCCGGCGGCCCGCCGTAATACGCGTCGCCGAGCAACGGATGGCCCAGGTGCGCGAAGGTCGCACGGATCTGGTGCAGGAAGCCCGTCTCCAAATCCACCTCAACCAGCGTAGAATGGCGGCGTTTCTCCAGAATCTTCCAACTCATGCCGCACAGCCGCGCCCCCTTTTCGCCTGGCTCGGCCGCACACACGAAGGCCGGATGGTGGCGGCGGATGACCAGATTGAGCCGCGCCGTATCGTCCTTTTTAAGGATGCCGGACACCTCGGCCACATAGGTTTTCTTCATCGTGTGGCTGGAGAAGGCCAAGCGCAAGTTGCGCCATGCTTCGTCCGTCAACGCGAAAGCCAGACAGCCGGAAGTCTCCACATCCA
>CAZKVP010000004.1:36202-48504 GCA_964556215.1 uncultured Phycisphaeraceae bacterium
CGCCATGCTTCGTCCGTCAACGCGAAAGCCAGACAGCCGGAAGTCTCCACATCCAGCCGGTGCACCACGCCACTGCGCAGACCGCCTTCTTCGCCCACGCCCTGGATCTCGGGAAAACACGCCACCACGGCGTTGAGCACCGTGCCCGTCTCGCCGGGGCGTAGCGGATGCACCGGCATGCCAGCCGGCTTGTCTACCACGATCCAACCGTCGCCACGGGCCAGCAAGGTCAACTCCATCTCCGGCTGCGGCAAGACCCGCTGGGCATCAAGCGCCTGCACCTCGACTTTGTCGCCGGCCACCACCATGCGGCCCTTGTCGTCGCAGACGCGGCCGTTGACGCGCACCAGCCCGGCCGTAATCAGGCGCATGGCTTCGTTGCGGGAGGAGGCGAGGATTTGTTGGACGGTGAGGTCTAGGCGCATGGGCAATCACCCCACAACCTTCACACCCAGTTTTTTGGCGGATCGGCGCAATTCCTTGTCGAGTGTGGCCAAAGGAATTCCCTTGCGCTCGGAAAGTGCGAGCACATTTCCAACTTCCAACCGCCAATGGGCGGGAACCCTCAGCGTGATGCCTTGAACCTCATCGAACAGCGCACGGGTGGCCGCAGTGGCTTCATCGTCAAAGCACCACGCCATCGTCATGGAGCAATCCAAAACAAGGCTATTCATGGCCGACCCTCATCCCGCAGCGCTTTGACCGAAAGGCCTCCCAAAGTCAGTTTGGCCTTGGCTTGGTGCGCTTTCCATGCCTCCACGGCCTTGCGGGCTTTTTCAACGCGCGCACTCTCTCCAGTCTCATCAGGAGGCGCAATTTGCGCCACGACCCGCCCGTTCTTGGTGACGGAAACCCGGTCGCCGCGCAGGGCGCGGGCGATGTAATCTGAAAAATGAGCGCGGGCCTCATTGACGCCGATGGTGATGGTGGACATGATGGAACCCCTTTAAGTGGTGGATGGATTGTAGCCACACAATCGCGGGGGACCGCTCTCCCTTACGCCGATTCCCGCTCAATCACCAGATAATTTTCCCGCTCGCCGCGCCCCTTGACCGGGTAATCCTTGCGCAAGGGGTGGGCCGGGAATTCTTCCCAAGTCAAAATGCGGCGCAAATCCGGGTGGCCGTCGAAACGGATGCCCAGCATGTCGAACACTTCGCGCTCCAGCCACTCGGCGCCGGGCCACAGGTCGGTGGCGGTGGGCAGGTGCAATGCGGGATCGTTGGCAACACCCAGGGTATCAAGCGTGGGATCCAGCAGCACTTTGACGCGCAGGCGGGGGAACTCTTTGCCGCCGGCGTGGCCGGTGGTGTCGAGCATGTAGACCACGCCGAAACGGCCTTCCGGGCCGCCGGTGCGGGCTTTGGGATAATTCAAATAATCCACCCCGGCAATGTCACAGAGAAAGTCATAGGCGCAATCGGCGTGGGTCTTAAGAAAGGCCAGTACGGCGTGCAGAGATTGCGCCGGCACCACCAAGGTGGTATCGCCACGAAATTCGGTGGCGAACAAGGCGACGCCGGGGAAGGCTTCTTTGAGGAGCGGCAGGGCGGGATGGGTGAGTTGCATGGGGTGCAAATGATACGGGGTTTTTACCCAAACAACCCGCCAGCCTCCGGCCCTTTCGCCTTCCGGCGTTTGGGGGGCGCAACTTGCGCCTGCCCGGCATTCCCGTCTCCCACCACGCTCTTCACCTGTCCGTCAGCCAAATGCGTCACCAAGCCCATGCCCGGCACCGCCTCGCCGGCGTGACGCAACAGTTTTCCATCCGCCGTCACGGTGTAGGAAAAACCACGATTGAGCACGCCTTGGGGCGACAGCGAGGCCAAACGCTTGGCCAAGGCATCGAGCATCAAACGACGCTCCTGCACCAACCGCTCCGGCCGGGTGAAAAACGGGCGGCTGGCCAGGGCCTCCAACTTGCGCCTGGCCGGCTCCAACGCTCCGCGCGGGTCGCGGAAGATCGGTTGGCGCGCGCAGCCCGCCAAGCGCGACCGCCCGCCCTGCACGCAGCGCTGGGCGCTTAGGCGCAAACGGTCGCCCAAGGGTTCATAACGCTGGCGCAAAGCGCTTTCATCGGGAATCAGCGTCATCGCCGCCTGGGTGGGCGTGGCACAGCGCAAGTCGGCGGCCAATTCGGCCAGGGTGGTGTCGGTTTCATGGCCGATGGCACAGACGATGGGCAGGGCGCAGGCATGGACCGCCTCCACCACTTCCGGCTCGTTGAAAGCCCACAAATCCTCGATGGAGCCGCCGCCACGGGTAAGCAATACGGCGTCAATGCCCAGTTTTTCGCCTTGGCGGGAAAGGGCGTTTAGGGCCCTGGCGATTTCATCCTTGGCCCCTTCGCCCTGCACGCGCACATCCACCAAAAACAGGCGGCATCCCTTCCACCGTTTTTGCGCGGTGTTGATCACATCCTGCAGCGCGGCAGCCTTGCGGCTGGTGACCACCGCAATGGCGCGCGGTACTTCGGGCAGGGGCTTTTTGTTTTCGGCGTCGAAATAACCCAAGCCCTTGTAGTGGGCCAGGCGGCGGCGCAATTCCATCTCCAGCGCGCCCATGCCTGCCGGTTCCAAGCTGTCCACATAAAACTGCACGCTGCCGCCTTGCGGCCAGAACTCCACCCGGCCGGTGGCGAGCACCGACAAACCGTCGCGCATGGGGAACGGCACGCCGCGCGCCTTGGATTCCCACATCACGGCGCGCACTTGCGCCTGTGCATCCTTGAGCGTGAAGTACCAGTGGCGGCGGTTGGAGAAATTTGACACCTCACCCTGCACCACGATGCGTTGCGGCAGGCCGCCGGCCACCGCCTCGGCAATCATGCCGGCCAAGGCACTGACGGGGATGGGGTCGCTGGCGCGTGAATCCGGGGCGGCGAATAGGGGCATGCGGCAATTATCCCGGATAAAGGCAAGTCCGGCCCGATCCGGGCCGGCGCGCTTTTATTTTCCGCCTCCGTACGCCGGCCGGCACGCGGTCATTTTCTCAATCCCGCCAACCAATCCACCCTGGGCACCCGGTACGGCAGGCATTTTTCCTTCACCCCCCGCTCTTCACTGAACAGCAAGGCGCGGTTGGGGCCCAAAACGGCGGCATCATTGGCATCCATCAGATTGCTCGAATCGGCGGCGCTGAGTTGGAGCAGCAGGCGATGGTCGAATTCACGCAGCATGTTGCGCTCAAAGCAGCGGTCAAACGTGGCATGGGTGTCGGCCCACACCAAGGCGTGCATGCCCACCATCGGACCGTCCTTGAGGATGTCGGCCAGCAGTTTGTCGGCGGCCGCCGGCTTGTCCGTGGCATCCATGCTGAAGGAATAACCACTGTCGCTTTTGCGCAAAACACGGTAACGCTGCAAACCATGGATGACCAGGAAGCACGGCGAGGCAGCCTCGGCGCCTTGTTCCAAGCGCCGCTTGAGTTCGCCGTGCCATGCCAGCAAAGCGCTTTCCACCTCGCGCAAGGCCGGGAATTTCGCCACGGCCCCCACCGCCTGCAAGGTGCGTTGCAAGGCGCCGGCAAAAGATGAATCATCGGGTGTTCCATCCAACACGACAAAAGAGGCTTGCGGCGCCTGCGCTGCCGCACCAAGCAGGGCAGCGGCCATCACCCCGGTGGCGGCCTCATCGTTGGGCCCGGCCACCAGCAAGTTCTCGCCTGCCGAGCGGCCAAGCGCCACATGGGTGGCTTCTTTGATGGCGACCGGCGAGCCAAGCCAGAGTTTGATTCTGGCCGGGATCGCCAGCGGCGGATTGTCAAGCACCTGCCGCAAGGCCGCGTTGCCGGAAAGATCGGCCTGCGCACCGCCTTCAAAGACGATCGGGCCGGGCAGCTTCAGGCCCATTTCCCCGGCCTTGGCCATCACCCGCATCAAACTGGCGTCACGCACCTCATCGGAAAGCCACGCGACCTGGAAGGGGGCATTGGCCTCCACCCGTCCGGCAGCATCGTTGTAAATCGCCTCGCCCGGCCGCGACAAGAGGCGCGCGGCAGTGTTGGTGTCGGAAAGGATCAGTTGCGCATCCGCCTCGTCGCATTGCAAAGCGATGCGCACCGCCATCTGCCCCAAAGTCGAGCGCGGAATGGAAGCCCCCCCGCCCAAGGTTTGCGAACCCAGCAGCATGTGGATGCCAAAAGCGCGGCCCTGGCGGGCGATGCGGTCGAGCAACGCGCCGGCGTCCTGTGAAAGTTTGTCGTCCTTGGTGAAAAATTCCTGGAACTCGTCAATCACCAGCAGCAGGCGCGGCAATTTGGCGTCGGTCTTGGGCGCCACGTGGCGGTAACCGGCCAAATCCTGCACCCCCGCCGCGCGGAACAGGTCGCCGCGTTTTTCCATCTCGCCATCGAGCTGGCGCAGCACCGACAGGCCGAATTCCAAATCCGACTCAATGGCCACCGCCTGCGCATGCGGCAGTTTGTGGCGGGCATAGGCTTTGAATTCAATGCCCTTTTTGAAATCGATCAACAGCACTTGCGCCTCATCCGGCGCATACCACAGGGCCAGATTGGTGATGATGGCATTGAGCAGCGATGACTTGCCGGAGCCGGTTTTGCCCGCCACCAAAGCATGCTGACGGGTGCCGCGCCCCAAGTCGAACTCCTGCACGCGCGAGACCCCGCTGCGCCCCACCGGGATGCGCAACCCGGCGGCTGCGCTGCGACTCCACACTTCGCTTTCGCCGGGCGTGATGGTGGCAAACGGCACTTCCACCCGCTGGCAGCGGCCGGCCTCGGCGGCAAGCGTGGTCAGCAAGCCGGTCAGCAGTTTTTCATCGGGCATGCCATCGGGCAAAAAGGGGAAGCGTCCATACAACTCGTCGCGCCAATGGATTTTCCCCTCCACGCATTGAAACCAGGCGCCGCCGCCGTCCCTGACTTTTTTCAAAGCGTCGCGCAGCGGCTCAGGGAAAGACGATTGCCGCAAATCGCAGGCCATCAGCACATGCACCCCGCAGCGCGCGCCGGTCTGCACGATGGCCATCAGTTTCTCCAACGCCGTCTGCGAAAAAGCGGTGGGGAAGTCGGAAATGACCAACACCCGGTAAGGCTCCGCCAATTCGCCGGCCTGGGCGTTGTATTGCTCAATGGAGTCATAGGCATTGCGCAAATACTTCTGGATCACATTTTCCATGTGGTCGGTCAGGTCGCCCAATTTGCGGTCAATATCCTCCGGTGCGGTCCAAATGCGGCCGCCGACCAAATCCACCTCGGACTCGGCCAAATGCATGAAGCCGGCAAAACCTTCACCCAACCCCACCGGATCAATCATGGTCAAACGCACTGCGCCGGGCGGCACGGCCAATAACAGGCGGGCCAACGCGGTGCGCAGCAGATCCAGCGCCGCCGGCCGGCCGGCATGGTCATGCTCCAAAAACAAACTGCCACTGGTGGGCATCAAGGCCGGCACCGCCACTTGGCTTGGCAACTCCAAATGAAAGTCGGCGGTCGCCCCCACCAACTGGCCTTCCAGCCTCAGCTTGCCCAAGCGGTAGCACGAAGCCGCCGTGGCCGATGGGCGCCAAGCGGCCCAATGGGTGCTGGACCAATCGAGCAGAGCGGTGGAATTCAATTTCGACAAACTGCTGATCATGTGCTCAATGCGTGCGCAACCGTCGGCCCAGCGGGTCTTGACGGCGCCCAACGCCGCAAAGCGGGCGGCCTCGGCCTTGGCCCGGCGGTGGACCAAACCTCGCCCCATGCGCATGGACAGGCTCTTTCCCTGGGCTTCCCTGGCATCGGCGCGACCCAGCTCGGCGGCGTGGGACTTGAGCGCGGCCTCCAACCGCCGCTTGGTCTCCAGCAGCTCGCGCCTGCATTGCGCGTCCAGGGCCGCCTCGCGGTGAGCCGCCTCTTCCTGGGCCTTGGCCTGCATGGGGGCAAAGCGCTGTTTGACGCACTCCAACTCCGTAAGGTGCCGGGCGCCGGATTCCTCCAGAATGGCGGTCTGTTTTTTTTCTATCCGGTGAAATTCGTGCTCGGCGCAGGCCGCCGCGGCGCTCACCGCCGCCAGCGCCGGTCCCAGGGCGGACAAGGTCCGGCGCCGGCGCCGTTTGCCACGGGAGCGGGCGAAGGCAAACACCGCCGTCCCCGCCAGCACCGCCGCCGCCCCCCCGGCCGCAGCGGCCAACGGTGCGCCGGTCAACCCCGCCACCGTCACCGGCGCCGGCGCGGACACCAGCCCGAAGAATCCCCCCGCGCCAGCCGCGATTGCAGCCAGCAGGATGCCCACCCAATTGCCGCCGTTGTCAATCCAGGACGCGCGCGAAACCCGCTCCAAATCCCGGCATGCTTTCTCCATCCGCGCGGCCGCCTCGTCATACGGTTCCAAGGAACCCGCCTGGACGGCGAATTCGTCGCCGACCGGGATTTTCCCGGTGACAAACAATGCCCGCCTGTCCACCCGCTCCCGGCAGGCGGCCACGACGTCCCTGCGCTGGGTCAGTTTCTGCCGGTCGTCGGCCAGGGTCCGTTGCGATGTGGTGCGCACCGCCTCCCACAATCCGGAGAAATCGCAGATTTCATTGCGCAGTTGCGCCTGCAACTGCGCCTGCGCCTGCGCAACCTTCGCCTTCAGCGCCTGTTTGTCCGCGGCATGCCTGGCCGCGACGGAAGCCTCCCACTCCTTCGCCTGCGCCTGCGCCGCCGCCTGCGCCGCCGTTGATTTCTCGCGGATCTGCCGGGATTTCTGCGCATACGTCTTGTCCAGGCGCAAAAGGTTTGATTTGCGCTTTTCCTCCAGCCCCCTGACCACTGTGTCAAAGGCGGCCTCGGCTTCGGCCTGATGGCTGCTGCACGCCCGCGCCAGGGTCAGCAAATCGTGCAAGGCCCCGCGCTGAAGCTCGGGCAGGTTTTCGGCGGCGGGCGGCGGGGGAATGGCGCTCATAAGGGGATGGGTGACGCAGGGGAAACGAAGAAAGCGGCCGCAGGGCGGACATTCGGACCGGCCTCACCCGCATTCGCGCATGGCGCGCTCAAGGATGGCCGACATTTCGGTGATGGCGTCGCAGGCGCGGCGCACCGCCGGATCCACCGGCTCAAGATAGTCGCGGTGGAAGTTTTTCGCCCGTTCATCCTGCCAGATTTGGCTGACGGCCTGCCAATGGATGAACAAATCCCGGCGGGATTGGGCCAAACCGGCGGCGCTGGAGGTGATGCTCACGGGGTGCCTCCTGAAGAAGCGGCGCCGCCGGCAGGCCCCTGCAACGCCAAGTAGCCCTCAATGGCCGCCATCAAACGGTCCAATTCGTGGACGGCCAGCTCGGTCATCATCGGCGAGAGGTCGCGGGCGGAACGCACCTTGGCGCGGAACTGCTCCTGATGCTGGGCCAAAGCCGACCGCCAGCGGCGGCAGGCTTCGAGCTTGCCCTGCGCTTCCTCCACCTGGCGCGTCCAGCGCTCGACCTCAACCCGCTCATCCACCGCCGAAGGCGGCTTGCCGGAAGAATCCTTGAACATGGTTTTGGCGCGCCAGGCATCCTTGGCCCGCGCCAGCTGCTCTCGCCGGCGCGCCAACTCGCGCGTCCAGCGGGCCGGCAGGTCGGATTCAACCTGCCCGATGGCGCGCGCAATGCCGGCATCGGCCTCGCCAAGCGCCCGCGCCACATCCTGCGCGAAATGCACCAGTGCGGGGCGCAAATCACGGACGGCTTGGATGGAAGTGACGCGGGCATTGGCCATGAAAGGTTCCCAAGAAACATGCGCATGAATCCACTGCCACCCCAAGCCTATTGGGCGCGCAGATAGGCCTCGATCAGTTCGGCCTTTTTGGCCACGAAGCGGGCATGCTCCTCGGTGGCCGCCAGGAATTTGGCCATGGCGCGGGTGGTTTCCTCGAACCCGGCGGAGAATTTGCGCTGCTCCTGGTCCTGCCAGGCCTGCTCCAATGCGTGCATGCGGGCGTTCATCGCCGCGAGCATGGTGCGCATGTCGCCGGAAAACCGCGCCAAGTCGTGGGCGAAGCGGCGCAACTCGGCGGGATCGGCGTGGACTTTTGACATAACAGCAAGAAGCAAAGAGGAATGAAGCGGACGCATGCCAGTATACGGCCGCCCCTTTGGCGAACCTAGCTTTTTCAAAGCGGCCGGCTCCCATGACGCCGAATGCCGCTTTTGCCCTGCTATCATTGCCGCCCCGATCAAAGCCTGACCCTGCTTCTTTCCCAAAAGCAAGGTCCCATGTTCTCAACCCTCTCTGAAAAACTCGAAGGCGTCCTGCGCCGCCTCTCCGGCAACGCCAAGTTGTCGGAATCCAACATCAAGGACGCCCTGGCGGAGGTGCGCTCAGCCTTGCTGGAGGCCGATGTGGCCTATGAAGTGACCGAAGCCTTTTGCGCCCGGGTGGCGCAAAAATTTGTCGGCCAGGAAGTGACCCAAGGCGTCAAGCCGGGCCAGGAGTTCATCAAGGCGGTGTACGACGAACTGGTGCGCATGCTCGGCGGCGACGAGGCGGTGGCCGCATCGGATGCCGGCAAATCGTCGGCGCCCGATCCGATTTTGTCCATCATCCCCGGACCGTGCGTGGTCATGCTGGCCGGTTTGCAAGGCTCCGGCAAAACCACCACCTGCGGCAAACTCGCCCTGCACCTGGCCAAAAAAGGCAAACGCGTGGTGATGGCCGCCGTCGACTTGCAGCGCCCCGCCGCCGTCACCCAGTTGCAGATCCTGGCCGAGCAGGTCGCGGCCATGCCCGACGGCTTGGGCAAAGTGTCCTTCTACGGCGAGCCCGACAAGTGCGCCGCCTACGGCCAGGCCGTGGGCGTGGCGGTGGATGTCGCCAAGCGCGCGCTGGCCTTCGCCCGCGAACAAAAAGCCGATGTGCTGCTGCTCGACACCGCCGGCCGCCTGCACATCAACGACGATTTGATGGGTGAATTGAAGCAGGTCGCGCAAGCCACCCGGCCGCACCACATCTTCCTGGCTTTGGATGCCATGACCGGCCAGGACGCGGTGAAGTCGGCCAAGGCCTTCGACGCGCAACTGGAGTTGGACGGCGTCATCCTGACCAAATTCGACTCCGACACCCGCGGCGGCGCGGCACTCTCGGTGCGCGAAGTCACCGGGCGCAAGTTGGTGTTCGTGGGCACCGGCGAAAAGTTGGACGCACTGGAAATCTTCCACGCCCAGCGCGCCGCCGGCCGCATTTTGGGCATGGGCGATGTGGTGTCCTTGGTTGAAAAAGCCCAAGAGCAGGTGAGCGAAGCCGAAATGGCCGCGATGGAGGAGAAGATGCTGTCGGGCAAAATGGATCTCAACGACTTCCTCGACAACATGCAGAAGATGCGCAAAATGGGCCCGATGAAAAGCATGCTCGGCATGCTGCCGGGCATCGGCGGCAAGATCAAGGATCTCAACATCAACGAGAAGGACATCGACCGCCAGATGGCCATCGTCCGGGCCATGACCCCCGCCGAGCGCAAAAATCCCGACCTGCTCGACAACGCACGCCGCCGCCGCATCGCCAAGGGCGCCGGCATGAAGCAGGAGGATGTCTCCAAGCTCATCAAGGGCTTCGAGCAGATGAAAATGATGACCCAGATGATGGGCAGCATGGGCCGCGGCGGCCGCATGGATGCCTTGGCCGGCATGGACCAGAAGCAACTGATGAAAATGGCCCAGTCCGGCGGGCTCAAGGGCTTGATGGCCCCGCAAACCCCGGCCGCCCCGCGCTTCAAGCAAAGGAAGCGCTGAGCATGAACCGCACCCTCATCCTGATCACCGCCCCAAAAGTATGCGATGCCCACATCGGCGCCGCGTGCGCCGCCATGGAACCCCAGGGTCTGGCTTTGGCGAAGGTTTCCTCGCTCTCAATCTCACCCGGCACCCGCGACTGCGCCGTGCTGGCTTTTGAAGGCGCGCCCAAGCATCCCGAAGCGATGAATCCGGCGCTCCTGGAACTTTCCTCCAAACTGCATGCCGATCTCAATTGGCTTTCATCCGAAGAATTTTTGCGCGACATCAAACTCGCCTGCTTCGACATGGATTCCACCCTCATCCCGCACGAGTGCATCGACGAATTGGCCGGCGAGGCCGGCGCGCATGTGCGCGAACAGGTGGCGGAAATCACTGAAAAAGCCATGCAGGGCAACATGGACTTTGCCACCGCCCTGCGCCACCGGGTGAAAACCCTGGAGGGCCTGCCTGACTCGGTGTTCGCCAAAATCAACGCCAAATTGCGCCTGATGGAGGGCGCCCCCACCCTGATCGCCACCCTCAAAGCCCGCGGCGTGTACACCGTGCTGGTCTCCGGAGGCTTTGACGTGTTCGCGGAAAAAATATCCAACCGGTTGGGAATGGATGAGTTCCATTCCAATACCCTGGACGTGGCGGACGGCAAATTGACCGGCAACCTGACCGGCCGCATCGTGGACGCGCAGTTCAAAAAACACAAGTTGGAAGAAGTCGCCAAGCGCCTGAACATCCCCCTCGAGTACACCCTGGCCGTCGGCGACGGCGCCAACGACCTGCCCATGCTGTCGGTCGCCGGCCTTGGCATCGCCTATCATGCCAAGCCCAAGGTGCAAGCGGTCGCCCGCTGCCGTATGGACAAGTTGCCATTGGATGCTATCCTGTTCCTTCTTGGCATCCATGAATCAAACTGGATCACCCCTCCCCCGTCCCGCCATGTCTGACGCCACCGCACCCACTCCCCCCGAACAGCGCCCGCCGGATACTGCGCCCGAACTGCCGCCCCAAAGCGTGCCGCCGGCTTCGACTTCATCCTCGGCCATCCTGTCCTCCTCGCTTGGCGCCTCCGGCACAACTGCGGAAGATGCCGTCACTTCGATAGGCGGCACCTTGGGCGGAACCCTCAGCGGCTCGTCCGGCACCTCCTCTTCCGGGACGCCAAAAAAAACCGAGCGTCCCGACTCCCTGTCCGAACTGCTGATTTCGCGCGGCTTCGTGACCGCCGACCAGGTCCGCGCGGCGGTGGCCCAAGGCAAAATCAGCAAGGCCAACCCCATCAAGATCATGCTGGACGAGGGTTCCCTCAAGCATGAGGACTACGACACCCTGCGCGCGGAAATGCAGTACCGCCAAAGCCAGAACATCCGCATCCCCGGCTATGAAGTGCTGGGCTTTTTGGGCGCCGGCGCCATGGCCTCGGTGTTCAAGGGCAAGCAACTGAGTTTGGACCGCGTGGTGGCCATCAAAGTGCTGCCGCAAAAATACAGCGAAGACCCCGAGTTTGTGCGCCGCTTCGCCGAAGAAGGCAAAATCGCCGCCAAGCTCAACCACCCCAACATCGTGCAGGCCTACGACGAAGGCATCGCCGGCCACCAGCACTACTTCGTGATGGAATACATCGACGGCACCACCGTGCACGATGTGATCCTCAAGCAGGGCGCCTACAGCGAGGCCGACGCCCTGCGCATCGCGCTTTTGATCGCCGATGCCCTGGGCCACGCCCACCAGGTCGGCCTGATCCACCGCGACGTGAAGCCCAAGAACATCATGCTCACCAGCCGCGGGGAACCCAAACTGGCCGACATGGGGCTGGCGGTCCTCTCCACCGGAGCTGGCGAGGATGAACGGGGCAAGATCTACGGCACCCCGGCCTATCTGGCGCCGGAACAGGCCAAACCAGGGGTGGTGCTTGACAACCGGGCCGACCTCTATTCCTTCGGCGCCACCCTGTTCCACATGGTGACCGGGCGGGTTCCGTTCCCGGCCTCCACCGCCGTGGAGATGATCCAAAAGCACCTCAATGAACCGGTGGAATCGCCGTGCCGCCTGAACAAGCAGATTTCATCCGGCCTGTCGGACATCATCGAAGTCTGCATGGCCAAAAACCAGGATGCCCGCTACGGCAACGCGGAGGATTTGATCGCCGACCTGCAAGCAGTGCAGCGCGGGGAACCACCCATCATTGCCCGGCGCGCCTTCACCATCGATGCCTTGGCCGCCATTGATGCCCCGCCGGAACTCTCCGATGGGTCGGCCCAATTGGTGCCCCTGACCCTCGAGGAAGAAGCCGCCGCCTTCTTCAAGGAAAAAGCCAAAGGCCCCAAGTTGGTGATGGGCCAACCGATCATTTTCTGGTGGGCCATTGCCGGCTGGACCATGGCGCTGTTGATGACCATCATCGCCGTGTTCCGCATCAAGTAAGCAGCGCGTCAGAACCGGAATAAAAGCCCCCCGCCGCAAGCCTTTGGCTTGCGGCGGGGGGCTTTTATTCCGGTAAAATCCGCGCTCCCAGAATCTTTTCATTTTCCACGCCAGCGCATTCCCCCATGGCCGATCTCCCCCCCGCCTACGACCCCACCCAGACCGAACCCCAAATGCTCGCCCGCTGGGAGG